>JBKQNQ010000316.1:0-9923 GCA_052145875.1 Thiobacillaceae bacterium
CTATCGACGCCATCACGGTCAGGTAAACCCAGGTCCAGAATAACGAGGTCAGGCCTGCGTGTACCCGTTTCGACCAGACCCCGCGCGCTGTTTTCCGCTTCGGCGACGATGCAACCCTCGCTTTCGAGTGCGGTGCGGACGAACCGACGTATCTGCGGTTCGTCCTCTATGATCAAAACGTTCGGTGCGGGGACGCGACGCTCCTCCATCACTAAACCGTGGCCTCGTCCGGCTGTTCTAAAAAGCAACGCGCCTCCGATTGAAGTCGGCATTGAGCCTGCGCCTGCTTCTCGCGGGCGCCGACGGCAGCGCGCTTCATGGACAGACCAATGCGCGTCTCGTGCAGGCATGCGGTCTTATCGTCGCGGGCAATTTTTCGAGCAAAGCCTTCGTCCTGGGGGCGCACTGGGCCTGAGCTATCAATGTTGACGTCGTGATGCCTGTAAGATTGCCAATTCGCCCCGCGGCAATCCCGACTGCGCGTTCCCAATGAGCGGCACATTCCGGCATTTTCCACCACGTCATTCCTCGGACACCCGTCGGTATCCGCACACTATCATACTTCAGCAGCGGGAATATATTACGAAGCGAGTGATCTGCAGATGAACTTGGTGTTTGAACGCAGCTGAATGCGTCACGCAGTCAGATGTCTATCGGTCGCTTTCGCGGTCGGCGTCGTGCCCTTGGGCAGAGGCCCGATTTACTCGCTCGCTGGCAGGAGGCCGGTGCGCGTCGGATCGAGGCAGCGCATCCGAGTGGTCTTGACCTAAGCAGGATGAGCGTGGGGCGCGGTGGAGCGCGGTTATGTACAAGCCACGGGGACCATTATGCGAATGGAGGGGAACTGGGCTGTGCACTATCATCAGGCCATTGCCACGCCAGCACCGCTTGCGCAGGCGCGATCATTCTTCACCGTCCTTGCAGCCGCCGCTTCCAGACTGGGCTTGGGCCGTTAAGCTCCTGCCGCCTTTGCCCGAATCGCCGACTCCGCCAACTCACGCTGGGATTTGTCCTGATCCCACATGCCGCTCACCCAACTCCCGAGGTTTTCCAGCGCGATCTGTCCCAGCGCATCAATCCAGGCCGCAGATTCGTTTAGCGCAGGAATGTAATGGAACAATTTGCCACCCGCGCTGAGAAAAGTGTCACGACCTTCCTGGGCAATTTCCTCCAGGGTTTCCAGACAATCAGCAACAAATCCCGGGCAAACGACATCAACGCGCTCGGTGTGGGCCCTGCCAAGCTCTTCCAGCGTTTTGGCGGTATAGGGTTTAAGCCACTCGGCTTTGCCGAAGCGGGACTGGAAACTGACTCTGTACTGTTTCTCGTCCAGGCCGAGGCGTTCCACCAGGAGGCGTGCGGTTTTTTGGCATTCACAGTGATAGGGGTCACCCTTGTCCAGGGCGTGACGGGGCAGGCCGTGAAAGCTCAAGACCAATACGCTGGGCCGACCTTCACGCTGCCAGTACTCACGGATGTTGGCAGCCAAAGCATTAATATAGGCGGGGTGATCATGAAAATGCTTGACTGTACGAAGTGCCGGTTGATTGCGTACGCGTGCCAGATGCTGCCCGATCATATCGAGGGCGGTGGCCGTGGTTGCCGCCGCATATTGCGGATACATGGGTAGTATAAAAATACGGTCACAGCCAGATACCTTCAGTTTGTCCAGGGCATCCGAGATGGACGGTTGACCGTAGCGCATGGCGTAGTCGACCTGGAAAGGTGAATTGATCCGTTCACCGATCCAGCCTTTTAACAGCTTGGCCTGCTTTTGCGTATGGAAATTCAAGGGCGAGCCCTCGGCGGACCAGATCGATGCATATTTCTTCGCCGATTTCTCCGGGCGCACATTGAGAATGATGACATTTAAAATCACCCACCAAAGAACCCGGGGAATTTCGACGACACGCGGGTCGGATAAGAACTCCTTCAGATAGCGGCGTAGCGCGGCAGGCGTAGGCGCATCGGGCGTGCCTAGGTTGATAAGTAGAATCCCGGTGCGCTCCAGGCGACCATGCTTGAATTCCGGTTCGTCGTGATAGCGCATATTAGGTCTGGAGTTTCTCCAACAAACGAGTCATGGGAAGGAGGACCGATGAGCGGCAAACGGTGCCACTTGCCGCATCGCTGGGCTAAATTGCCGCACGTTGTTCGCAGGAGGACGGGCAACGTGTGTCGCGAGCATCAATGCTGCGAAAGGGCATGGGAGAGCAGCCGCGCCGTAATGTCAACAATCGGGATGACGCGCTCATAGGCCATGCGCGTGGGTCCAACGACGCCGAGCGTGCCGACGACTTGGCCGTCTACCTCGTATGGCGCGGTGACCATGCTGCATTCGTCAAGCGGCAAGAGTTCGGAATCACCGCCGATGAAAATCTGTATGCCCTGTGCCAGGCGCGACTGCTCAAGTAGTTGCAGCAGTACGGTCTTCTGCTCGAACGCATCGAACAGCTTGCGGAGGTTGCGTACGTTGGATGACAGATCATCGACATTGAGCAGGTTGCGGCGTCCTGAGACCACGACCGGATCGCGTCCAGTGTCCATCGCCTCGCTCCCGGCGTCCACGGTAGCCGATAGCAACGGTGTCATATCATCGCGAAGCTTGCCCAATTCTTCCTTGAGCTTGATTCTGACCTGATCAAACGTGAGCCCGGCGAAGTGGTGGTTGAAGTAGTTGGCCGATTCGACCAACTGGCTTGGGGTGTAGCTGTGATCGGTCACGAGCACACGGTTTTCCACTTCCCCTTCCTGGGTGACGATAATAAGCAGAACCCGCTTGTCGGACAGGCTTAAGAACTCAACCTGGCGGAAGGCCGGATTACGGCGCGGCGTCAGCACCAGTCCAGCGAACCGGGTCAATTCAGAGAGGAGATTAGACGCGGAAGCGATAAGCTTTTGCGGATCGTTTGGCGCCAATTGGTGCTCCAACTGGCTACGTGCAGTACTCTCCAGGGGTTGCACAGTCATGAGGCAATCGACAAATAGCCGGTAACCTTTTGGGGTGGGAATACGGCCGGATGACGTGTGAGGACTGATCACATACCCGAGGTCTTCAAGATCCGCCATGATGTTACGGATGCTGGCGGGAGAAAGGTCGAGCCCAGAGTGTTTCGACAAGGTGCGCGAGCCCACGGGTTCGCCTCCGGTGATGTAGCGTTCCACCAAAGTTTTCAGCAGGATACGTGCACGCTCGGTAAGCATGGGTCGATTCTAGCAGGCCGGCGACCACTTTCGGAGGAAGCCACACGCAGGACTGGCTGGGACCCCAAATACTAACCTGCGGTATGTTAAGTTTGCCACTTCGCTGATTTCGACCCTGCCACGGACCTTCGCTCCACGTTTTTCATCGGCCTGCTAATATAATCGTCGGCATGCACACCTCATTCAAAACAGTGGCCCTAGTGGGCAAATACGACAGCGATATCGGTGATTCGATCTTACGTCTTGCGCGCTTCCTTGTGCATCGCGGCTTTAAGGTGATCATTGCGCGGCAGACCGCTGAAAAACTCGACATTCCCGGCTACCGGCTGGAGAACCTATCGGACATTGGAAAAATGGCTGACGTGGCGATTGCCCTTGGGGGCGACGGAACGATCCTTTCCATTACTCGCGTGCTGGCGCCCTTTGGGATTCCACTTATCGGTGTCAATCAGGGGCGACTTGGGTTTCTAACGGATCTTTCCATGGAAGAGATGGAAACCGAGCTGGCAGAGATTCTGACGGGGCATTATCAGGCAGAAGATCGGATCTTGCTTGAAGCACGTGTGCTTCGCAATCAGCAACCCGTGTTCGAGGCCAGCGCGTTCAATGATGTGGTGGTGAGTAAGGCTGGCACGGGGCGGTTAATTGAATTTGAAGTTTCAATTGATGAGGAATTCGTCTACAGCCAGCGTTCGGATGGGGTAGTGGTCGCAACTCCTACTGGATCGACTGCGTACGCGCTGTCCGCAGGCGGCCCTATTTTGCACCCGGCGCTAGTGGCCCTTGCGCTGGTTCCCATTTGTCCGCATACCTTGTCTGCTCGCCCGATTGTAGTGAACGGGGATTCGCACGTGGAAATCCGCATCGTGTTCGCCGACGATTGCCGCGCTCATTTCGACGGGCAGAAATATGTGGATATGGTAGCGGGTGACCGGCTTCAAATCTATCGGGCCGTGCGGCCAGCGACGCTTCTCCACCCGCTCGATCACAGCTACTACTCGACCCTCAGGCAAAAACTGCATTGGGGGCATAAGCTTTAGTATGCTCCAGAACATCAGCCTACGGGATTTCATTCTGGTCGAGCAACTGGAGGTGAGTTTCCGCTCGGGGCTGACAGTGCTTACGGGGGAAACGGGCGCCGGTAAATCGTTGCTGGTGGATGCTTTAGCGATGGCGCTGGGTGCCCGGGGTGAGGCGGGAGTAATCCGACCGGGTGCCGAGCGCGCGGAAATTAGTGCCGAATTCGACATTGCCCGGCTTCCGGAATGCAAGCGGTGGCTGGAGGAATCGGGCTTGGCGGCCGAGCACGGGGAATGTTTGTTGCGCCGCGTGATCGATAGCAATGGGCGGTCAAGGGCGTTTATCAATGGTTCTGCGGTAACGCTCGCCCAGCTCAAACAGGCCGGTGATCTACTCGTCGATATACATGGCCAACGTGCGCATCACGCGTTACTGAGGACCGACATTCAGCGCGGCCTACTCGATAGCTTTGGCGGTGCCGAGGCTGAAGTCGAACAGGTTGCGCAGGCATGGCGCATTTGGAAGACCGCGCGAAGCCGCCTGGAAGAGGCCCATACTCTTGGGCGGGAACGGGCCATGGAACGTGAGTCATTGACCGTTGCGCTGGCGGACCTGCTGCCGGCGATGAAGGATATCGAAGACTGGAGTGAACTTCAGTCAGAGCAGGGACGACTTTCGCATAGCACTGCACTAATGGAAGGCTGCGCCCATGCGCTGGCGCTGCTCGATGATCGCGAGGATGCGTTACTTCCGCGGCTGGTCGCGCTTGAGCGTCAGCTGCACGAACTGGCCGAGTACGATGCGACGCTCGCGCCCGTCGGCGAACTGATTGTGGCGAGCCAGGCCCAGCTTGATGAGGCGCTGCACGCATTGCGGCATTATGCCGATCGGCTAAGCCTGGATCCAGAACGGCTAGGTGATCTGGATCGGCGAATGGGCGAGGTGCATCGTCTTTCGCGCAAGTATCGAATGCCAGCCGAACAGCTCCTGGAGCTGATTCGCGATATGCAGGCCCGGTTGGATGCACTTAACCAGGCGGACGATGTGGATTCATTGAGGCGGGCAGAAGAATCGGCGCTAGGGAAATACCGGGATCTGGCGGTTCAATTGGGGCGGTTGCGCAAACAGGCGGGCAAGGATCTGGCACGTACCGTAAATGGCGCGCTTTCGGAACTCGCACTCTCGGACGCACGCTTTGAAGTGCGTCTTCAGCCGCTTGAGGGGCCGCGGGCCACCGGTATGGAAGAAGTCGGTTTTTTCGTGTCCAGCCATGGTGGCTTGGCAGCGGGGCCGCTCGAAAAAGTGGCCTCAGGCGGCGAACTGTCGCGTATTAGCCTCGCGATCCAAACTGCAATGTCGGGGCAGACCGGCGTCCCTACACTGATTCTCGATGAGGTCGATGTCGGAATTGGCGGTGGGGTGGCCGAGGCGGTTGGCCGTCGTCTATCGCAGCTAGGCAAGACAAAACAGGTGCTGGTGATCACCCATTTGCCCCAGGTTGCCGCGTGGGGCGATCAGCATCTTCAGGTTACCAAGGTCATGGTCAACGAGCACCTTCAGAGCCATATTCGTCCACTGGATAGCCGCGGACGGGTGGAGGAAATCGCGCGCATGCTCGGCGGTCAAGAAATCACCACCACGACGCGCAAGCATGCGCAGGAGATGCTTGAATTTTCCGTTGCCCGCTAAACCAGATGCTTATTTTTTGGGCCGATGCGGGCAGGGATCCTTAATGCAGTCCACGTAGATTTGCAGGGAATGGTCGTGAATGGCAAACCCGCGCTGTTCCGCAATCTTGTTCTGTCGCTTCTCGATTTCCGCGTCTAAGAATTCTTCCACGCGACCACATTGCAGGCATACCAAGTGATCATGGTGATTCCCCTGATTGAGCTCGAACACCGCTTTGTCAGAATCGAAGTGTTGGCGTATCAGGATGCCGGCCTGTTCGAACTGCGTCAATACCCGATAGACGGTCGCCAGGCCAATTTCAAGCCCTTCGTCGGACAGCAGGCGATAGACCTCTTCAGCAGTCATGTGACGCTTTTCACTCTGCTCGAAAATATCCAGTATTTTCAGGCGCGGCAGGGTGGCTTTTAACCCGATATTTTTCAGGTCGCTGGGGTTGCTCACGGCAGCGGCTCCGAATTGAGAAAGAAACTCAGTTATCATATCGCTTTTCGACACACACGTCCTCACTCCTGCTATGCGGACACCGCTTATTTTATTGTCAGTCCTAATTCTTGCGGCCTGCTCGACGGCGCAATTGCCCTCATTCCCTCACAAGATCGATGTGCAGCAAGGTAATGTCATTGATCAGGAAACGGTAGATAAGCTCAAACCGGGGTTAACTCGATCCCAAGTCCGGTTCCTGCTTGGTACGCCACTCGTCGTTGATCCGTTCCGCGACAATCGCTGGGACTATGTGTACAGCTACCGCAAAGCCGGCAGGCTGACGGAGCAGAAGCGCTTAACCCTGTTTTTTGATCATGATCAGCTGAGCCAAATACAAGTTAACGGCTTCCTCGAACCCGGGCACAAGGAAGACGTTGCCGTTACGGCGGGCAATGTCGCGCCGCCTCTTCCTGCGCAAATTGCCTCTTCTGGTCCATCGGCTCAATCGGAAGGTCAGCCGCCGGAAACAGCGGTCAAGCCGGAATCCGAGGCGCCGCTTCCCCGTTCAGACAGCTTAAATGCGCAGCAACCAGGTTCGGGCGTATCCGGATCCAACCCCAAGAGCGCTGTGCCTGCACCTTCGACACCCGCCGCTTCAAGTGGAGCGGGCTCGCCTCTGGCGTCGTACGCGCAGACGTCGGTTGTCGCGCCATTGGATACCACGCCGGGTAAACCGATCGGCGCGAAGCGGGGTCACACGGCGATTGCGAAGGTCGATGCAGCGCCGCAGCCAGTGGCATTGCAGAGCGACACCAATGCCGACGCCATCAAGCCCGATGTGATGCCCGTCTTCCCGCAAGCCGCCGTCGCGCCGGACGCAGAAGCGGCTGTGCTCGCCGCGGTTCAGAATTGGGCCAAGGCTTGGTCGTCCCGCGATGAGCAGGGCTATCTTGAGGCCTATTCAAACGACTTCAAGCCGTTGGGCGGACTCAGCAGGGCGGAGTGGGAAGAACGTCGCCGGCTCCTGCTGAATTTCTCGAAGAAGATCGACGTCAGGGTTGAGTCCCCGGTCGTTGAATTCCCGAGTGCGGGGCACGCGCTGGTCACCTTTAACCAGCACTATCGTTCCGATGCGTATCACGATAACGTGATTAAGCAGTTGCTCATGGGATTGCAGGACGGTCGGTGGCTAATTCTGCAAGAACGTGTACTGCCAACGAAGCGTGCGAAAAGGAAATGAGTGTGTTGAAAGCGGTGATCTCCGGAATCTCCGGACGCATGGGCCGGGCCCTGTTAAGTGCCGTCGATGACGACCCTGAATGTGCGCTTCATGCTGCACTTGAGCGGGCCGGTCACCCCAGCATTGGTCACGACGTTAACTTGTTTGGCGGTCGACCGGGGGTTGTCATTACTGACAGCATCGATATTGCTTTACGGGACGCAGGTGTGCTGGTTGATTTTACTCGTCCCGAAGCAACCTTGGCTTACCTTGATGCCTGTCGCAGGGCAAGGGTCAATCTTATTATCGGTACGACCGGCTTCGATTCTATCGGCAAAGCCGCCATAGCGCACGCAGCCAAGGAGATCGGGATCGTCTTTGCGCCCAACTTCAGCGTTGGCGTAACCCTGCTCATGAAGCTCGCGGAGACGGCGGCGCATGTGCTGGGCAACGCATATGACATCGAGATCGTCGAAGCCCATCATCGGCACAAAGTTGACGCGCCCTCAGGAACCGCACTAGGTCTGGGTCAGGCAGTGTCGGTCGCCCTTGGACGCGACCTCAAATCCTGTGCAATCTACGGTAGGGAAGGGGTGACGGGGGAACGCAGACCTGAAACAATCGGATTTGCGACCATTCGCGGTGGCGATATTGTCGGTGACCACACCCTCATGTTTGCGGGCATTGGCGAGCGTGTCGAGCTGACTCACCGGGCAAGCAGCCGCGCCACCTTTGCGCAGGGTGCGCTGCGTGCGGCCAAGTGGCTGCAAGGCAATGGACCGGGGCTTTATGATATGCGCGACGTCTTGGACCTTAAATGAGGCCGCCCTTCCGTAACCGATGGGCGTGATGAATTCCCTGCAACATCATCCAACGCAACTTTCAGATGAAAAAAGTCAAAATTTATAGCACGGGCAGCTGTCCCATTTGTGTCAAGGCCAAGGCATTTCTCGATAAACAGGTTATCGACTATGACGAAGTCCGGATCGATTTGGATCGAGAAGCCATGAAGGAATTCTCGACTGTCACCCATGGGGCACGCACGGTACCGCAGATCGTGGTGGACGGACGATGGATCGGTGGTTTTACCGAGTTGACCGAACTTCACATGGATGGTGGGTTAGATCACCTTATTTCCCCCTGATCATCAGGGACATCTTTTACAGGTAGCGGGGACGCCTGAAGTTTGCCGATCGCTCGTTCGAAGGTATAATTTGCCCTCAATCATGGCGTGCCAAAGTCTAAGTCTTCACTCGCCTACTCTTTACCTACCCTGAGATTTCGGAGTTTTCTGTGCCCAAGGCTCAGCCTGCCCTTCTTGCGCTTGCTGACGGATCGGTGTTTCGCGGACGATCCATTGGCGCCGGCGGCATCACCACCGGCGAGGTGGTGTTCAATACCGCGCTCACCGGCTATCAGGAAATTCTGACTGACCCGTCCTATTCGCGGCAAATCGTGACATTGACCTATCCGCATATTGGCAATTACGGAATCAATCGGGAGGACGTTGAGGCGGGACGCATTCACGCCGCCGGGCTGGTCGTCAGGGACGTACCACCGGTCTACTCGAATTTCCGGGCCGCACAATCGCTTGGTGATTATCTTCAAGCACAGGGCGTTGTCGCCATCGCCGATATCGACACCCGTCGGCTGACGCGCATTTTACGTGAGAAGGGTGCGCAAAGCGGCTGCATTATGGCCGGCAGTATCGACGAGGCGATCGCGTTGGAGAACGCCCGCGGGTTTCCTGGTCTAGCGGGCATGGATTTGGCCCAGGTTGTAACTTGCACGCAGGCCCACGAATGGTTCGAAGGCGATTGGAAGTTGGGTAAGGGATATGCGTCGGGCATCCAAGAGAAGTTTCATGTGGTGGCCTATGACTTTGGCGTAAAGCGCAACATTTTGCGGCTCTTGGCGGCGCGTGGTTGCCGATTGACGGTGGTTCCGGCCAAGACATCGGCGCCAGATGTCTTGGCAATGAATCCGGATGGGGTGCTGCTTTCCAATGGCCCGGGTGATCCGGAGCCGTGCGACTACGCGATTACCGCGATTCGAAGCCTTGTGGCGGAACAGGTGCCGACCTTTGGCATTTGTCTTGGCCATCAACTGCTTGCCTTAGCATCCGGTGCCAAGACGGTGAAGATGAAATTCGGTCATCACGGCGCTAACCATCCAGTAAAAGATCTGGAGAGCGGGCGCGTGGCGATTACCAGTCAGAACCACGGGTTTGCGGTTGATGCGGCGACGTTGCCCGCCAATATACGGGTGACGCACGTGTCGCTGTTTGATGGATCGTTGCAGGGTATCGCGCGGAGTGATGCACCGGCATTCTCGTTTCAGGGGCATCCGGAGGCAAGTCCGGGCCCGC
>JBKQNQ010000317.1:0-5446 GCA_052145875.1 Thiobacillaceae bacterium
CCAAATTTGGCCGCCATGCGACTCGACAATGGATTTGCTGATTGCCAGACCCATGCCGCTGCCTTGCGGCTTGGTGGTGAAGAACGCGTCGAAGATCTGATCGGCTTTGCCGGGAGGCAGCCCGGGACCATTGTCATTCACGGAAATCTCGATTTGTCCGTCAGGGCGGATATCCGATTTTACCGTCAGCACGCCGCCGGTTTCGCCCATGGCTTCTATGCCGTTCAGCATCAGGTTCATCAGCACCTGCTGCAACTGCACACGGTCGGCGATCACGTTAGGAAGATCGTCGACCAGATCGGTGCGAAGAGAGGCGCCGTGCCGCATGGCCTGCCCCCGCAGCAACTCCGCCATTTCGCCAATTACCTCGTTGACCGCCAGCGGCACTCGTTTGGGTGGCTCCTTCTTATAGAGCGAGCGCAGGCGATCGATGATCTCCGACGCCAGGGTATTCATTTCGATGATCCGCGTCGTTCGTTCCTGGATTTGTGGGAGGTCGGGCGGGTCGCGGTGTAAACAGTGCAGCGACAGGTCCGCGTTCATGATGGCCGCAGCAATGGGCTGATTCAACTCGTGTGAGATGGATGCCGCCAGTTCTCCCAGCGTGCTCACCCGGTTCACATGCGCCAGGTCTGCCTGGAGCTGTTCTGCCCGCTTGCGGTCCTCAATATCGGTCGCGACCGCGCACCACTTCACAACCTTGCCGCGCCTGTCGAACAAAGGCCGGGCGCGCGTCTGGAACCAGCGCCAGGCGCCATCGGACCCTCGCCGCATCCGCGTTTCATAGGCCAGTGGCTCGCCTGTGGCCTGCGCGGTGCGCCATTTCTCCAGGACGCGTTTGAGATCGTCAGGATGAATCGCCTTCTGCCATCCGGAACCCGATGCCTGTTCGGCGCTCATGCCGGTATAGTCGAGCCATCCGCGATTCACAAAGGGGCGATTGCCGCTGGGATCGCTGACGAAGGCCAGGGCGGGCATGGTTTCAACCGCTTCGCGGAACTTCTTCTCCTGCGCCTGAAGTTCCTGAACCCGGCGCTGATAGAGGGCCCAAAGGAGCAGCAGGAACGCCGCTACGCATGCGGCGCGGAACCACCAGGTCTGGTACCAGGCCGGAGGGATGGTGAAGTCCAGCGTATCACCCACCTCGTTCCATACGCCGTTGTTGTTGCACGCAATCACGCGAAAGCGGTAATGCTTCGGCGAGAGATTTGTGTACTGCACCTGGCGATTATTTACGACCTCTCGCCAGTCCTTGTCTTCGCCCTCCAGCTTGTAGCGGAAATGCACTTTCTCCGGAGCCACCAAGCTCAGCGCCGTGTAATCAATCGCCAGGTAGCGAACATGCGTCGGCAGGCGCAAGCCATTAGTGGTGTCGTAGGTCTTGTCATCGGCCGTGACCTGCTCGATGTGCACCGGCGGAGGAAGCTTGTTAAACGCGAGATGATGCGGATCGATGATGCTCACGCCGTCCACTGCGGCGAACCAAATCTTCCCGTCCTTGGATTTTGTTGCCTGCGGGAAATAACCACTAGTGCCTGCCCTGACAGTCACCCCGTCCGAGATGTCGAACGTTGTCGGTTTCAGCACATGAGTGGGGTCGCTGACCCACGCAGTCATGTCCGAATGCTCGATTCGTGCCAGTCCGCACGACATGTACAACCAGAAGGCATGATCGTCATCTTCCATCGACCAATGAACATCATTACACGGGAGTCCATTCCTAGTCGTAAGGGTAATGAAGCGACCGTTCTGGGTACGACTGAGCCCGCCCTGGGTTGCTGCCCAAAGCGAGCCTCCCGAGTCGAATCGCAAATCATAGACCCGTCCCCAGCCTAAGCCATCTTTATTTGTGAAAGAAGCCCGGACGCGTCCATCTTTCAAGAAAACAATCCCGCCATCAATTGACCCAATCCACAAACCGTTCTGTGTGCGATCGGGAAGGATCGTCCCCCAGTATCGTTGACCTCGTGAAATCGGCTGAAGTGATGTAATCCGTTGCACCGCACGATCAGACTCCACTCTAAAAAGGCCTTCGAGGCCGTTGAGAACCCATAGGTTTTGATGGCCGTCCGCGACAATGGCAGCAATGCCATCGCCTGGAATGCCCGAGATAGGGATAAAACGATCGTTTGCGAAATACGCGATACCCGCGCCGCGGCTCCCTGCCCATAGGCGTTCTTGGTCATCCATGCCCAGAGCTGAAACTCCGCCCTTCAATCCGGAGCTCGCGATATCGCCCGCCGTTGCGCTCGCTGCCGCCTTGTCGTTACCGCCTCTCCCGTCGGGCAAGCTCCTTTCACTTCGATAGTCCGTAACGCGCTCACCTTCAAAACGGGCTAATCCCGCCATCGTCCCGACCCAGATATCGCCGTCGACCGTTGCTTGCACCGATAGAACCGTGGGATTTGGGAGACCCTGGGCTAGCGAAGCCGTGGGAATAGCGAATCCACGAAACCGATCAAGCCCCCCTAAGGTGGCAACCCACAGGCTGCCCTCGCGATCCTCGAAAAAGGCAAGGAAGTAATCGCCAGAAAGTCCATCGCGAGCAGAGAATTTATCGATCTTTCCATGATGTAGGTGCAAGAGGCCCTGATCGGTGCCTATCCAGAGGCTGCCGTCCGTGGTTCGGAATGGAGACGTGTGCGTGCCGCGAGGTACACCTGGCAGCAAATAGTTTTGAACCTTTTCGCCTGTGAGCTGCTCCAGGCCCTGCTGGGTACCGAGCACAAGCACGCCCCTGTCGTCCTCAGCCAGCCCGTAGGAGAAAGGAACACCAGTTGGGAAGGTATAGCGCTGTGGAGGTCCGGGCGCCCATCTCCAAAGCCCCGTAAGACCCCCGACCCAAAGATTATGTCTGCTGTCTTCGTATAGCGCGTAGATTCCACCGCCAAAACTTCCGTTTCCAGAGCACTCTGCCTTCCCCCCTCGCATTGCGCAGATTTCACCAGGCAGTATTAGACCGACCCAAACTGTTCCGTCGGCGTCCTGCAGAAGGCGCCCTATTGAGCGCCCCTTCAGTTCCGGATACGTGGCGAGTCTGCCGTCCTTCCAACTGGCGAGGCCAGTAAACGTGCCGATCCAAAGTGTTCCATCGCGCGCGACCAAGAGGCTTCGAATGTCATCGTTCGGAAGGTGCTCGCCTGACCGCGGCTGCCATGAGACAGCCCGCACACCGTCGAAGCGATACAACCCGAATTCCGTGCCCAGCCACAGGTAACCGTCGGGAGTCTGCGCAATCGAAGAGATTGCCCCTTTGGTGAATCCGTCCCGGATCTTCCATGCGGTATGTGCGTACTGACTGATGTCGAGCGATGGGTCGAGGGCAGACGCGGACGCGCAACACGCCAGCAGGAGGCCGGCCAGCAAGCCTACTCGTCTGCTTATCTTGCGCATGCAATTCATCTTAGTCGAGCGAACCGGCGAGGGGGACTAGAAACCGTTTCCCCCCAGGAGGTTGGCGGACGAGACTGAAACTTTAAGAACCCTTTGCCATTCAAGGATTACTATATCCTCAGCCAGCAAATCTCATCTTGGAGGCGAACGCATGTCCAACAGGAAGCTGATCTTCGCCATTCTTTTAGTTTTATTGAGGCCGATGTTGGCGGCTTCCCAGGGCACGCCCACAGGTACACTCTACGGATACATTCTCGATCCCGACCATCGACCTGTGCCCGGCACACAGATCGCCCTCGAAAACCCGAACACTGGCGAGGCCCGCTTCGTAATCTCCAACCGCGAGGGCCTCTTCAGCATTCCGGCACTCGTCCCGGGTCCCTACAACCTTGCCATCCAAACAACCGGATTCAAAACGATTCACCAAAACGGAATTGTCGTCGAGGCCAGCCAGAAGGCACGGCTAGATTTCACGCTCGCCGTTGGCAGCGCCAGCGAGACCGTCACCGTACAGGGAGGCACGCCGCTGCTTAACACCACCGACGCCACCGTAAGCACGCTGATCGGCAACCAGTTCGTTACCAACATGCCGCTGAACGGGCGCAGTTTCAGCACGCTCATTAATCTGGCGCCGGGTGTGGTGCTGCCGGCAACCAATTTTTACGATCAAGGCCAGTTCAGCGTTAACGGTCAGCGGCCCGATGCGAATTACTTCACCGTTGACGGAGTCAGCGCGAACATCGGCACCAGCGCTACGTCGCTTGGTCAGGGCGGCGCCGGTCAACTTCCGGCAACAGATGCGTTTGGCGGAATGAGCAACCTGGCTTCGCTGGATGCGATGCAGGAATTCCGAATCCAAACATCGACGTTTGCGCCGGAGTATGGACGCACTCCAGGTGGTCAGGTGTCAGTGGTTACAAAATCGGGGACTAACGACTTTCATGGCACAGCGTTTGAATACTTCCGAAATGATGTACTCGATGCGAATGACTGGTTCGCTAACAATGCGGGCCTGCCCCGGGCCGAGCTGCGGCAGAACGATTTCGGTGGCGTGCTGGGGGGACCGATATTTAAGGACCGGCTTTTCTTCTTTGCCGCCTACGAAGGTTTGCGGGTGCGGCAACCGCACGTAGCGAATACCTACGAGCCGACTTTAGCCACAATCAAAAGCGCACCATCCTCTGTGCAACCGCTGCTCGAAGCCTTTCCCAAACCGAACGGCCAGGATTTCGGCAACGGAACAGCGCAATTCATTGGCGGTTATTCCGATCCATACTCGCTGAATGCCGGGAGTATTCGCACCGACTATGTGCTCTCGCCCAAATTAACGGTATTTGGTAGATTTAACAATGCTCCATCAAATATCGAGCAGCGCGCTGGCGATCAGCTAAATTACAGCAACGTCTTAAACACCTACTATGGTTTCCAGACTGTGACCCTCGGCAGCAATCAGACAATCACCACGCACATGGTTAATGAGTTCCGTTTCAACTACAGCCGGAGTAATCCCAGTAGCTTCCTGACGCTTGATAGTTTTGGAGGCGCGGTGCCTCCGCCCAACTCGGTCCTGTATCCTTCTTTTGCGCCGCATGGTTCAAGCTTCGCGTTCTTTGGCGATTTCAATCCCTATGGAATTCAATTCAACGTTGGCAAGCTGGGAGATAATCTGCAACAGCAGCTTAACCTCACAGACAGTCTTTCTTATGTTGTGGCCTCACATCAGCTTAAGTTCGGCGTGGACTACCGCAGGCTAAACACGACTAACAGTTTCTACCCCTATCAATTGCAATACATCTTCGGATCGCTGTCGAACGTCATCGCCAACACGGTACCTGAAGCATACGTTCTTTCGAACTTCCCATCTACACTGATATTTCCCAACTGGAGCCTCTTCGCCCAGGACACATGGACTATTGCGCCAACCTTGACCATCACCTATGGCCTGCGATGGGAATACAATGGCGCCCCCTTTTCACCGAACGGCACTCTGCCGTTTACGGTTGATCAGGTCAACAACCTCGCAGCCACGACCCTGGCACCGGCAGGTACACCT
>JBKQNQ010000318.1:0-7445 GCA_052145875.1 Thiobacillaceae bacterium
TTGACGGCTGCCGGACACCCCTTTATAAGTGACTCAGAGCGTCGCTTCGCTCCGACAACTGTCCGACAGGATTGGAATGGTGTCCGATATGGATTGGAACAGGTGTCCGCTTTCATCGGAATCCGCAGAACCGACCGGTATCCCGGAAGCGGAAAAACAGAGCCGGTACATACAGGTGGAAACCGGCATCTACCGGTATGTGGACGCTGAGGGAAAATCCACCTACCATGAGCGGCCGTGGATTGACGGGAAACGCAAGTGGAGGTCTTTGGGCTTCAATTTCACGCCGCAGTCCAGCCTGATTTGTGCCAGGGAAGAATACCACCGCCGCAGAACCGAGGTTGCGGCGGGCAAAGACCCGTATGACACGCTTCCCAAGGATGTGTCGGTCACGTTCAAAAAGATGGGCCAGGTAATCTTCAAGTATATTGAGGACGGCTGCCCGGACAAATTCAGGCGTCCTCGAACTGGCCAGAACCTCATGGATGAGGAAGCCCATTGCGAACGGCTGCTTTCACACTGGCACGATGTTCGCGTCGAGGATGCAGGCCCAGGCGAGTGCGACGCGTATCACGACCTTCGGGTGGACCCAGGCTGCTCCCATGGAAACCGGATGGTGGACCGTGAATTGAATACCTTACATAATGCCTGCCGTTGGTCCCTCAGGTGCAAGTGCCTGAAATCGAATCCCTTGGCCGACAGGCCAAAATATCAGCCTTCATCGGAGGTGAAACACTGCAGGGAGTTCTTGCCGCGGACTACCGACGAACTGCATGATGCCGTCCGCCTGTTGTTTGCCCACCCGCATTCGGTGGTGTTGGGGTTCCAGATGCTTGAGGAAGCTTACAGTGGCCTCCGGACGAACGAGGTGCTGAAGTGGGGCACGGACATTTTCGGAACGACTACAGAGGACGGTGCAAATGTGCATGTTTGGCGCCTCAAGGGGCAGCACGCCAATAACCCATACGTTACGAACCACGAAGGCCTGAAGGCGGTCCTTACGGCCCACATGGCTTGGCTCGCCGCGAATTATCCGGACGGTACTGAATCTTGGTTTCCGTCGCATACTGGAGGGTCCATTGGGGACACTGCTTTAGCCCATGCGTTACGGCGGCTGTGGAAGTGCAAGGAGCTTCGAAGGCAACTGAAAAGCCACGGCATGAGGGCGTTCTACGTTTTGATTCGCCGGAGTCAAGGAGCAACAGACGAAATCATCGCTAACGAAATAGGTCACAGCAGCAACGGCGCTTGCGTCAAAAGCACGTACGGCGGTGTGCCAGATTCCTGGCGAAATGGAGGTGGCCCGAACATGAAATGGTTGCCGACTTCTGTGCCAGTCGCATGGGCAGAACTGGCGCAGAATGGGTGGAAGGCCGAGTACCCTTCGTCTCCACTAAAAGCTGAAAGGGAAAAAACGGCGGCGTAAGCCAAGTGCTGGGCGGATCACCCGGAACCTGTGAAGGGCTGTCACGGGGAATGGCCCCTCCACGTCTGAGCAGTCGCAACCGACAGACGAGACGTTCAGGGGAGCAGTGTCTTGTCTGAGCGGCGGGTGCGATAACGACGGCGGCGCTCCAGCGCAGCTTGAGAGTCCATCCCTGCACCGGATGCACCCTGCGTTCACGGAGATCGCAGTCATGCAGGCACCAGAAACGCTTCCAAATCGGGCTTGTAGTACCTGCGTTCCATCCGCGTCTTTTCGCCCAGCATGAGCTTTTTATAACGGACGCGCCCAGGAATTGGGTCGTCATTGTCCTTTGGCCACGGCACAGCACGCCGGAGGATCGTGTCGGTGCTCACGTCGAGGTACTCGGCCGCGCTGCCGAGGGAGAGCCAATCTTTCATACCTCTTCATTTTAGGGCTCAGACGGGTGTCCCGCTTTCACCTTGCAACCATTCAACCACAAGGTACAAGCTGCGCTTATGAACAGGATTTCTTAGGGTAGGGCCCAGCCCCGGGAGGGTGCTGCCCTGCTACCCGTTGGAAACCATGATGGCCCAATAGCCACTTTTTCGGCGGGTTGCCCAAACAAGTTTAGGCTTTCGCCTTGCTCATTCCCAATTCCCGGAGCAATCGCTGCACCTGGCCAAACGCATCCTGTGCCTGAAACTGCTGCTCATCTGGATCGGCACTAGCCAAAAAGCGCGCCACAGTGATCGGTCCAAAGTCATCGGCACGGCGAAATTTGCTGGCGATGTGTGCCAATCCTTTGCGCACTTCTCGGATATGGAGCTTGGGGCGGAGTTCTCGTGCGAGGGCAACTGGCCCGCCGCGGTAATTTTTCAAACAAAAATAGATGTCGTACGCATCCTTCGGCTTGTCCCTGCCCGCGAGGGCGTAGCCCTTCATCACAAGAAAGTCCGCAACAGAGGCAACGCGAATCGTGACGCGATTTTTCCGCTCGTCGGGCATTGTGCCTTCGATGGTCACAATAGCCGGGTCATCAAAAGCAAGCGCGCAGCCCTCGGTTTCCAACACGCGAAAACCGGGGACGCGCTTTGGGCGGGACGTTTTCATCTTGGCGCCTTTGGGGGCAAGGAACTCCACGTCCACGCGAATCGTTTCCCGCCCAATTTTAATGTCCTTGAACAATTGGAACGGTCGTTCACCTGGCTGATAGCCTTTTCGTTTCAGAGCGTCCAGCAGGCTGGCGTAACGCTCGCCGCTCAATCGCTCGGGATTCAAAGCGAGGTCAACGTCAATGCTTCCAGTGTGTTTTGGTTCGGCATCCGGCAGCAACAGTTCCGGCACCCACCCGCCGACAACGACGCAAGCATCAGCGTACTCGCCAAGATTTTGCGCCACCTCAATCATCACCCGTTTGGCTGCTTCGACTTCCGTGGGCGTATAATCCGCCGCATGAAACTTCTCTGGCTTCATGCTGTCCTCCATCGGTTGCGCAGCACTGTAGCGAGAATATGTTCCGCCGCCTCCGGCCCCCGTCCTCCCGACGCATTTACGTCCAGATACGTCTGTATCGGCCCTGTGCAAATCCCGCCGTCATCCTGGCGTTGGGCCTGATAGAAAACACCATCGTCGTAAGGGTCAAGTATAACCACGTTTTCACCGCTGGACACTTCTGTAAGTTCAAGGTGCTTTTTCAAGAGTGCCACATCGGCCCTGAGATAAAGATACTGGCGATGTTGGCGAACATACGGCTTGATTCGGGCCGCCGCACTAAAAGAGGCGAAGGCTGCTTCGCAATTGGGCATACCGTCCACTTCATTGATGAGGTCGGCTAGTTTCGCCTCCAATTCTCGCGCTGGCAGTATGGAATAAAATCGCGCCGCCTTGCTCCGCTCAAACCGATAGTTCTTCGCCCATTCCAGCAACAGAGGTTCAGGCTTCACAAGCCGCACGCCTTCGTCCGATTGGACGGCGAATTCGTGGTCACGCAAAGCCTTTACGACTTTATGCACTTGGCCAAGGCTGACCCCTGGTGCGGCGTGTTGCGCAAGATCCCGGAGCGTCCATTGTCGCCCAGGAAGTTCCGGGTCGAGCAACGCCCGCAACACTCGCTCTGCCTTGGGCGCGAACAGTGCGGCTGCTCCTCGTGATTCACGAAATGGATTAGCGATGCCCTCGCGGTGAATATGAATCTGACCAAAACTCAACTGGCAATTGCCGGCCAAGTCCATGTAGCCAACACTATGTTCTTGACAGATTGCGGCCGATTCCGGGGAAAGATACGCGACAACCAATACCTGATAAGATTCCGGCTTCTTGATGCGGGCAAGTTCAAATCGTGCTGCCGCCTCGCGCAACAAACGCGGCTCGCTGCGGCGTTTGCACGCGACGAGCAAGGGGGTAACGCCCGCTGCCGTTCGGACGGTCATTTCGGCGTCCCATCCGTGGTCGTCGGGTCGCGCTCGGACCTTTACGTCTTTGACAAAGGGCACTTCTTCCAGCAACGTCTTTAACTGAGCCAATCCTTCCCGCTTGAAGGCCGCTTCGTTCATTGGAATCGCTGTGTTCACCGTGCGGTGAACATAGCATATATAGTGAACACAGCAAGTTCAATTTTGCTTCCAAAGCCGGACATGATTGTCTCAACTCGCTTGCGCGCGTTGCAGAGGCCAAAATCTTTTCCTGCGGGGCGGTATCAAACGACACCCGTTGGGCCATGTTCGCGATGTGTTGGTCGCGGAGATCCTCGAGAGCGCGGCGCAGGGCTTGGGGCGTTTGGTAACAGCTCATGGCAACAAACTGGCGACGATTCTCCGCGCATCCTTCCGCTTTTTCATGGCTGAAAGTTCGCGCTCGGTGATAAGTCCGCGCCGCCGCGCCTCGACCGCGATGGGGAGGAGATCGGCGGCGGCATCCGGGTTTTCGTTGGCCAGGTCGCACAGCGCCCGCAGCGGGCGACATACCGTCAGACCGCGCAGTTGCGTGACCTCAGCGGGTGCCAGTGTCGCACAGTGCAGCACGACCGCGTTGGGAATCGGGCTGTTGCGACGGAATGTTTTCGGCACGCTCATGTGAACTTTGGCTGGGTTGAAATCTCCCAACTCGAACAGGCTGAGGGCGGTTTGGTGCGACATTGCTGCCGCCGGCTTTTCGTCGCGCCCCCGCGACCAGAGCAGCCAGGCCATCATCTCCCCATCCTCTGGCGGCGGAAAATGCGCCATCCGGTAGATACCCCGGTACACTCGCTCCCAATTGCCTGCATGGACGTGATAAGGGTGCGTGTTGTCCGCGTAACCGGCCGCAATCGCCTGCTTGGTGGTAAAGTAACCTTGCTGGTTTTGCGCCACCGTCATCAGAGCCGCAAAAGGATCGTTTTTCTTCATGCACATATCCTCAATTTATTTGAGGAATTGTGCAAGCTCGAAATTGCACACCGTCAAAATGCCAGGCGCTCCTGCCGGGGGTCTTCCTTCAAATAGCGCTCCACATCCGCCGCCAAACCATTGGCCGTTTCGTAGCGGCGAGCGCGGTCTTTCTCAAGCGCCTTCATGACAATCCAGTCCAGATCGCCGCGGATGGCGCCCTGCAACTGAAACTCGCCGAAACAATACAAAAGGCCCATGACCAGGAACTCCGGCTGGTGCGGGCGGAGGCGACGATGGAGGCCAAAGGGCGCCACGCGTGAAACACTCATGGCGACCGATTACTGGTTTGTCCGGAACGGAGGCAGCCTGCCATTAAGACAACGACTCAAATCCGCCTAAAACCGAGGCTGGCCAAGGATCGGTGGCCCTGCCGTTGAGCGTTTCCCGCCGGCTGCTTCCAGCATGGTGGCCACTGCCTTCCGCCGCTGAAATGCTGTCGCAGAGAAGCCTTTGGTTGCGAGAGCGGTCAGCCAGCCAGGGCCCCGGCCGAAAATGCCGTCAAACACAAAGGTCGAAGTCGGTTCAAACAAAAGCCGGCGCAACTAATAACAACCGAAAGACAAAATTATGGCAGACCTCAACATCATGGGGATATTGGCGCGAGTGGATGACGATCTTCACGCGATCCGCACTTGAGACATCGACTGGATGACATCACCTGATTTCTTATGACCAAAGTAAGCAATGGCAACGACTTGCAAAGGCAGCATCGGGCTTCCACAGAATCAACGATCTTAACCCTGCCTGGAACCCCTGCAGAACCCTCCGCGAACGGGGCGGAGAAAGCCGCAGAAGTGCATCCCCTAGACCCCCTCGACCAAATGGTCAGTGGCCACCGGCTCTTGGAGATCCTTTGGGACGCAGCCAGCCGGCCTAGCTACCGCTGGCTTCAGTACCAGTGCGCTAGGCGGACCATCCCCTTCTGTAAGAGCGGGGGCAGGACTTGGTTTGTCCCGAGGGCCGTCCGGGACGCTCTCACCCGCGCCCCAGTCCGGCGGGGTCGGCCAGCAGGATCGTGATCCGCCAGTGTCCATCCTGCTTGGGGGGCGGAAATCCTTCGATTATATGCGCGAGGCGTGTGGGTTCCCGAAGCCTCACGCCTCTGCCGCCAGCCGGAAGCGCAGCCTCCCCCTTCTGCCCATACTTCATCCCTCCTCCGCCCAATCGGGCAACCACGCCCACAGGAGCTGATAACTAAAACAGATCAGCAACACCGAATTCCCGTCGACCTATAATGTCTGTAACTGGCGCGCTGGCGAAGGCTGACACACACGCACGGCCGAGGCAGCCAATGCGCCTTAACAAGTACTATATATGCGAAAAATGGTTAAAAACGAACAACAAGAACCAACAACAGCCAAGGACAACGCTTCTACGGGCGGTGCCACGGAGAAAACCAGCGGCGCCAGCCAACTTGGCGAACAACAGAATCCACCACCCAAGCCCCCGGAGGATGACGTCGCTACTCCCAAGGAAGATGACCCGCTCCTGGGAAAGGTCGGTCAGGCGATTCAGGAATCATCCGCTGCCGCCGAGTCCTCGGCGCAAGAAGTGGTGATTCACGCTTGCACGTGCGGCCTGCTCCTGGCCTTCGGCAAGAACATTGCCGGACATGGTGGCTTCGATGACTGGTGTGACTCCCAAAAGTTCACGTTCTCGAGGATGAGCCGGTCCAAGTATATGAGGCTGGCCGACCAGCTCTGCCAGAAGGGCAAATGTAAATCAGATTTACTTTTAACCGAGGAGCGCGGTCCTGACGGACGGCCCTCAGGATTCACGCTAGCTGAGGAAAAGCTTAAAGAACTGGTGCGGAAGGTGTGCAATAACCGGTCTCTCACGGAGCTGTATCTCGATTGGCGCATCGAAAAAAAGTCCAAAAAACCCCAGCCTGCCGGGCAAGTCCGGAGCCAGGCTGCTCTTAAGCGCTGGGTGCAATCCCTGGACCACGCCGCGCCCCTCATTAAGTCTCTCCCGGAACAGCAACGGAGCGAAGTGGTTGCCAAGCTCGAGGCTCTTCTTCGTGCCATTAAAACCGAGGGCAACGAAGCGCGGCCATAGGCCAAACTCCTCCATCCTGCGGAGGTCCGCGTGCCTCCGCAGGACTGTCCCAGCGCCCCTCAGCCTCCCCCATCCACCTTTGATTCCCTTGATGGTATCCGTCCTTTGGCGTTCTGCGGAGCCTGCCTCCATCTCAAGACCCGAGTTGATTTCATGTAAAAAAAGCCCAAGGCAACAACTATTACCCCTCCAAGGTCGAAGCCGGGCACTTCCATGCCTCTTGGTCCGAGGATCTGCTACAGTCATTCGCTTACCCCGTTATTTCATGTCCCGTAGTTCTAGCTGTGGTTGCAACTAGTTTCACCTCCGAGTGTCAGCGGCGGAATGAAATTGGATTTTATTCGCCGGTTTGAAATTCCGTTTTCTTCGGACTGGATTTTCTTCCCGCTCTTCCGCTGACAGCTCTTCTTCCTTCGTCCTTCCGCTTCTTCTTCCGTGTTGTTGGTTTTACTTTGATTGGGGGCGGGCTTGGTGGTGGTTTCGGGGACGATGAATGTCAAGCCCAAGCGACGCAAGTGCCGCAGTTGCAACGATTTCTTTATCCCCGATTTTCG
>JBKQNQ010000319.1:0-6286 GCA_052145875.1 Thiobacillaceae bacterium
AATCAACGTCCCAAGGCTCCCGCAAACATAGGCAAGGGGGGCCGCGCGACCTCGCGACAGTGCCATCGCAACAATGGCCGCGGCCAAAGGGGGAGCAACGATGGGTTCAGCGATTCCGAGCCCATGAACTGGATAGGCGAGGATGTGGCAGATTGCCGCAATAATCCCTACACCGACAAGGCTGAGTCCCAAGAGTCGGTGGTGGATTACCAAATAGAGGGAAATGAGGGTGGGAATCACGGCGCCCCCCACGTTGACGGCGATCACCGTCCCGGGCCAGTCGCGAATGACCGGAATAACGTAACTTACGCCGAAATAGGTCACGATGGCGGCGGTGACCGAATGTTGTTCGGGCAGGCGGGCTATCGGGATATTGACATAACTCAGAATTAGGGACATGAGCAAGATAGCAAACATGGTCCCGGACTTGATTCCGAGTCTCGCTGACCCATAACGCAGCATCTTTGTTGAAACCATGCCAAGGAGCAGACCAAACAGTCCCGCCAACAGTAGCAAGAAAGGCAGGGTGACCGGGAAGTAGTGGAGGCCGGAGGCGAGCATGATCAAACTGGTGGTTGCGATAGTGCCCTGTAGCTAAGGCGATCGGATCAATTCCATGATAGTCAATTGTCCAGTCCGTGACGCGCCCCGGAACGCGTGAACCCCTTGGCGTCGGCGCCCAATGCATGGGTATATCGGGAAGCAGGCCTACCCATCGGGTGTTGTTCGCACACACCTACGGTTGCTGGTCCAAGTCAGCGTAAACGCTCAACTCAGCTGTCTATGTGGCAACTCGATGAACCCTACCCTTGCATGCGGCGAAATCGCTCCTCCAGGCACCGAAGTATGGCCATGGTGGTTTCAAGCTGATCTGGCGGCAGATCGTGAAGGACCTTCTTGGCGAAGGCCGCCCTCAGTGTTTGCGTTGCCTCGATCAATCCGGTGCCGGCGTCCGTAAGTGCGACGGCTGTTAGGCGGTTGTCCTCCGGTGTGCTCTGGCGCGTAATCAGCCCCTCGGCTTCCATCGCTTTCATATGTCGCGTGAGCGCTCCGGGATCAATCATCAATTGTTGGGCCAGCTGCTTTTGTGTGGCCTGCTTACCCTCGTGAAGCGCCTGGAGGATGCGCCAGCGCGTCAGTGGGTGGCCGACTTCGGCCTCGAAGGCCGCATACATGATGCGGCCGGTGCGGCCGAGTTGCTGCAACAGGTTTCCGTCGCCCTCATTCATTTCCCGTACCCGGGCCGCCTGCTTTGCGATGCAGGTTGATGGCGGGCACGCGGCTCACCACCCATAGTGCGACCACCATAACACCAACGACAAGCCACTGGCTAAAGTGAATGGCGCTGACCAGGCCGTTGCGTGCACCCGCTAAGAGGGGCGACGCGTCACGCCCGGTTCGAAGCACGGCAAGGTCAAATCGTGCCGCAAGCGCGTGGCTGACCAGGATTTGGGGATCCGCCAGCCATCCCATCCATTGACTACTGTGACTGGCCTGGAGCAGCGTGTTCACGCCCTCAACGTAGCGATGAGAAACCAGCGTCCCAACCAGCGCCGTCCCCAACAGTCCGCCGACGATGCGGGTAGACTGCAGCATCGCAGTGGCAACGCCCAGTTGCCTGCGGGGCGCGCTGATTTGGGCAAACAAAGTCAGATTGGGCAGAAGCAAGCCCAGGCCGAGGCCACCGAGCATCATGATCAGAATGATCAGGGCATGCGGGGTGAGGGCGGTAACCTGTGTAAGCGCCAAAGCCGCCACCCAAAAAAGGCCTAGACCTACGATCAGCATCCGATTGGGCGAGGACAGATGGGTCACGATGCGGCCGTTGACAACGCTCCCTACCGTAATGAAAACAGCAAGCGGAGTGATCAGCAGGCCGGCCTGATTGGGTGAAAGCCCGAAGCCTCCCTGGAACATCAGGGGTGCATAGTAGAGCACCGCAAACATGAAAAAGCCTACCATTAGCGATAGCGTGAAGAGTGGGGCGAGGGCCCGATTCCTGAGCATCTCGAGGGGAAGCACCGGATGGGGACAGCGGCGTTCCCACCAGACCAAGCCGATCGCTGACGTCGCTCCAACGAAAGCCAGCGCGATGAGCACTAGGGCCGATCTATTCGGCAGCCACTCCACCAGCAGCTGCAGCGAACCCAGCGTGAGCGCAACCAGCAAGGAGCCCAGCCAGTCCAACTGGGAGGGCGGATGTTCTGCATGACGGATCCGGGGCAAGTAGTGCCAGACAAATGCCAGGCTGATCATCCCGACTGGAAGATTGACGAAGAAAACCCAGCGCCAACCGCAGTACTCCGTTAGGTATCCTCCCAGCGAAGGGCCAACAGCGTTGGCTAAGCCAAATGCGCTACTGAAGAGTACCTGCCAGCGCAAGCGCTCGCGTGCTTCTGGAAACAGGTCGGGCACGCTCGCAAATGCGGTAGCCATCAGCATCCCCCCGCCTATGCCCTGCAGCCCACGCGCCAAGACCAACTGCAGCATGCTCTGCGCGATTCCACAAAGCATCGACGCGACGGTGAACAACACGATCGAAACAAGTATGAAGGGCTTGCGCCCGTGTTCGTCGCCGAGCTTGCCGAAAATGGGTACGGTGATAACGGATGTCAGGAGATACGCGGTCCCCACCCATGCGTACAGATTGAACCCATTTAACTCAGCCACGATCGTTGGCAGCGCCGTACCAATGACGGTCTGGTCCAGCGCGACCATGATTAGAACAAAGCACAACCCCAATATGGCGAGGAGCTTTTCACGGAAATCCAGAAGCGAAGCAGCCGGGGTCGGAATGGATAGCGGATACATTGATTGACTTGTCAATGTTTGATGATGCAACAATTCTAGCCTATTCGCCGTGCTCTGTCACATAGTGGCTGCGGCGGGTCGCCTGCCCCGGGGTAATAGAACCGATCCATCACGGAAACCCGTTGCCCTGTACTTGAGCACGCCAAGCGACGCGCGGGGCCCGCGTTTCCCCCTGATCCTCACTACCCCCTTCGAGCGCCGATTCCCGCCCAAGCCCCGCGATGATCCCCCGCCGCCCCTTAGAACATCGGCTGCCGCCGTGCGCTTGTGAGCTCCCGTTTTTTGGGACGCGTCGCCATGAGTAGATGCAGGGCGACGGGAGGCCGGGTCAAACGCGCCGTGGCGAGACCCAAGAACTTCGAAAGCAGACTTAGCATCATGACGGCTGTCGGCAGAGCCAGCGCTTGATCCCCATTTGCACGGTTCGACTTCGACGGCGAACGAGTGTGACGTCCCAACAGTTAGCGGGAGACGGCACGCCTCACATACCTCGGCTTGGACAATTTCCGACCGGTCGACGTCAAAATCCCGTCACGGACAGCCACGGCCGCGTTCGAGGCAGTTCATGGCCTAATTCAGCTCCCGAGATAGTCCCTCTTACCAATATCCACGCCGCTATGCCTCAGGATCGCGTAGGCCGTGGTGACGTGAAAGTAAAAATTGGGCAGCCGGGAATTCAGCAAGTAAGACAGGCCTTCATATCTGAGCTCTTCACCGTGAGACACAACAATAATTACTCGCCCCTCCGAACCGTCAATCTGGCCTGGCTCAAAGGTCTTAAGATAGGTGATCGTCCTATCGATGCGCGCGGCCAACTGCGCGAAGCTGGTCTCATTGTCATCGTATGTCGGTGGTTCCAATCCCGCCAAACGAGCTGCGGCACCCTTGGCGGTGTCCGATGCAATCTGCACCTGACGGACCAGGGGAAACATGTCCGGGTACAGCCGGCTGTTCAACAGCACCATCGGCTCAATCTTCCTCGCTTCGGCCCAAGCCGCCCCTTTGTACACGATGCCGTTAAGATTGTTCAGCATGCGGACAAAAACGGGTATGGATGCTTGATACATGGAAATGCTCATCTCGACTCCTCGTTAAAAACAAACTCTGGCGCCCAATATTGCGTTTGGGCACACCCGGTCATGCTCGTCTCGCTGCCCGGGAAAATACCGTCAACGGCGTGTTCCTGACAACTCAAACTCACCGTGGGTCCAGCGATTCCTTGGCAGATCCCTTCATCCTTGGCCCCAAGTGGCGTGCCTAAAGAACTGTGCGCGGCCTTCAATGTTGTAATAAGTGTAGTAGGGAATAGCGCATAGGGGTACATGATGCCGCGGTGCAGGCTACGATTGCCTCCCCCAGAGGGGGGCACTACGCCTCTCGGCAAAGGAGGTGAGACGCCGATCAAGATCAAGGTCGTGCTGGCATTCATTTTCCTCCTGCTCGGGTCTGGGTTTACCGGTATGTGGGCGAGTCCCGGCCACGGCGGCGGATATCACCGTAAAGGATATTGGGCGGCGGAGTAATCATCGATACGCCACTATTCTGGTGGCCCTCACATTACCCCTATCCCAACGATTATTCGTATTCTGACACGCTGCCCGCATCCCCGGCCCTGTATCTTGAACAACCGATTGACACACCGGTCAGGCCTCCACCGCCAGACACGAACGAGTGGTATTACTGCGCTGACTTTTAGGCATACTACCCGCACG
This sequence comes from Thiobacillaceae bacterium, assembly GCA_052145875.1. GTDB lineage: Bacteria > Pseudomonadota > Gammaproteobacteria > Burkholderiales > Thiobacillaceae > DASQBT01. The sequence goes on from JBKQNQ010000319.1 coordinate 4,524, forward strand.
TCATCGAATGCCCAAGTGGCTGGCAGCGCGTCCCACCGCAACCGCCGCCCCCACCGTGATGACCGGACGACGAACGGAGGGGCCCTCTGTGCAATTATGGTGAACGGATCGGCGAGAAGAGTCCGGCTTACCCGATCGCGCAGCATTGGACTTGCCGACATGCGGCCAATCCCAGCCTGTACGATCGACGCTTGCCCCGGGCTTTAGTATGCAAAGCATCGCGAAAAGGCTGATTCCTCAGCGAATTTAGCCCGGACGGCGTTCTTAGCACGAATTTACTTTGGGAACGAGAGGGGTGCTTGCGCCGCTTGGGGGCCCAAACCAATTCGCTGCAAACCGTCCACGCGCGAAACACCGTTCTGCACGCCGCAGCGGTCCTTGCAGAATCGATGAGTGGCACACCGAGGATTAATTTGGCGCGCCGGTGTGGCTCACCGGAAGAGCCGCCCGGGTCGCCCGCCAGACCGGCGCGTTCACTTGGTGCTTTCTTTCTGCGGGTGCACCGCAGGATTGCTACAGGCGCTTAGGCGGAAACGCACGATCGTCCCCCCAAGCTGATTTGCCGGGGCCGCTTAAGCGTGTGCCGGTCTAAATATCGGGGATGACTGTGCTGCGAGCGGTGAGAATTGACCTCGCCCCGGAGACTCGCGCGCGTCTACCCCATACTACCGCCGCTCAGCAACGATTCCAGGCACTCTCCCGAGTGCGGTTCGCCCAAAGATCAGCGACCAGAAGCGCCGGGAATCTCCGTCCAGCGCTTGCAATTGGCAATCACGTGTGGAAGTCGGAGTGATTCCCTGCGATGGACCAGAATGCTCGCATCTCATGGCGCACCTTGCTTGTTCTCCGCAATTGAGGCGTACCATCGGCGTCCAATTTAGCCTAATATGAATGCGGCCGGCCGCCGAAACGGGGTTTTGGGAAGCCGAATTGTAACGCCTGCCTGTGTCGCGCATATCCATCTAAAGCTATTGCACTATCCAAGGAGTAGTCCATGAAATTTTCAGTAACGTCCGCTCTGATAACTGCTGCGGTAATCGTAGCGGCCTGTGGCACACCGAACAGTGTCCCCAAGACTCCGGACGCGAAGGCGATTGACGAGACACGAGCCACAGCTGCCAGACTGGTGGCCGAATTAGGCGGCAAACTGAAAGGCGAAATTAATGCCCATGGTCCGGCTTCAGCGATCGACGTATGCAGTAGGATAGCCCCACAAATTGCCGAAAGGTTAGCTAACGAGACAGGTTGGCAGGTGGGGCGCATAGGAACGCGCGTTCGCAATCCGCTAAACAGCCCCAATGCTTGGCAGCAGGCGGCCCTGGACGAATTTGCTGTTCGAATGGCCAGGGGCGAAAAACTGGATGGCATGGAAACGTGGAAAGTTGTGGACGAAGATGGAAAGGCGACCCTGCAGTATGCCAAAGCCATCGGCGTACAGCCTCTGTGCCTCACTTGCCACGGCACGCCTGATGACATTCCCGATGACGTTAAGTCTCGATTGAAAGCGGACTATCCAAATGACAAGGCGGTCGGCTACCACTTGGGTGAATTGCGCGGCGCCGTCGTCATTTCTCGGCCTCTGTAACCGCGCGTTGGTCCCCATAGTTCACACCCTCTCTTGGCCACGTAACGTGGCGAACCGAGAGAGTCCAGTACTTGGGCTTGTTAGCATTGCGAGACTTCATCGGCCGGATCTTGGCATGGCTGCAGCCCCCGGCGGCGTCGGCTTTCACTTCGGAGATCTTGACCGAGGAGGAAATCCA
>JBKQNQ010000320.1:0-5888 GCA_052145875.1 Thiobacillaceae bacterium
GTCCGACTGCAAGAAACGCGCGCGCCTCAATGCCCTGCGCTATATCCTGCACAAGTTGCCTTACACGAGAAAGGATGGCGATCATATTGGTCAACTTGATCCTCTAATCGTGGGACGGGCCAACGTGGTGTTCGAGCGCGGCGAGTATAGTGGCAGCGACTCGGTCTAGCGCACTTACCCGCCTTGGCAGCTTGCAGAGCCACGAGGTGCCCAGGGAAAAGTCTTTAAAGTGATCCCCAGAGTGGGAACAATCGCGGCCGGACAATATCCAGCGCATGGTTGACCTCGATGCAGAGGAATGCGGTCATGCTGATTCTGCGTCTTTTGACTTGGTTCGAATGATCACCTGACCATGCGGCTAAGAGGTCACCAACACGCTCACTCGATTGAGCCCTGGGACAGAAGGCGTGGGCAATGTGGCCTCCTCGGCTGGCTTTCCTGCATCGGTTGAAGCTGGAGCGCATCGTCGGACTAAACACCTAGCATCTTGAGCCTGACAGCCGCAGTCAATCCAATGCCATGAGTTAACCGCACGGTTCTAAACCATCGGGTAGCCGCGCCACAGAGCGACTTTGGTCGCCGAAGGAGTGAAGTTTCACCAGTACCGTGGGTTGATAGGACACTCCGCCCCTTACCGCCGGATCGGGCCAAGTAAAGCCCATGCTGCCAAAACCGAGTTCATCGACGAAAACATCAATCACGGGCACCAGAGTACTTTCGGTAACCGACCTTCATCAACCAATGGCAGCCATTCCTTCAGGATCCTCGCATAATTGGCGACCAGCGTCGGTCAAATAATGACCTAAGGTCAGGCTTCCCGTGCATGGTCCTTTAGGACCGTTATGGTTCGAACACCGGACATCCCTGCAATTTCTCGGACGGGCTGTTCCCGGCCGCACTGCGACAGATGAGAATCGTCATTAGTGAGTTCGAGATCAGCGACGGCTTTCATAGTTGGTACCCAGGTCATTCCGTGTGCGTTAACCAATACAGATTTTCGTAGCCTCTGCCGTTACTAGATCATTATTGAACACTCAGGGAATGAGACTTCCGTCTGGATTCCGTTCTGCAATCTTCCTATTCGCCTGCGTATGGGGCATCGGGTGGCTTGCGATATTTGTGTCAAAAGAAGCCACCCCAATGGGCAACGGCAGGAATTAACATCTATTGGAATTATTTCGAGGTATGCTTTGCTGTGGTTGACCTAACTAAGAAATCCTTATCTTCTAGCGATATGCCGGGCGGCAGGCGATCGGTTGGTGCGACCCGGCAACTGTCGATCTTCGCTGCCTTCGCGCTGTCCCTGGCGGGTTGCGCGTCCACCGCGATGTCCAAGCCCGCCGACCTGGAAAGGGATCCTCTGGAGCGCGCTAATCGCCACATCTACACCTTCAACAAGGCCATAGACACCCATGTGCTGCTGCCGGTTGCTACGGCTTATCGCAACAAGGTGCCGAACTCGGTGCGCACAGGGGTGAGCAACTTTTTTGCCAACCTGGACGAGATCCCGGTCACCCTCAACAGTGTGTTGCAGGGTCGCTGGCAGGATTCCGTGGAGTCGCTGGCCCGGTTTGCCGTGAACAGCTCGATTGGGATGCTGGGGTTGATTGATGTTGCGACAAAAGGGGGCGTTCCCAAGCACGATGAGGACTTTGGCTCAACCCTCGGCCATTACGGGGTTTCCAGTGGTGCGTTTATTATCTTGCCATTCCTAGGGCCCTCTACGCTTCGCGACAGCGCCGGCATGGTGGTAGACCTGCATGCCGACCCGTTTTATCCCTACAACACCTGGGGGAAGTACGCGGTCTATGGGTTGGATAAGGTCAGTAACCGTGTGCACCGGATGGGCGCCGATGCGGTTCTGAGCGAACAACCCGATGAATACGAATTTGTTAAGAGCACTTATCTGCAAAAGCGCACGAGCCAGTTGTACTACGGTAATCCGCCCAAAGCCCTCGACGGCGAATAGCTAAAATTCGAAACGGCATCCCGGGCGATGTCCCCGATGTCGCCATGTCTGTTCCCTAGTGACAGCCTACGTTTACAGGATGAACCGCTGCAACAGCTTAACACTCCCCTGGCTGCCTTCGACAACATAGAATTTTTGGCTGATTGTTCGCATCCAACATGGCCCCTTGAAAGCAGCCGGTTGTGAAATTTCTGCACAAGCCGATAAAGCGAGCGGGGTAAAATAGCGCATTGATCGGAGCAGGGGATCCAACAAGAAAACTCTGTCTCAAACCCCTTCCCAAGGCGTATCCTTTACCTATCCAAGGCTGGGGCACGACAGCCGCACCTTAACTCACCTGGGGGAAAATATGCCAGCATTCCTTCCATTACACTTCTTCATGGCGGCCCTCGCCATTGTCATCGCGCCCGCCATCGCATCAGCGCAAGATATTCCTATCGGCCCCACCTATATCTGCGGCGGTGAACACATCTACGTCGAGAATTGCAACATCCGCGACCTCTCTGACGATGCCAATTGCATGGTCGCGCACCCTGACAAGCTGCTGCCCAACGGCATGAACTCCTACACGTATGTCGCCCGCGGCGCCCTGAAAAAACTGCTGCCCACCTGCACCCAGCCAAGCGCCAAACAGCTCGCCGCTGCCGCTGCTTTCCAAAAGCGACTGCAGGACACTTACAACGCTAACGAGCAGAAGGCCATAGCCCAGCTCAACGCTCCGCCACCACTACCGTCGAGCAGCACGGCAGTTCTCGGTCAGCCCGCTCCGCCCAAGAACGCCGAAGAGCGGGCCATTCGTCGTTGTGTCACCTCTGGCCGACTCGCCGCCAGCTGCACCGGAAATGCGCTGCTTGGCGCATTTGGCCAGATGCTCGGCTCCGTCCTGCCCGAAGCCAACAAGGAACCCGAGCCCGGCCCCACCATGGCGGGTGTATTCGAAGGGCCCGGCAATTGGCGGCTCGACTTTATTGATGGCGGCGTGCTCGTCAACTGCTCGTACCTGTCGCCCAATCAGGAGGCTTACGCCCTCGACTTCAAAACCGGTCGCGTAACCCTTACGATCCACACAGCGCCCCGGCCCCTCGTCCTGACCCTCCATGCTGACAACAGCATCACTGGCCCCGGCCCCGTCACCCTCGACGGCGTCATTGCCTCCGGCTACGTCAACGACACCCCGTCCAACGCTACGCAAAAGGACCAATACGGCAATCTCTACGACTCGGCTGGCAATCGCGTCTCGGGCAACGCAAATATGGGCCACACCGTCTTCAAGTCCAAACGGGTCACCTGTCCCGCGCTGAACCTGTCTTCCAAGGGCGCGGGGGTCGGCGTGCAAACCATGCAGACCGACTTGCTCAAATCCATGTTTGGCGGTGACAAAGGCCCACCCACGCCGCCCGGCATCCGCATGCATGGCATCTTCGCCTCAGCCTCGACGGGCTTCAGCGTGCAGTTCTTCCCGGAGTCCGTAATTCTAGGCTGCGGGCCCGACGCTGCACGCGCCTATCCGTACACGGTCGTCGCTGACGGCGCGGCTTCGTATATTAGGATCGACGCGCCCGACCACCCCTTGCATCTCGCCTTTCGGCGCGATGGCTCACTCGACCCCGGCGCAACTGGCCCTTATCAGGTGCACGGCCGGTACGTCACTGGCCAGGACGAGAACGATAATTTCACCTTTGCCCCTATGGAGCAGACCTGCAACCTGGCCGCCCTTGCCCCGAGCCACGATATTCCCTTGACGGGCCCCGTGTCTGAGCCCACGACCACCGATGCCATCCGTCCGGGCTCAGCAGCTTACAACAACGGAGGCACGCTCTCCACGCCGGCCGCGCCCCTCGGCAACGCAACACTTTCCATCGTTTCCGGCCTCGCACTGCAACCGGGCGCACCCAGCCCACTCGCTGGTCGCCCCTACATCATTCTGCGCGACTCCTATGCCAACACATTGGCCCAGGCGGGAGTCATGGTTCCCGCGGGCACCTCGCCTTACAAATTCGCCGGTGTGGCATGCGGCAATAGATCCCCGGACTGTCAGAAGATCAACGACGCAATCAAAGCCAGCGCAATCTCTGCCGCTCGCGCCGATATGTCCGGCTCCGCCACCTTGCCCGGCGTGCCCCCCGGCACCTACTACCTTATGATCAGCGCGCGTATCGGCGCCCAGTTCTTTATCTGGGATCACCCCGTCCAGCTCCGGTCCGGCGCAAATTGGCTTACGCTGGAGAAGCGCAGCGCGTCACCGATCAACTGATGCCGTTCTCAATTCGCCCCCGCTGCTGACGCTGCTGGAGGTGCGTCCAACACGTACGCGCCCGTCTGCTTCGCAACTGCGAATTCAACCGGTGGATGCAACAAACTAGAAGCTGCGTAGGGAGAAGGAGTGTTGCAGATGAAGCAAAGAGCGCGGATCTATTACGCGGAAAGGCGGAAGGCGCTCATGTGGGACCGCGGGCCGAAAGGGGTTTCCCTTCAGGAGTTCGCACAGCTGTTTGATCGAAACCACCCATCAGAAGAGCGCATTCTGGCTGAGACAGGTGGGATACGGCCGGCTCAACATTGCCGTTCCAGATTGGCACTGACTTTGGCTGAACGCCAAGAATTATCCCGTGCGCTGGTGGTGGGCCATTCAATCCGTTCGATTGCCGCCTCCATTGGACGTGCACGCTCGACAATCAGCCCCGCTATATAGCGCAATGGTTGCCAGGAATGTTATCGGGCGAGTCACGCTGACCCGGCTGCCTGGGACCGGTCACGTCGCCCCAAGACCTATAGAGTGGTTGAGGACCGAACGTTGGCCCACATCGTGGCAGATAAGCTCCGGTTGCAGTAGTCACCGGGGCAGATTGCGAGGTGGCTCAAGCGCACTTATTCGGATGACGCGAGCTACCAGGTGTCAAACGAGACCCTCTATCGCAGCTCTTCATTAAACCGTGGGGGTTACCCCCCACCCCGGAAAGGGCCAAAGGGTTCAAATCACCGAATTACCCACGCCGCCTGACCACAAGTCCGACCAATCCTAGTCCCACCAACAGCATCGCCCATGTGTCGGCTTCCGGCACGGCGCCGGGAATTACGGCCCACGCATAAACGTTGTCGCTGCTCTGAGAGGCGATGCCCTGTAATCCATCTTCCATGACGAAGAGCCATGCCTCCTCGCTTGGGTCGGACGCGAACACGGTACCTGACCAGTAGTCAGCGGCCTGGATGTTGTTGAACAGGTTGTAGCCAGCAGCATTGGTGTGGGTGGTAGTGATGGAACTTCCAGCAGTCCCCCCAAGTTCAGTGTAAAAGAGATGTCCCATCATGCTGTTTGTGCAGTTATAACCGCCAGATGAACCACAAGTGTCCACTACCGGGGTCGTGGGCAATTCCCATGTGTTGTACCCCAGGTAATCCGCAGCGTTCATCGCGGCGATCCAGCTCTCGGCGGTAGCCCAGGAGGCCATGCTGCCGTTTGCGCTGATCCCGGCAACCCCAAAGGTGTCGGTAGCCGCGAGATTGGCATTGGCCAGCCAGGTAATATTGCGGTCAGTGTCATAGACACCCGCTCCAGCAATGCCATCCAAGGTAACCGCTTGAAGCGCCGCATGGGCAGCGGTTGCGGATAACAGCATTGTGCCCAAGGTCGTAGAAGCAATTAGAGCGTGACGGAATTTCATGGGGTCCTCCTCCAGATTCCATTTTGTGTTGGGTTGTCTCCCATTGCGCTCAAACGCTGTTTGGTGGCGTTGATGAACCGCGGTTCAACCCGATTCTTTCAGACAGTTCTTCTCAAGACTGAGTTAAACAATCTTTGATGTTGCCCCCGTATAACCGGACACGGTTTAGTGCTTAAGTTGCGTCATTTTCCTGAGCCTGACGCGCCAGCTCCCTCCTGAACATGCGAGGCGATTTGTAATTCAATGCAGAGTGCGGA
>JBKQNQ010000321.1:0-10218 GCA_052145875.1 Thiobacillaceae bacterium
CCGTATGCTCCTTACGAACAAGTTTTTTGCTCAATAAGTAATTGATTTTTATAATGGTTATTTAACTGTATTCTGAAATACTGAATTGGCTTCCAGGAATGGGGCAACCTGGTCGGAGGTAGCCGGAACCATGAGGGGGATCACGCCTAAGCAGGGCGCCCGCAAGCGTTTCCGCAAGGTATCCAGATTGGACTCCATGTGCGTCATCGTCGGATCGATCCGGTTACCGATCCAACCTGCAAATTTGAGACCACGTCGTTCCATTGCCTCTGCCGTCAGTAAGGCATGATTCAGACAACCCAAACGCAAGCCCACCACGAGAATCACCGGCAACCGCAGCAAGACGGCGAGGTCAGCCGCATCCTGGTCATCGTTTAGCGGAACCCGCAGTCCACCGACGCCCTCAACAATCACGAGGTCCGACATGTTTCTAAGTCGCTGAAGGCAATCCGCGATGTGGGTGAAGCTGATATAGGTCTTGTGCTGGGCCGCGGCAATATGCGGAGCAATAGGCAGTTCAAATGCGTAGGGGCTCACCCAGTCATGCGGTGCCCTTACGTTGACTTCCTTCATTAGGAGTTCAACATCGGGACTTTGCAGCGTCCCACCCCTCCATTTGCATCCAGTGGCCACCGGCTTCATGGCAGCAATCCGCAAACCCTGTGACACCATCTTGTGGATCAGCGCCGCGCTGATCAGCGTTTTCCCCACCCCGGTATCGGTGCCCGTAATGAAGAAACCGCTCATCTTAGCCCCTTAGCACTGCGCCGCTGCTCGATATTGAATTGAATGACCTGTCGACCATCTGCAAGCCTGGCCTTGTCGCCCACCCAAGCATGTCCATAGACGACCTCGTAGGTGGCCGGCAAACGCCCCTCTAGTCTATAACGTTCATATACCTGTTCAAGCCGCATCCAGGACTGTCTGCCGAACAACCCTCTCATTCGCGTCGCTGCCGCATTATGCGCGCCAATGTGCTTCAGGTCGCGCATGAGTGCGTTGAGATCTTCATACGTCAGTATGATCTTCTCCATTTCCATTACCGGGTTCTGATAGCCTACATGCGTCAGCATGTCACCGATATCGTGCATGTCAACAAAGCTACTGACGTGAGGGCGGTCATCAATCACTGAAAACGCCCTGCGCAATTCCTGAAGGGTGTCCGGTCCAAAAGTCGAGAACAAAATTGCGCCACCGGGTCGCTGCACCTGATGCAGACCACGTAGGGTCGATTCCAGATCGTTTACCCACTGAAACGCGAGGCTTGACCAGACAAAGTCCACCGACGAGGCCCTGAGCGGCAAGCGCTCCAAGTCGCCGCAGACAAACCCCGTCGCGGGTCTCGTCAAGCCCTGCCAACCCGAAGTCCACCATTTCGCCGGCCCCCTTGCGGCCCTCAGCATGGCAGGTGCGAGATCCAACCCAAGCAATCTGCAGCGGGGAAAGCGCCTGGCCAATTGGCGTATCGCATAACCGGTGCCACAGCCCGCATCCAGGATCAAGTCGGGATCAAGCTTGAGGTAATCCAGCCGCCCGATGAGGCGATCCGCAATCTCGCGTTGCAAGACCGCATGAGCGTCATAGCCCGGTGCGGCCCGGTCAAATGCGCGGCGCACTTCACCCTTGTCCAGCCCAACTATTTCAGGCACCGGCAACCTCGACGATAAAGCGGGCGACTTCTGCCGGGTGAGAAAGGAAAGGCGCATGTCCTGCGCCGCCAAGTTCCAGAAGGCGCGAGTCACGCACCGCGTTAACAAGCCAGCGCGCTGCCCCAATTGGTGCAAGCTTGTCGCCTGCCCCATGCACGATACTCAGTGGCAACTCAGGCAGGGTCTTGCGCAAGTCCGTTTCCTGCAAAATCGCCAGCCCGCCTTGAAGGACCGTCGCCTCCGGACGGGGTTGCGTTAGGAGGCGCCCGCGCAACTCGCGGAGAACCTCCCGCATCGAGCTCGCCCCCTGGGCCTGGAGTGCAATGAAACGACGCAGCGTATCCTCATAATCAAGCGCCAGATGCTGCGCAAAACCGTCGAATACGTCGCTCGCGACGCCATGCGGCCAGTTCATCCGCGTGACGAAGCAAGGTGTGGCACCAATCAGTATCAGTCCACGCACCTTTTCCGGCCAGCGAAACCCGATTTGCATTGAAACCAGTCCGCCCAGCGACCAGCCCACCAGCAGGGGGCGATCAGGCAAGTCATGGCACACCGCATGCGCGAGTTCATCAAGCATGTAGGGGTGCGGCGCAGCTGCGCCCGCATACCCCGGCAAGGGCACATTACGCACCCGCCAATTACGTGGCAAATGCGCGGTTAAGGGATCCCAAATTACCGGGTGGGCACCCCAACCATGGAGCAGGGCTAGTTCCACGATGGATCAGCTCGCCTGACTCAGTTCGCACAGTGCCACGCCCAAGGCATCAATTTCATCCTCTTGATGCGCAGCCGAAAGCGAGATCCGCAACCGCGCGGTACCTTTAGGCACGGTCGGCGTACGAATGGCTGGGACCCATATGCCATGCGTCAGCAGCTTGCGGGAAAGATCGGAAGCCGCAGCGTTCTCACCGATGATCAACGGTTGAATTGGCGTAGCTGACTTAAGCAGGGTCCAGCGATTGACTGAACCCAGCACGCCACGCAGCTGTTGGATATGCCGGTGCAAACGATCCCGACGTTCCTGGCCAGTCGCAATCAAGCGCAAACTCTCGCCTAACGCTGCTCCGATAAACGGTGGTATTGCGGTCGTGTAGATGTAGGTGTGCGCACGGTTTATGAGCCACTCGATCACTGTCTCATGGGCTGCCACGGCTGCACCACACACACCCGCGCCCTTGCCCAGGGTCGCCAGATAAACCACCCGATCGGATCCCCTCAATCCTTCGCTTAATGCGCCACGGCCCTGGTCGCCCAAGACACCAAAACCATGCGCATCATCCAGATAAAGCCAAGCATCAAATTCCTCTGCCAAGGCCAAAAGGCCGTCAACCGGCGCGATATCTCCATCCATGCTGAAGACCGAATCCGACACAATCAACTTTTCTTTGGCGCTGCTTTTCTCCAAAAGTACTCGAAGCGCGGCAAGGCTGCCGTGGGAATAGCGGGAAAATTTTGCCCCTGAAAGGACTGCCGCATCGTTCAATGAGGCATGATTGAGCTTGTCAGCAAACACTTCCCCGTGACGGTCGACCAATGCAGGGATCACCCCGAGACTTGCCATGTAACCGGAAGAAAACAGCAAGGCTGCTGGCATGCCGACAAATCCAGCGAATGCGTCCTCGAAATCCTGATGAGCGCGGTGATGCCCGGAGATGAGATGGGATGCGCCCGCGCCGACGCCCATCCCTTCGGCGGCAACCTGCGTAGCCTGGATTAGGCGCGGATCAGAAGCTAACCCCAAGTAATCGTTGCTGCAGAAGGAAACCAGATCCCGCCCCCCGATTTTCACCCGCACGCCTTGGGGGGACTCGAGGCTGCGCCGCGAACGATAGAGCGACCCTGCCTTCAACTCGGCCAGTTGCTGGGCAAGGCGGGCCAGCTGACGATGGCGCATTACCAATCAAAGCGGGCTTAAGCCCAGCTTATCGAACAAGGCCTGATCGCGTTCCCATTCGGGGTTTCCAGTCGTGAGCAGCTTCTCGCCGTAAAAAATTGAATTGGCACCTGCGAGAAAACATAATGCCTGTGTCATCTCACTCATTTGCTGACGCCCGGCGGACAGACGCACAAACGAAGTCGGCATACTTATTCACGCTACGGCCACGGTGCGCACAAATTCCAGCGGATCCAGAGCCTGCGCCCCATTAAGCGGCGTACCTTCCACCTGCACAAGCAGATTGATCGGCACCGACTCGGGTGGCGGATTAAGGGCTGCCAGCTGTGCAATGAAGCCCGCTCTCTGACTCCGCGATTCCCCCATGCCAACGATCCCACCGCAGCAAACGTTGATGCCCGCGTCGCGCACCTGGCTAAGCGTGTCCAGCCTGTCCTGATAGGTATGCGTCGTGACGATCTGGTCGTAAAAATCAGGCGAAGTATCGAGATTGTGATTGTAATAGTCCAGTCCCGCCGCTTTCAGCTGCTGGGCTTGCCCGTCTTTAAGCATCCCGAGCGTGGTGCACGTTTCCATTCCCAACGCCTTCACCTCGCGAACCATCTCGAGCACGGGGTTCAGATCCTTTTGCCTGGGCCCACGCCATGCCGCTCCCATACAAAAGCGCGTAGCTCCCGCCGCCTTTGCTGCCCGTGCGGCCTCCAGCACGACTTCCAGTTCCAGCAAGCCTTGTTTCTCCAATCCCGTATCGTGACGAGCCGACTGCGAACAATAGCTGCAATCCTCAGAGCAGCCGCCCGTCTTAATGGATAATAACTGGGACAGCTGGATCTTATTGGAATCGAAATGCAGACGATGCACAGTCTGCGCCTCAAACATCAGGTCGTTGAAGGGTTTCTCGAACAGTGCCAGGACCGCATCCGCGGCAATTGCCGTCTGCCCGGGCGCGTGAAAGTGGATTGCTTTGCAATTCATTGTCATCAATCAAATCGTTATTTCAATCACCAAATCATTCCATTGCTCTTTATGCGCCTTCCAGATGGCATATAACCCTGGTGGAACCACAATCAGAAAGAGAATTCCCCAAATACCTAAAATTCCCGCCCAAGAGCCGAACGATTCATAAACAAACTGCCCAAACACCACCAGGGTCCCGGTTGCGCCATAGAATCGATACGCAGCCCAGCGGTTGTATGCAACCGTGCGGGGATTGGGGTGGTGGCCAACGGTCGCATAGACAAAGATCGATGCCCCGATCCATATCATCAACGGCGGAAACGACAACACCATGGGCAGGAATCCAATCTTCTGCGCCACCAGCAGCTTGCCCATGATCAACGCGAACATTCCCGCGCAGATAGCGGATACGCTGCCAATATTGAAAATCTGGGCGGAAAACCGCGATGCTTTCCCTTCGATAACGCGAGTGACGATCATGTGCCGGTACATGTTGCTAATGCGGGATTATCCACGTCCGCCAAGCCCGCTGTCAAAAATACCGAAACCACAACTTGAACAGGCGGGGCAATGTTTCAGCGCCTTTGTCGCACCGGCCCATGCCGGGCAAGGACCCGGCCCACGCCTACCCACTGTGACTCGCAGCGCAATCGATCGTCCCGGAGGCCCCAATTGCACAATCCGGCCTGTGCCCGGGCCACAATCGTTGCGCAGGTCTGCCGACGGTGGGCACACCTGGTTCCCGGTGCCTGGAGAGGTCGTGGCACATGCAGCACCGTTGACGGTGTCCTGCCCGAGCAGCTCAGTGTTGCACGACGCTGCGCTGAAGAAATGCTGCACCGCAGGCGGCGCGTCTCGGCCCAGGCACGGGCTGTTACAAACTGACTTCTTCGATCCCGAACAGGCGGCGATACTCGCGCATGGCGTAGCGATCGGTCATCCCGGCGATGTAATCGGCTATGGCACGTGCCTTGTCGTGGTGCGCCTTGGCTTGGTGTTCTGGGGGCAGCAGACGGGGTTCAGCCAAGAAGGCATCGAATAATTCGGTGATGATGCGCTCTGCCTTTTTGGTCATGCGCACGACCTTGAAGTGCCGATAAAGGTGGTTGCGCAAAAATTGTTTGAGCGCCAAGTGTTCTTCGGCGATGTGTTGGGAGAAACATACCAGCGGTGGGGCCGTGCGAACATCCGCCAAGCTCTTCACCTCACTTGTCACTAGATTCTGCTGGGTCATGCTGATCAAGTCCAGAACCAGAGCATTGATCATGCGGCGGACCGTTTCGTTGACAAGACGCCGGCCATCCAGTTTGGGATACTTGGTTTTGGCTTCGTTCACGTAACGCGCAAACAGGCTGACCTCGGCCAGCTGCTCAAGATCGAGCAGTCCAGAGCGCAGTCCGTCATCCACATCGTGATTGTTGTAGGCGATCTCGTCCGCCAGGTTGGCAACCTGCGCCTCCACAGTGGGCTGCTGCTTGAGCAGGAATCGCTCGCCCACGTCTCCCAGCATGCGTGCATGATGTTGGGCACAGTGCTTCAGGATGCCTTCGCGCGTTTCGAAACAGAGATTCAAGCCATCGAATTCGGCGTAGCGTTCCTCGAGTTCGTCGACGACACGAAGGCTTTGCAGATTGTGTTCGAACCCACCATGCTCTCTCATGCAATGGTTGAGCGCCTCCTGGCCAGCGTGGCCAAATGGCGTGTGACCCAGATCATGCGCCAGAGACACTGCCTCTATCAGTTCCTCATTCAAATGCAGCATACGTCCAATCGTGCGGCCAATCTGGGCGACCTCGAGGCTGTGAGTGAGACGCGTGCGAAACAGGTCCCCCTCATGGTTAACGAATACCTGTGTCTTGTATTCGAGCCGGCGAAACGCCGTGCAATGAATGATGCGGTCCCGATCACGCTGAAACTCGCTACGCGGCTCGGCCGTGGGTTCAGGATGTCGACGACCGCGGGTGAGAGCGTCTTGCGCCGCATAGGGAGCGAGCGCATTCATGACTTGACCGATCCCAGTATGTGGCGCAAATCCGCGTCCCGAACATCCCCTGTCACGAATGCTTTGCCAATTTTTTCTAGCAACACGAAACGCATTTTCCCACCTTCAACTTTCTTATCGACGCGCATGTAGTCCAAGTATCTATCTACGCCCAGTGCGGGTGCATCGACCGGCAACCCGGCGCGCACGATCAGCGATTCGGCACGAGTCAGATCTGATACGGAAATGAGTCCCAATTGCTGCGACAGGCGCGCGGCCAGCGCCATACCCGCCCCCACTGCTTCGCCGTGAAGCCAGATGCCGTACCCCATGCCCGCCTCGATAGCATGGCCAAACGTGTGCCCGAGATTGAGCAGGGCCCGCACGCCGGACTCGCGCTCGTCTTGCGCGACGATTTGCGCCTTGATCGCACAGGAGCGGTATATTGCGTGGCTGATGGCCGCCACGTTCCGCGCCCGTAGTTGCTCCACATTCACTTCTAGCCAGGCGAAAAAGTCCGGGTCCCAGATCAACCCGTATTTGATCACTTCGGCCAAGCCCGCTGACAGTTCCCGGTCCGGTAGTGTCTTAAGCGTGTCGGTATCCGACAACACCACCTTGGGCTGATAAAATGCGCCGATCATGTTCTTCCCTAGCGGGTGATTGATCCCCGTCTTGCCCCCTACCGAGGAATCCACCTGAGACAGCAGAGTGGTCGGTACCTGGATAAATGGCACGCCTCGCTGGTAACTGGCGGCTGCAAATCCGGTCATATCCCCGATCACGCCCCCCCCCAACGCCACCAGTGTTGTATTGCGCTCGGCGTGATTTTGCAGCAACGCATCAAACACCAAATTTAGGGTCTCCCAGTCTTTATATTCTTCGCCATCGGGCAGAATGATCGGCAGAACACTGACCCCGACCCGTTCCAAGCTTCGGCTCAACGGCTCGAGATAAAGTGGACCCACAATCGTATTGGTCACAATGGCCGCTCGCTGTTGCGCCAGGTGAGGCGTCAGCAGGTCGGCCCGGTCCAACAGGCCGGGGCCGATGTGAATGGGGTAACTGCGATCTCCCAAGTCGACACTCAAGGTTTGCATAGCTTTCCCTGTCGGCGAGCTGTCGCCCGCGTCCATAAATCCGTCACTCTACGTTCTTATTCTAACCAATCACTAAGCCCTGTCAGGCATATTAAATGTGGCATGGAGCTTGCATCGTTACGACAGGATAAAATAGTCTCACTCTATTCAGTGTTAGCAAATGACCGTGACACCCCATATCCTTGTCGTTGGCGGAGCCGGCTATATTGGCTCCCAAATGGTGAAGCACCTGTTGAACAACGGATGCCGTGTCACGACGTTTGACAACCTGTCTACAGGCCATCGGAATGCGGTGTTAGGCGGGACTCTTGTTGTGGAAGACCTGGCCAATGCCGGAGCACTCGACGCGCTTTTCCGAAACGATCATTTTGACGCAGTCATGCATTTTGCCTCGTTTATTCAGGTGGGCGAATCCGTCGTCGATCCAGCCAAGTACTACGCAAACAATGTCGCCAATACGTTGAATCTGCTGAACGCCATGGTTGCGCATGGTGTGCAACGTTTCATTTTTTCCTCGACCGCCGCCGTATATGGTGAGCCTCAATATAACCCCATTGATGAGTCCCACCCCAAGGAGCCGATCAGCCCCTATGGCAGGAGCAAATGGATGGTGGAGCAATTCCTGCAAGACTACGCGCGCGCGTATGGACTGCGTTTCATCGCCCTGCGCTATTTCAATGCGGCTGGAGCTGATCCGGATGGCCAACTTGGCGAGCGGCACGATCCGGAAACGCACCTGATCCCACTGGTCTTGCAGGCCGCCTCCAACCGCCGGCCCCACATTAGCGTCTTCGGCCGAGATTACGAGACACCGGACGGCACCTGCATCCGTGATTACATCCATGTTGTGGACCTCTGCGAAGCACACTGGCTGGCGCTCGGAGCACTGCTGGCTGGTTCGCCCAGCGCAGTCTACAATCTTGGGAACGGCCAAGGCTTTTCAGTGCAACAAGTCATCAACGCCGCAAGAGAGGTGACCGGGCGTGACATAACGGTGGTTGATGCACCGCGCCGAGAAGGCGACCCCGCTCGCCTGGTATCGGATGCCACTCAGGCCCTTCGGGCCCTCGGTTGGCAGCCCACCCGGTTTGACCTAAATACCATCATCGAAGACGCGTGGCGCTGGGAAAGCAAGACTTGCCGGGCAATCCAAAAAGAACTGCACCCAACCTAGCTTAACTCTAAACCCGACCCCGGCATGCCAACGACCCAAATGCACGAAGCCAATGCCCGCCTTCATACGGGACGAGACTGCCCAAAATTCAATCTTGGGTTGCCCCGTTGTGCGCGCTGCGTGAATGTGCGGCGTTTCGCCAAGTGCGCCCCAATGCTCATCGAATAAGCGACCCCATGCTCACCATTGCTAAGAACCTGTATGAATATCGCGAGCTCATGGCGACACTCGCATGGAAGAACATTGCGTTGCGCTACAAGCAGGCCTACCTAGGCATTGCATGGGCCGTGATCAAGCCGCTTACGTTGATGCTGATCTTCACCTTGGTCAAGAGCTTCGTCGGCATCGACAGCGGAACCATCCCCTACCCCATCCTCACGTTTGCCGCGCTGATGCCGTGGACTTTCTTCCAGGAGTCCGCGTCGGAAGGTGTAATCAGCGTCGTTAGCAATACTGCGCTCATCAAGAAGATCTATTTTCCGCGCGAGATTTTTCCGATCACCTCCGTCCTTACGAAGCTGGTGGAGCTCGGCATCAATTTCGTGATCCTTGCCGGACTCATGGTCTGGTACCACATGCTGCCCAGCGTCTACATCTTTTGGGTGCCGCTCATCATTCTCTACACCGTGCTCGCGTCCCTGACCGTGTCATTCGTCGGTGCCGCGATTAATGTCTATTACCGTGATGTGGGCGCTGCGCTGCCGGTACTCCTTTCATTGCTGATGTACGCATCACCCGTGATCTACCCACTGCAATTAGTCAAGAACAAGCTGCTGGTGCATCATGCCGCGGGCGAGTGGTCCAACCTTCTTTATACCGTTTATACCCTCAACCCATTAGCCGGCATCATTGATGCGTTCCAGGACGTGGTGCTCAAAAGCCAGCCACCTGACATCGGTGCGGCGATCCCGGGCGCAATCCTCATTGCTATCTTGCTGCCCCTGAGTTACCTCTACTTCAAACGGGCGGAAGCATATTTTGCGGATGTGATATAGAAGAACGCCGGGGTGAAAAAACCTGGACCACGACCCACGGGCGAAACGGCTCGAGCCCAATTTAGGTCACTTGAGTCCCCGAACCTTGTAACCAGAACACCCACTTGACGAACCCCTGGCGTACGGACCGCCTTGTGGGACGCAGGGTTTTGAGGAGCTGACGGACGTGAAAATGCGAGCCGCGTCACGATAAAGCTTAACTTATCGCGTACCGGCGGCGATAACTTTTTAGCGCAGCTGGCTGATCGACTTGGTTGAAGCACCCCTTAACTATTGGGCACTCGGTGAATCGTTCGATAAGAAACCCCATGTCATGAAATTCATGGATTTTTCTCACTCTTTCAGTGGTTGTGGGTGTCCCAAGCATGCCCATTATTGAAGTTGACCATCTGACCAAGGAATACCGCCTGGGCACCTTGCAGGGCCTCAAGCAGAAGTTAGTGAACACCACGGCGCGCCTTACGG
>JBKQNQ010000322.1:0-15180 GCA_052145875.1 Thiobacillaceae bacterium
ACTGTGGTTTACCGGCAACGATCAACCCTCCCCCTGTACGCCACTTTTCCTGCAGTTAATTTCACAGGGTTATTTAAGCCAGGAGGACATTTGGCGGCGTTTCCGGCTTGCGTTGATGACGGGAAATGCGGGTGTTGCCAAATCGTTGTTAGCCATGCTCCCCGCAGAGAGCCGGCCGGCACTGTCTGAAATCGACGACGCCGGCCGTGACGCTGATCGATTCCTTCACGGTAATCGGGTGTTTGCACGTCGCGCCGACCGTGAACTTGTCATCTACGCTCTTGCCGTGTTGGCTAAGGTCGATCCGGACCAGGCGGCGCAGATGCTCCAGAGCCGTGGACCACTGCTCCCGGAGCAAGATCGGCGTGTTGCTTGGGGTGAGATCGCCTACTGGGCGGCTTCCTTTCATCATCCCCAAACGCTTGTTTGGTTTGAGCGCGCCGGGACGGCGGCACTCACTGATCCCGAGCGTGAATGGTGGGTACGTGCCGCACTTCGCGCCGGCCAATGGCGTACTGTGCTTGATGTGATCAACAGCATGAGCGCCGAAAATCAAAACCAGCCGGTCTGGCGCTACTGGAAGGCCCGCGCACTGAGTCAAACGGGGCAAGTCACTTCTGCCAACATGCTGTTTGCCTCGTTGGCCGGTGAATACGATTTTTATGGGCTTCTCGCGGCTGAAGAGCTTGGGCAGGTCGTCGGGAATACGGTTGCGAATGTCATCGTTTCAGGCGACGAAATTCAGAAAAAAGCTGAAGCTCCGGCAATCGTTCGGGCGCTTGCGCTATACAACCTCGGCCTGCGTAGCGAGGCGACTGAAGAATGGAAATGGGCGATACGCGATGATGATGATCGACAGCTCTTGGCCGCGGCCCAAATTGCGAGTCAGCATCAATGGTTTGACCGCGCGATCATGACGGCGGAAAAAACGCGTCAACAACACAACTTCGATCTACGGTTTCTGGCGCCCTATCGCGACCAGGCGACCGAATTCGCACGAAAATACAACCTCGATGAGGCATGGGTTTACGGCGTTATCCGTCAAGAGAGCCGGTTTATTTCCGAAGCTCAATCGGGCACCGGTGCGATGGGATTGATGCAGATCATGCCTGCCACCGCACACTGGATTGCCAATAAACTGGGAGTGTCAGGCTTTAGAAACCGTGACGCGGGTAATCCGGGGACTAACATTAAATTTGGTGCTTATTATTTGCGTAGCCTGCTCGATAGTATGGAGAACCAGCCGGTTCTGGCCACGGCCAGTTATAATGCGGGCCCACGGCGCGCGCAGCGCTGGCGGGATGAACAACCGATGGAGGCAGCGGTCTACATCGAATCCATTCCGTATCCCGAAACGCGCGATTACGTGAAGAAGGTGATGAGTAATGCGATGTTTTACGCGGCGCGGTTCGGTCAACCGTCTTTGCTTCTAAAGGAGCGGCTGGGTGTGATACCCGGTCGCAGACAGAGCGCGCCCGTTGCGGCCGGCCTTGAGGACAAGAGTCCAGGGTCGCAGGGCGGGTCGGGAGGCAGTTAGCAGTTTTCCACTTGTATGCTTGATAGGACGTTCCGATGAATCTCCAGAGAATTTGCGTGCTTGGCGGTACCGGCTTTGTTGGACAGGCCTTGGTCAGTCAGCTTGTCACCCGTGGCAAGCATGTTCGGGTGCTGACCCGGATGCGAGAGCGCTCCAAGGAACTCGTCTTGCTGCCCACGGTGGAAGTTGTGGAGGCGGATATCCACGATGAACGGGAACTGGTCCGGCAGTTTCGCGGGATGAATGCCATCATTAATCTGGTCGGCATCCTGCACGAGGAGACGCCACGCCGCAAAGCGTTGCCAGACGAGCAACGCGCGGATTTTCAGCGATGTCATGTGGAGTTGCCAAGACATATTATTCAGGCCTGCGCGGAAACTGGGGTAAGGAGGCTGCTGCACATGAGTGCATTGGGCGCAAGAGAGACTTCCAATTCGGCGTACCAGCGCTCGAAAGGCGCGGGCGAAGCCATCGTGCGTGAACTCGCTATCCGCCAGGATGAGCTGCACGGCGGGGCACTCAACAGCCCAAAATTCGGGGATCACCCTAAGCCCGACGCTACCATCTTCCGCCCCTCGGTCATTTTCGGACGGGGCGACAAGTTCATCACACTTTTCGCCCAGCTCGCCCGACTGTTTCCCGTGATTCCCTTGGCCAGTGCCAACACGCGCTTCCAACCCGTTTGGGTTGAGGATGTCGCACGGGCGTTTGCTGAGAGCCTTGAGGACCTGAACACGTTCGGCCACAGCTACGATTTATGTGGGCCCACATCCTACACGCTGCGCGAAATCGTCGAGTACGCCGGCCATCTGCAAGGCAAGAGCCCACGTATCATTGCCCTAAACGATCGGCTGTCTTACTTGCAGGCGTGGGCGATGGAGTTCAAACCCGGCGCGGCGCTGATGACACGCGACAACTATTACGCCATGCAGGAAGACAGCGTTTGCACGGGTAAATGGCCTTTCGCCTTTGCGCCGGCCACGCTGGAAGCGGTTGCCCCCTGTTACTTGGCCGGCGAGGGGCAACGCGCGCGTTACGATGGTTTTCGTGGTCACGCACGACGTCATTGAGGCGGATGGCGGCGCGTGCGATCGTGAATCCTTTGAGCGCCTCTGATTTTCAGTGCTATGAAGTCGGCGGGGCAGTTCGTGACGAGCTCCTGGGCATTCCGGTGCAAGATCACGACCATGTAATCGTGGGCGCCACGCCAGAAAAAATGATTGCGCTCGGTTTTAAGCGGGTCGGCAAGGATTTTCCCGTCTTCCTGCATCCTGAAACTGGCGAGGAATACGCACTGGCGCGCACCGAGCGCAAATCAGGACATGGCTATACGGGATTCACGTTTCGGGCAGACCCAGCGGTGACATTGGAAGAGGACCTGCAACGACGCGATCTCACGATCAATGCGATGGCACGTGAGCGAAGCGGGAAGATTATCGACCCGTACGGTGGGCAGCAAGATTTGCAGACTGGAACATTACGCCATGTTAGTGACGCGTTCGCGGAAGATCCCGTCCGTATATTGCGTCTCGCGCGCTTTGCGGCCCGATTCGAGACTTTCTCGGTCGCGCCCGAAACGCTCGCCTTGATGCAGCATATGACGGCCAGTGGCGAGGTCGATTATCTGGTTCCCGAGCGGGTGTGGCAGGAGCTGTCGCGCGGCCTTATGGAAAGACGGCCCTCGCGAATGTTCCAAGTGCTGCGCGAATGTGGTGCGTTGAAAAGAATCCTTCCGGAACTTGAGCGATTGTTTGGTGTGCCGCAACGCCCAGAGTTTCATCCGGAAGTGGATACGGGCGTTCATGTCATGTTGGTTGTGGATTGGGCGGCGCGGCGAAATTATGCCTTGTCGGTGCGGTTTGCAGCCTTGACCCATGATCTGGGGAAGGGAACGACGCCTGTGGGTGAATGGCCGAGCCATCACGGGCACGAAGCGCGCAGCGTGAAGTTGTTGAGCACCTTATGCGAGCGCCTGAGAGTGCCTGCCGAGTGCAGGGATCTGGCGTTACTGGTCGCCCGTTATCATGGCGATGTGCATCGAGCGTTGAAATTGCGTCCGGATACGATTCTGCGGATGCTCCAATCCACCGATGCGTTTCGCCGTCCGGAACGGTTTGAGCAATTCCTTCAGGCCTGTGAAGCCGATTTTCGGGGTCGGCCAGGATACGAGGACAAACCATTCCCATCCATTGCACACTTGCAACAAGCCTTGTCTGTCGCGCAAGGGGTTGACGGGGCCGAGCTTGCCAAGTCAACGCTGCCAGAAAAGATGGGCGAGGTGATGACGGTGGCCCGGCTTCGCGCGCTTGCCAGTTTCTGCCAAGGTCGGCATTAGCGACTCGGTCGTCTGGGGCATAGCGACGGGCAGAGAACCAGGCTCCGTGGTTTTCTCGCTGACCCAGGGTCACGCGGCGTGCCGCGACCGGGCTGAAAGGCTTCGGCCCATTCGTCCCGGGGTCTCGAGGCCCAGGGCAATTCCGAGCATTCCGATGCGCCGTGGCCGACCCGGTGAGAACGATTGGGGACTTCGGGTCGAAGTGAGATTCCGGGAGCCCGCAGTAATAATTGGCGGCCTCGGGTGGTTAGCCGGCGACGGTTCGGACTCGGATTGGGGCGTCGGGCCGCGTTCCAATGCAACCGTAATTGGGCCCCACCCGCCCGACCGGGCCGTCGAAGCGCGACCGCAGCCCCGGATACCGCTCCGAAAGGCGCCTCGCGACTGCAAGGCGAGCACGCAAGGCGGGATCCCCTAATGGTGTTGATGGGCCTTCGCCCGCAGTGCGTGGCCCATCAGCGACGATTGCGGCCGGCCTCCCGCTCCAAGCGGCGGCGTTCGTAACCGTACCCGTAGCCATAGTTTCGCGCCGGCTCCTGTTTCGGCTCGGCTCTGGGGTTGTTGGCCTGCCGTTCCTGTCTCTCCAACTGCCTTGTCCGCTGCATCCGGCGAAAATCGCGCTCCTGCGGGGGCGCCGAAGTGCGTTCAGCGAATAACATTCCATCAAATTCACGCGCAGGGGCCGACATGCTACCTGTCAGTCCACAAAGACCTAACAATACGACACACGCCTTCAATTTCATTGTTTGCCCCTCGCCCGCGTCTGCGCTTTCGGCCACCACGCTTCGTAGTCTGGGGGAGGAAAGTAACCAAGCAGTTTCCCCCATGCCCAATTTTGTAACAACTTGTAACGACTTGGTTTAGGCGCGGTCAAGGCTTTATAGTTCAGCCATGAGCAAAGAACTGATCTATGTGGTGGATGACGATCCGGGTATTCGGGACTTGCTGAGTGAATACTTGGCGAGCCAGGGGTATGAAGTGGCAGCTGCCGAGGACTCAAAGGCGCTTGATGCGCTCTTGGTTGAACGCCAACCTAACCTGATCGTCTTGGACCTGATGATGCCCGGCGAAGACGGCCTTTCCATTGCGCGTCGGCTTAAGGGCACGGCGGCCACGCCACCAATCATCATGCTGTCCGCCAAGGGCGAGGATATCGACCGAATCATTGGGCTAGAAGTGGGGGCGGATGACTATCTGCCCAAGCCGTTCAATCCCCGGGAACTGGTCGCACGCATCAAAGCCGTGCTGCGCCGTGGCATTGGTCCGGCGCCTGAAGGCACCAGTCGGATTGTGCATTTCGGGCGGTTCAGCCTGAACCTGGATTCGCGCAGCTTGAGCCGGGATGGGGAGCAAATCGTGATTACCAGTGGAGAATTTAGCCTGCTGGAGATTTTGGTTCAGCACCCTAACCGTGCATTGTCCCGTGACTGGCTCATGGATCAGCTGCGTGGCTTTGAGCGGGATCCCTTCGACAGGAGCATCGACGTACGCGTCAACAGATTGCGCAAGAAAATCGAGACCGATATTGCCAACCCACGTTACATTAAGACGGTGTGGGGACAGGGTTATTTGTTTTCTCCTTCCGGTAAGGAATGAGGCTTAAGCCTGCGTCACTATATGCCAGAACGGCGCTGGTATTGGCCTTTGCCTTCGTACTGTTCCTGGCGGCCGCATTGTGGGTGATTTACCGGACCCTGGTCTTGCCCGTTGCGGAGCAGTCGGCGGACGATCTTGCTGCATTGATCGTCCTGTCTGCGCAAACCTGGGTTGAACTGCCTCCAAGCACTCGTCCCGCCTTTGAAACTGAACTGGCGAATCGTCACGGCCTGCGGCTGATGGAACAACCGCTTGCCAAGCCGGAGGATGCGCCAAGGTTTGCGTTTAAACGACAGATTGTGCGGGCGCTTTCCCGCCGGCTAGGCCAACCCGTGATCATGATTGGACGCAGCAGCGATGATTCGGTGTGGTCTGCCATCCCCGTTGGCGGGCGTACGCTCTTTGCCGGTTTCTTCCCGAACCGCTATGCAGTGCGGCCGCCCTTGGCCGCGTTCATCTTGCTTTCCCTGGCAGCCTTTCTGGTAATGCTTACCGCGTTGGTGCTGGTACGACGGATCACCGTTCCCCTGGCGCGGGCCGCGAGGGCGGCGGAACAAGTGGGTGCAGGCATGGTCCCTGTGCCCTTGGCAGAAACCGGCCCAAAGGAATTGGCAGAATTGGCCCGGCGGTTTAACCGCATGAGTCAAGAGGTTCAGGCGCTGCTGGAGAACCGCACTACGCTGTTGGCCGGGGTGTCGCACGATTTGCGCACCCCCTTGACGCGCGCGCGCCTTGGCCTTGAGATGTTAAAGGGTGGACCCGAACCCGAACGGATCGAGCGCATCGCAGATGACCTTGCTCAGATGAACGCCCTGATTGGCGGTTACCTCGATTTAGCGCGCAGTTTCAAGGTTGAGGAACATCAGGATGTCGATCTGGCACTGGAGTTAAGAGAGATTGCGTCCGACTTGGGCAATGTGAGGGTTGATGCCCAGGCCTGCCACGCTCGCGTTGCCCCTGAGTCGCTGCGCCGGATCCTGATTAATTTGCTGGAGAATGCGCATCGCTACGGAGGCAGTGAGACGACCGTGCGGCTTTTCAGAGAGACAAACCGTGCCCACATTCAGGTGCTCGATAACGGACCCGGTATCCCGGAAGAGGAATTGGGAAAGGTGTTTCGACCCTTTTATCGTTTGGAGGGCTCTCGCGCTCAAGCAACGGGAGGCACAGGGTTGGGGTTGGCAATTGTCAAACAGTTAGCCGAAGCAAACGGCTGGGAAATAATCTTGCGCAACCGCCCAGAAGGGGGGTTGCTGGCCGAACTGGTGATCGGGCTTCAAACCAGACAATAATGAACTTAGTTGGGCTTCAGGTAGCGGGTCAGGCGCACTTCGACGTAAAGGACGGACATCGAGAACATCGACAGGCGCGAGGTGCGCCCGAGAAAGTATCCCAATGGCAGACGACTCAGACCAAGGCGCAGCATGATACTGCGGCCAAGCGGAAACGTCATGGAATCAATGGCCGCCAAGTCGGCACGCGAACAGGGAGAACTGCACAAACATCAAGGACATGCTAAACAGCGTCATTCGGTCAGTTTCGCCTCGAAACCAGGCGAATGCTTCGCTGGACAGTTCCATTGCATACATGTTTTTGCCGATACGCAGCTTCATGATGGGTTCCTTTCCTAGATCGGGTTATTACCCTTGCTCACATCTATGCAAGCTTGATGCCAGCTTTTGCAGCTAAGGGGTTGCCCCGTAAGTGTTTGAGATAATATGATTAATTAGTGGATTCACCCGGTTGAAAGTGGGACCGTCAATTTGGGCGAATGAATTTCTGACGCTTTAGGTCAGCGAATGAAGAATTTTTGACTGAGCCCCGAGTCCAGGCGACCCCGTCATCGTTTCGCGTGGCGGTGCTGGATGGGGGTAATTTCTGTACGCCCGACGGGGCTGTCAGTTTTCGGGAGTGCGAAAAAATGGACCCTAAGTCGTGACTGGCTCTAGAAAAACAATTCCGTCTTGCCGTGGGGCCAGGCCCGGCTCCAAGTGCGAAGGCGGTTGACATGTACGGCTCGAACCCGGTGGCTCAGCTAGCGGATCACGCATACGTGTGGATTGCAAGACCGGATGAGGTTGCCATTCCAGGAAATGGATCCAACTGCTTGTCCGTCTTGTCCGATGGGGAGCGCGCACGATTTCGACAGTTCCAATTTGAAAAGGACCGGCTCCGATATCTGGTTGCACATGCATTGGTTCGAAGGGCGCTGTCAAATTGTTCCGGCAGCGATCCGGCGGATTGGCGGTTCTCGACAAACGAGCAAGGGCGGCCGGAAATCGAGGCACCGAACAGCGTGCCGGGGTTGCGCTTCAATCTGACGCACACGGCTGAACTGTGTGCCTGTGTCGTGACATTGAATCGGGATTGCGGCATTGATGCCGAGAAAATATCGCGGCGGGGCAATTTGAGGAAAATCGCCGACAGAATGTTTGCGCCAGCGGAAGTCGACGCGATTGGGGACCTCTCGGATGACAGTTCGCTGGATCGATTCTTTCGGCATTGGACATTGCGGGAAGCCTATCTCAAAGCATTGGGCGTAGGACTTGCGCATTCAACGAGGGATTTCTATTTTGACGCCGTTGATGGTGGCCGTCCCCAGCTAAATTTTGTGCAAGGTCCCGGCGTCGCCGATCACTGGCAATTCGCGTTGGTGCGCCCGACCGAGTCCCATCTGGTGGCTGTCGCGATTCATCGGCCGGATGCATCCGACCTCAACATCGTCGTACGTGCGCTTGACGTCTGCGCATGACACTGCCGATTTCGGATCTAAGCGGCATTAGGCCCGGAACCGCTGCAAGACTGGACGAATGAGGTGGTATCCCGATCGACCAACCTCGCACGTGTAACATCGGGACGCTGATGATTTCGACGTTGCATTGAGAATTCATGACTACGACGCTTATTCAGAACCTTCGCCGAGTGAATGATCAAATTGCCGAGGCGGTCCAGCGCGCGGGTCGTTCAGCCGGGTCGGTCAAGCTGATCGCCGTATCCAAAACGCACCCTGCCGAGACCGTCCAGCTGGCGATTTCCGCGGGTCAACTTGCGTTTGGCGAGAACCGGGTGCAAGACGCGGTCAACAAGCAGGCAGCCCTAGCCGCCCTCCAAGCGGATACGTCTTCGGTCGAGTGGCATTTGATTGGCCATCTTCAATCTAACAAAGCGCGACTCGTACCCCAGGCATTTCAATGGGTTCATACGGTCGACAGCCTTGAAGTCGCCAAGCGGGTCAGTGAGGCGGCGAGCAAACAGGGAGCGACATGCCAAGCATTAATTCAGGTCAACGTGGCAAGGGATGTTGCCAAGCATGGTATCGCGTCAGTGGGACTTGAACCCCTGGTCGAGGCTATCCTGGAATCCGAGCTTGAGGGACTGGTTTTGCGGGGGCTGATGACGATCGGGAAATTGGACGCAACCGAGCCAGAGGTGCACGATGCGTTTGCAACGCTTAGGCTCCTACGGGACCGCATTCGTGAGCGTCTCGCCCTTCCAGAATTTAATGAGCTCTCCATGGGCATGAGCAGTGATTTTCCACTCGCCATTGCGGAGGGGGCGACCATGGTCAGGGTTGGCAGCGCCATATTTGGCGATCGGGGAAACCGGTAAGGCAACAACGATGGCTCAGTGGTTTCGGCGCGCCCCGCGTCCCGCTCACGGCCAGCCGGGATTTCAACGGATAACTAGCGGCTGCTGGCTGCAAGGCGTTCGAAGGGTTTGCTGGTTGGCACAGGTGAACCGGCCTGACGTGCCGGCCGGCGTGATGTGCGTGAGATCAATCGGTGTCAGCCATTTCACTCGGGGAAACGACGAGGGTCATCAAGTGTCGACCCTGCAGGAGGCTCAGTTTGCATGGCTGGCCTATCGTGTCGCTGGCGAGCAGCCGGGTCAGTGCGGCCACGCCGGTCAAGGCTTTCCCCTGAAGTGCCACAAGGATGTCACCTTCGCGCACGCCGGCTCGGCCAGCGGGGCCCTCCGGGTCCACCCGAATCACCAAGACGGCACGGTCCTCTCGCAACCCAAGCCGGCTGACTAGCTCCTTCGGCACCCTGATGTCAGCACCGCTTATGCCGAGGTAACCGCGCCGGACCCGGCCGTAGCGAATTAGATCGCCGGACACGACACGGACGAGGTCAATGGCCACGGCAAAGCAGATTCCTTGGGTGCCAGGAATAATTGCGGTATTTACCCCGATCACCTCACCTTGGGAATTAACCAAGGGCCCTCCCGAATTACCCGGATTGAGCGCCGCGTCAGTTTGAATAACATCGTCGATCAAGCGGCCGGTAATTGAGGGTAGGGCGCGGCCGAGGGCGCTGACAACCCCTGCGGTCACAGTCGTTTGGAACCCCAGCGGATTGCCGATCGCGACCGCAATTTGACCCACTCTCAGGCTGCCGGACCGGCCCAGACGCGCGTAAGGACTGTCGCTGGCTTCCACGCGCAACAGCGCGACATCGCTCGCGTGATCCTTGCCGATCATCATGGCGCGACGCGGCCGCCCATCCTGAAAGCGGGCCGTAATGTGACGCGCTCCGTGCACCACATGACTGTTGGTGATAAGCAACCCATCCGGCGAGATGGCAAATCCTGACGCGTGCCCCCCACGCCGATCATTTTGCACTTCAATCAGGCAGACCGCCGGTCCGACCTGTTCAGCTGCAGAGGAGATTACACGGGAATAGGCGTCCAACGCGGCACTGTCGTCATTTGGCGTCAAACTTGTTGCGACCTCAGGAGGCAGACCCGCGCGTTCTTCCAAAACGAACTGGGGAACACGGGCTCTCGGAAAATCACCCATGGCAGGATTCGTAAACATCATAATTTTCGAGATGGGACCGCAATGGCACATTTCAAGTGCGAAGACCCGACCCACTTCGCGGAATCAAGTGCTACTCATCGGGCGATTCGCAGGAAGATCCGATGGACGATGAATCCGACGGGGAGAACAATCTGGCCGGTCCGCCGCTACTTGAAAAGGCGTGGAGCGACGCCGGTTTTCCGGGGGAATTGGCTTGCGGACCGAGGGCCGCCGAGGTGAGCGGAGCACGCCAGCTTCAGCACGGCGGATTACCGCGAATCCTGGGTGAAAACCGTCGACTCGGGCT
Organism: Thiobacillaceae bacterium; assembly: GCA_052145875.1. Lineage (GTDB taxonomy): Bacteria > Pseudomonadota > Gammaproteobacteria > Burkholderiales > Thiobacillaceae > DASQBT01. The sequence goes on from JBKQNQ010000322.1 coordinate 10,577, forward strand.
TGGCTCCGCACCGGAGCGACGAGCCGCGCAACGGTCCTGTTAAAATCACCGCTTTAATCGCGCCGTACTCTGTATATGCAAAGCTTCCAGGACATCATTCTTGCCTTGCAACGATACTGGGCAGACCAAGGCTGTGCGTTGCTACAACCCTATGACATGGAAGTTGGCGCAGGTACGAGCCATACCGCCACATTCCTGCGCGCGCTTGGACCGGAACCTTGGAAGGCGGCGTACGTTCAACCTTCCCGACGACCCAAGGACGGGCGCTATGGGGAAAATCCCAACCGTCTGCAACATTATTACCAGTTTCAGGTCGTGCTCAAGCCCGCTCCATCCAATATTCTTGACCTATACCTCGGCTCGTTGCAGGTTCTGGGGTTCGACCTTAACAAAAACGACGTTCGATTTGTTGAGGACGATTGGGAGAACCCCACGCTTGGTGCCTGGGGCCTTGGCTGGGAAATCTGGTTAAACGGGATGGAAGTTACGCAATTCACCTATTTTCAGCAGGTGGGTGGGGTTGACTGCAAGCCCATTACGGGCGAGATCACCTATGGTCTGGAACGTCTTGCAATGTACTTGCAGGGGGTGGAAAACGTATTCGACCTTAGCTGGACCGAGGGCTTGACCTATGGTGATGTCTACCGCCAAAACGAAGTCGAACAGTCGGCTTACAATTTTCAGCACAGCGATGTGGCATTCTTGCAAATTGCGTTCGACGCATACGAGAAGCAAGCGCAACACCTTATGGAGCAGCAGCTTGCACTTCCCGCTTACGAACAGGTCCTAAAAGCCGCGCACACCTTTAACCTGCTTGACGCGCGCGGCGCGATTTCAGTGACGGAGCGGGCGGCCTATATTGGCCGCATCCGGCACCTCGCGCGCAGTGTGGCAAGGAGCTATCTGGATAGCCGCGCAAAGCTGGGGTTTCCAATGGCACCCAAGGCGTGGGCGGATGAGGTTCTGGCTCAAATCAAAAAGAAAGCGGTCGTAGCGTGATCAAGCAGAATTTGCTCGTTGAGCTATTTGTTGAAGAACTTCCGCCAAAGGCGCTGAAAAAGCTGGGCGAAAGTTTTGGGAATTTACTTTTGTTAGGCCTCCAACAGCAGGATTTGGTGGCATCGGGGGCGAACGTGACCGCATTTGCCTCACCCCGCCGCCTGGCGGCTCATATCGGTGGGGTTCTTTCTCAAGCTCCGAACAAGCCAGTTCGGCAAAGACTCATGCCTGCGGCGGTCGGTCTCGATTCTGCCGGAAACGCGACACCGGCGTTGCGAAAGAAGCTCCTCACGCTGGGGGTGGATGCATCCGATGCGCCCAAGCTGACCCGCGAAGGCGAAGGGAAGAGCGAGATGCTGTTCTTCGATTTGGAGTTGCCCGGCGCGACACTGGCCGACGGCTTACAGCATGCATTGCATGAAGCGATTGCAAGGCTTCCCATCCCGAAACTTATGACCTATCAACTGGCTGATGGCTGGTCCTCGGTGAATTTTGTGCGACCGGTGCATCGTCTGGTCGCACTGTATGGCAGTGAAGTGATCCCGGTGTCGGCATTGGGTTTGTTCGCCGGGAGGGAAACATGCGGGCACCGCTTCGAGGCTAAAGCCGATGCGATCCTCATCAGGGATGCCGACAGCTATGCCACACAGCTGCGCCAAGATGGCGCAGTGATCGCAAGTTTTGAAGAACGGCGCGTCGAGATCAAACGCCAGCTCAGCGAAGCCGCTGGCAAACAATCTTTACGGGCGATCGACGATGCTGCGCTGCTCGATGAAGTGACTGGCTTGGTCGAGCGACCCCAGGTATTCACGGGCACGTTTGACAAGGCATTTCTTGAAGTGCCACAGGAATGCCTGATTCTGACCATGAAGGCAAATCAAAAATATTTTCCGCTGCTCGAGGATACAGGCAGACTTACCGACCGATTTCTGATCGTCTCCAACATCAGTCCGTCGGATTCGGATGCCATAGTCGGGGGCAACGAGCGAGTGGTTCGCGCTCGGTTGGCAGATGCCAAATTCTTTTTTGATCAGGATCGCAAGAAGCCGCTGGAAGCGCGGGTGCCGAACCTCGATAAAGTTGTCTATCACAGTCAACTGGGCACTCAAGCTGACCGTGTCGCCCGCGTTCAGAGGATAGTCAACGCAATTTGCAGTATTTTGGCGGCCCAGGAGAAGGAATACGATGCAGTTCCGGTTGGCCCCGAATTGGAAGCACATCACCCCCACTTATACCGTTTATGGCAGGACGCCTATCAGGCTGCACGGTTAGCGAAGGCCGACCTGCTCACGGACATGGTTGGAGAATTTCCAGAATTGCAGGGAATCATGGGGCGCTATTACGCGCAACACGATGGGCTCTCGGATCAGATTGCAGAAGCAATAGAGGACCACTACAAACCCCGCTTCGCGGGCGATGGGCTACCTCGAAACAGGGCTGGAGTCATTCTTGCGCTGGCCGACAAACTGGAAACGCTGATTGGCTTGTTTGGCATTGGACAGTTGCCTACCGGCGATAAGGATCCCTTTGCGCTGCGCAGGCAGGCGCTTGGCGTGATTCGCCTACTCATGGAGAGGGAACCGACGCTTGCGCGGGACACCTTATTGAAGGCAGCGTTTAGGGCATTTCCGTCCAGTACCTGGGTATTTCCAGATCGCGATGCGCCAGAAAAGCTGACAGCGTTTATCGACGAACGCCTAACCGGGGTGCTAAAAGAGCGTGGGTACTCGGCCAGCGAGGTCGCGTCGGTGATGGGGCTCGTTCCGCAGTATTTTGCGGATGTGCCAAACCAGCTTAAGGCGGTCCGTGCTTTTGCTGCGCTGCCCGAAGCCGCCGCGCTCGCCGCGGCAAATAAACGCGTGGCCAACATTCGAAAGAAAGCGGAAGGCCGTACGGGGGAGAAAGTGGATACGGCGCTTTTTCGGGAACCGGCCGAAACGATCCTGTTCGATGCCCTATTGCAGATCAAGCCCCAAGCCGATGCCGCCTTTGAATCTGGCAATTACACAGAATCCCTGCAGGTGTTGGCGGACCTGAAAGGGCCCGTCGATGCGTTCTTCGACAGCGTGATGGTTAATACGGACGACCCGGTGCTCAGGAACAATCGCCTGGCACTGTTAGACCAACTTCACGAGACAATGAATCGGGTCGCGGATTTGTCCAGCCTGGCGGCCTGAGGCCTAGTGAAGCAGCCAGCTGATGAGGAACACCAGTCCCAGGCACAGGCTGCATGCGCCTATCAGTTTTGCGGCCAAAATGAGTTTGGGGTGACGCCGGTTTTCCACATTGTTGCCCTCATCAAATGCCTCCATTATCCATTAACGAGGGGCTATACTCTGCGGATATGAAGCTGATTATCCTCGACCGCGACGGGGTCATTAATTTCGATTCGGACAGGTTCATCCGGAGTCCGGAGGAGTGGAAGCCAATTCCCGGCAGCCTGGAGGCGATTGCCCGACTCAATCACGAGGGTTACCGAGTGGTGGTGGCCAGCAATCAATCCGGCGTGGGCCGCGGCTTGTTCGACATGGCAACGCTCAATTCCATCCACGCCAAGATGCACAAGGCGCTGATGGGGGTTGGCGGCCAAATCGATGCGGTGTTCACCTGCCCACATCCCGCGGACTTCGATTGCGAATGCCGCAAGCCTAAATCAGGGCTATTTCGCCAAATTGCTGAGCGGTTTTATGTCGATTTGAATGGCGCACCGGCGATAGGTGATTCTCTGCGGGATCTTCAGGCCGCGGTCGAGGTTGGCGCAGCGCCGATGCTGGTATTAACGGGCAAGGGCGAGAAGACTCGCGCCGGAGGCGAACTGCCGGAGGGAACCGAGATTTTCCTGGACTTGGCCCACGCGGTGGATGTGCTGCTGATGAGGTCGGCCAAGGGCGAATGATAGTCATACGTTCCGCTCTGTTTGCCCTGTTGCAGGCCTTGCTCACGATCATTTTCTCAGTGATCGCGATGTTGACGTTCCCATTCAAGCCATTGACCCGCTACCGCATCATCAGTCGGTGGAACCATATTGTGGTTTGGCTGGCGAAGGTTATTTGCGGAATACGCTACGAGGTCATTGGGCTGGAAAACCTGCCAACAACCCCGGTCATCGTGATGGCCAAGCATCAGTCGGCATGGGAAACCATCGCCTTGCCGATACTGCTTCCCCCCCAGGCCCTTGTGATCAAGCGCGAACTGCTTTCTCTCCCTTTTTTTGGATGGGGGCTACGAATGCTGTCACCCATCGCCATCGACCGCAAGGGCGGGAAGGAGGCCCTCCGGCAGATTGTGGCCCAAGGGCAGGCGCGACTGGTGCAAGGTTTCTGCGTCCTTATCTTTCCCGAAGGCACGCGAATCAAACCGGGAGAGACGGGGCGTTACGGGATCGGTGGCGCATGGCTTGCCACCCGCACCCAAACGCCGGTCCTACCCATTGCATTGAATGCCGGCGAGGTGTGGCCAAAAAATGCCCTCCTTAAGCATCCCGGTACGATCACCCTGAGTATCGGCCCGTTAATTGACTCTGCCGGACTCAAGGCAGATGAACTTAATCAAAGAATCCACGACTGGATCGAAGCGGAAATGATTCGTCTCCCCCATGCAGCGCC
>JBKQNQ010000323.1:0-3229 GCA_052145875.1 Thiobacillaceae bacterium
CGCCAGAATTGCATTTCCCAGGTCGGTGTACATTTGCCAGATGTCCGTGGGACCACCCTGTCCCCAATTCAGTGATACCCCGCCGGCGCCGTGGCTTAAGGGCTCATTGTCAAGGTCGTACCCGATCACGGTGGGGTTGTTCCGGTACCGTTTTACTAGCGCAAGCGTATCTTCCTGGAACTTTTCCGCCGTGACGGTTCCGGGGTTGCTGCCATCAGTTCCGTCGGAACCAGGCCCTTTGTCGAACCACAGGCCATTGGTCTGCTGGCCGCCCCAGCCGTGGTCGCCGCCGTCGTTTGTGTGGTGGTCGAAAATTACGCGGAGACCAATCACTCCCGCATAGTCGACGATCTTATCCATCACCTGCATGGTGGACAGACCTTTAAGGCCGGGGTTCAGATCGTAGTTGATCGCTCCAGCCTTGGGGGATGCACTCAGCGTCAGGTCAGACCATGCAATGCGGACGGTATTGAAGCCGTCGGAGACAATTCCGTGCATGGTCGTTTGGTAATTGACAGAACTGAGGAAACGTAGAGCTCCGTCGAGGCCGTCGTCGCCGGGCAGGCCGACAGAGGCAATCCGTACCGGATTTCCCCGCTCATCCACAATCTGCGCGCCCCTGGTAGTGAACCAGCCCCTGGGCAGTAGATAACCGCCTCTGCCAGAGGGAGACGCAGAATCGGACGAACGGCGAACAGTTGCAGTGGTGTTGACGAAGCGAAGCTGCGAATAGATCGCAAGCTGCGCAGGTCTCAGCTCAGCGCCCTGCAATGTGCCATCGGGAGTTTGTCCTGTAAGGTCGCCCCATGCCCACCAATCCGTGCCGAATGGCTGCTGTGAAGCGGCAAACACAGGGCCACCTGGGGCTTTGCCATTCAGGTAGGCAGCCAAAGCATTGGCCCATACCGATTGCTGCGCAACTGTTACGCCATCCGAATGCGGCTGATCAAGGCTGGAACCCATCTCACCGATCCACACGGGAGCGATGTTCTTCATCTCAAGAAAACCCCAGGCGGCATTTCTGTCCGCGGTCGATGGCCCTTCATTGTCAGGGCCGATGTTGGGGTAGTCATGAATCGAATATACAAACTTCGCGGCGGCGGGCCGCAGAACCACGGGCCTGGACTGCGCCTGGCTGCAATCCATGATCCCCTTCGTTCCCTCCGGAGGGCCGTTCAACAGTTTCCCGCTGTAGTTAATCGGACATTCCCCCACAATCAGCACGCCGGGGTCGGCGGCTTCAATGGCAGAGCCAACATCCTCGAACATCTTCAGGATGTCCGTCGGACCGCCGGTTCCCCAGGTGATGGGGGTGGCGTGCAGGCCGAGCACAACCGGTTCATTGTCCAGGTCGAAGGCAATCACCGTGCTGTTGCCCGCATAATGCTTCGCCACGGCCACCCAGTCGGCCTTGAATTTCTCAGGGGTTGCGGTGCCCTTGTTGCCACAACCGTCTGTGTTATCGGTGCCGTCGCCCACGTCAAACCACAGGCCGTTCTGCTGTTGCCCTCCGCAAAGATCCTCGGCATCGTCCACGTGATGATCGAAGATGACCTTCATGCCCAGCGGGGCCGCCGCCGCGACAATCGCGTCCATGATTGGGAACGTGGATTTGAGCGCGCCTTCATCAAAGGGATAGCGAGCACAATTGAATCCTGCCCTCTTCATCCCAGCGAGATCTCTGGGAATGTCGGGGCCAGGCTCGTTGTAACCTGCGCACGCTAGACGCTGGGGCTTACCTGAAGAGTCCACAATCTGATTTCCGAATGTACTAAGGAATCCTGGCGAAAGGAGACCAGTCCCCCGTGCCGTCTCCCCGCTTGAAGCCTGTGCCGGGGCCGCCGCTTTCGGGCCCTTTTCCGTGGCACCCGCCGCATCGGATGCAATCAGGACGGCCAAAAATACGAAGATTACCGCTCCGGCCATGCGCGCCGTGACTGCTCTCTCGCGAATCCTTGCGACAAACCCCGCCAGAAAAGCCAAAACCACCGTTCCGATCGCTAGACCTGTTCGGATCAAGACCGATGTCTCTACCTTGACGAGTACGAGCACAGATGCCAATGGCAACAGATTCCCCATCTTTCGTTCCTTCTTACCGATCAAACCGCGACGCACCCATCACGTTGCAGGAAGAGCGAAGCCGGCGTCCATGAGCCCAGCGATAACGATGAACAAGCCGCCGATTGATACAAATACAACATGTTATGCAACCGTTTGCATCGCGAACCATTTTCTTACCCCGTTCATCTGTGCCGCCAAAAACTATTTGTTGTTGCTTGGGAGCAGCCTCTGAGCTTGCGATTAACTATCGAAACACAGCCTCATTACCGGCGGCGGCAAAGGGCAAACTGAGTGCGAATGAGCCTCGCTTCACATTCCCTTTCCGGATTCAAAGCCTTTAATACGCAGATCGAAAACCCTCCCCGTGCGAGGCCGTAACTGCAGCAAATTCAGGTTGTTCTGGCAATTCGCTGCGGCGTCTGACGGTGGTTCGTTCTGAGTTACCGGTAACCTTGATGCACAGTCCAACATATTAAAACGTCTCCGAAAAATCTGTCAAGCACAAAATTCACATTTTTTCGTCAAGCTCTCGCGCCACGGCCAATTGCCCGGCGTTTGCCCTGCGTGTTTCGGGGGAAGACGCAATTATTGTGCCCTGAGAAACTCTACTGACCGAGGCGATTCGCCAAAGAAATCAGCACCTTGGAGGAAAGACCTTGGGCACTCCAATCCGGATCCCCCGGTGACATGCTGTGCGCCGTCAGCCCGAGGCAGGGTGGAATGCAGCCAGGCAAGGTTCGCTCGGTCCGTGAGTCAATCAACCCGCGCGGTGACAATCGGCGGCCGCAATTTCCCAATCCGGCACGCATGCACGAGGAATCGAAGTACACACTGCTGCTTCCAACTCCGAATGAAAGTAGGAACTGCAGCATTCTTGTCCCGCCAGATCCACGCTGGATTTGCATACTTGACAGGTCGCTGCGCAAGACTGTATCAAAGGGTTTGCAAAAATGCAGCCTGCCGGTTTGCCTGCTGGTGCGCCAGCTGTGTACTCCAGTACATTCCGGAGAAGCCTGCGCGTGAAGATGTGCGCCGGGGACCAATGCTGCTCAATGTATGGACAGCCCAACCACATGCCGCAATTGGATACCCTGACCATGAGAGCTCCAAGTAAGTTTCCGCGGATCATCGTGCTCTTCTCCTTCGCGATACCTCTTTTGAGCGGACT
>JBKQNQ010000324.1:0-24589 GCA_052145875.1 Thiobacillaceae bacterium
ATAGCTTGAGACTATCACCCTCGCCATGCGTATAGAGGTTGCGCAGCAGCCGAGAGAGCTTTTCCTGCTGGGCACCAATTTGCGATTTGAGCTTGTCGGTCGCTGCACCGGTCTGGCGCAGGGCGTCATGGGTTAATTTCTGCTGGGCTTCGAGGCCACGCAACCTGCGCTTGGCCTCGCTGATCGCCAGCTCGGATTCACGTAGCGCGTCGGACGCATCGGCCTGGCTCTCCTTGGTACTTTGGTATTCGACCTGAAGTTGCCTAAGCCGCTCACGCAGCCGATCGAGATCTTCCTTGCTAGGCGTGGTGGCATGAGCCGCTGCCGCAAGGCAGAGCAGGATAAGAAAGAATGAAGCGAGGCGGATCACTCGAAATGAATGAGGGCTTCGCCGGTCATTTCGGGGGGTTGGGGCAAGCCCATGATTTTAAGTAACGTGGGGCTGACATCTTCAAGCGCACCGGTCTCGGCAAACTGCGCGTGACGTTTGCCGATATACAGCAAGGGCACTAGATTGGTGGTGTGCGCCGTATGCGGCTGTCCGGTGGCCAGGTCCATCATGAATTCCGCGTTGCCGTGGTCAGCGGTGATCAGCAGCTCGCCGCCGCGGGCCAACTGGGCTTCAACCACTTCGGCCAAGCAGCTATCGATTACTTCGATCGCACGTGACGCGGCATGGATGTCGCCGGTGTGACCCACCATGTCGGCATTGGCATAGTTACAGACGATGGCGTCGTACTGCTTGCTGTTAATGGCTGCAACGAGTTTTTTCGTAACCTCATATGCGCTCATCTCCGGCTTTAAATCGTAGGTGGCGACATCCGGCGATGGAACGAGAATGCGGTCCTCGCCCGGATAGGAAACCTCTTCCCCGCCATTGAAGAAGAACGTGACATGCGGGTATTTCTCCGTTTCGGCAATGCGCAGCTGGTGCAAACCGAGGTTGGAGATGTATTCACCGAGCCCATTGCGAATTCGCTCCGGTGGGAAGGCAACCGCAACATGGAACTCATCGCTGTAGCCGGTGAGCGTGCAGATCATTGAAAGCTTGGGCACAAAATCGCGGACGAACTCGGAGAAATCGGGCTCAATAAAGGTGCGGGATAATTGCCGGGCGCGATCCGAACGGAAGTTCATGAAAATCAGGACATCACCGTCTTCCATCCGTGCCGGGGTACTTTCCTTGGGACCGATCGAAGTCGCATCAACGAACTCATCGGTCTCGCCGCGCGCGTAAGCCATCCGCAAGGCCTCAACCGCAGATTCCGCGTGATACGGTGCAAGACCCTGCGTTAGCAGGTCGTAGGCCTTCTTGACACGCTGCCAGCGGCGATCCCGGTCCATGGCGTAGTACCGACCGACGATGGAGACAATTCGCCCGATCCCCGCCTCCGCGAGCTTTGCTTCCATGCGCTCGATGTAGATTTGCGCGATCTTCGGTGCCGTATCGCGGCCGTCGAGAAACGCATGAATGGATACGCGCCGAACCCCCTCCCGTTTCGCCATTTCCAGCATCGCATGAATATGGCGCTCATGGCTGTGAACCCCGCCATCAGACAGTAAACCGAGGATGTGAAGGGTCTTACCCTGATCGCGTGCCGCGGCGCATGCATGTTTAAGTGTATGATTAGAAAAGAAATATCCGGATTCAATCGCGTGATCAATCCGTGTGTACTCTTGATATACGACCCTTCCCGCACCGATATTAATGTGGCCCACTTCCGAGTTGCCCATCTGGCCGGAGGGCAGTCCCACCGCTGATTCAGAGGCCCGAATTCGGGTGTGGGGATAGTTCTTCCAGAGTTTTTCCCAAGTGGGCTTCTTGGCTTGGGCGATGGCGTTATGCGCGCGTTCGGAGCGACAACCAAGTCCATCTAGAATAATTAGCAGAACGGGGTGAAGGGTCATCGAATAAATTTTTACTTTTGCAGGCTTTTCGTACCAATTTGTTGTTAATTATTTTAATATATACAGTAGTCCTAATCTAGACTTGTTCTAAACCACCGAAGAAAGAGGTCATGCATGGAAGTGCTGGATGCTGCAGATAGCGGATTGATCAACGAGGACGAGCACATTGAACAGGCTTCCCGTGCAATGAAAGCCATGTCCCACCCGCTGAGACTGAAGATTCTTTGCGTCTTGGGTGACAAGGAAATTAGCGTCCAGGACATCGTTGACAGTGTCGGCACCTCGCAAAGCAATATCTCCCAACATTTGGCGATCTTGCGGGACAAGGGCGTCTTGCGTACCCGCAAGGACGCAAACCGCGTATTCTACAGGGTTGGCGACACGCGCACCTTAAAATTAATCGGCATGATGCGTGATGTGTTCTGCGGCTTTGCAAAGGGCGATTGACCCCCTCCTCCCCGCCTCGATTTTAAGGATTTCCTAGGGCGTTATCGTACCCTGCCCATTCGCGCGCGGTGCAGTCGTTTCGGCGGACACCCTTGAAAGGGCAAGTCGAATCAGTATATAATTAACCTCTAATATATACCGCCCTCTTCAGCTTCGGAGAGGTCCGCGCCACGAGGAAAAACCATGCACGCGAACGATTTCCGCCCAATTTGGGCAATCGCACCGATATTGGCGCTAGCGTCCACGTTTAGCCTTCCTGCATGGGCCGATACTCTGGACTTCAAGGGCGCCGTCCAACAGGCGTTGGCGCAGAACCCCGACATCCTTGCTGCCACCGCGAAAATCAACCAAGCCGAAGCCGGGGTCAAGCAGGCACGGGGCTCCCACCTCCCGAAGGTTACCGCATCACTTAACCTGACCCGTACCAACGATGCCCTGAGCGATTTTGGGCTCAAACTTTCCCAGCGCAATGCCACATTTAATGATTTTGGGGCCGCCCAATTTACCGGACCCGCCGCATTGGGCATTGCGCCACACAACCTGAATTACCCTGACCCGCTAAATAACTTCAACCCCAGGATCGAACTGCAAATGCCGCTCTACACGGGGGGCATGATCGAAGGGTACGACAGGCAGTCCAGTGCCTATCTGCGCGCCGCCCAGCAAGGCGACGTCCTGGCGCGGCAACAAGTCACGTTTGACGTCCTGCGGGCCTATGAAGCCGTACACACCGCGCGCGCCTACAAGGAAGTCGCGAGTCGGGGAAGAGCGGCCGCGGAATCCTACGTCAAGACTGTTGGCGATCTGTTCAGGGGTGGACTCGTCATAAAAAGTGACCTGCTGTCAGCTCAGGTCCACCTGGAAGACAGCAAAGTCCAGCAAGTGCAGGCGGCTGACGCTGAGCGCCAAGCTATCGACCAGTTGCATCTACTCTTGGGCTTGCCCCTCGAATCACCCCTTGATGTGGCCGGAGCTGTTGAGGTGCGCCCGCTTGAAGGCAATGCCGCACAGGCTCAAGAGGAGGCGGTCAGATCAAACCCCGGGTTGGCAGCGTTGCGGCACCAGTTGGATGCTGCCGTGGCCAGCGTCCAGGTGGCACGCGCCAGCGGCTACCCCCAGGTTGGTCTCCTCGCCCGCGCAGACTGGAACGACCCGAACCTTGGCGTCGAGGCGCCGTCTTATACATTGGGGGGCCAACTTTCCTGGCAGCTATTCGACGGGGGCATCACCGATGGCGCCATCGCACGCGCCCGGGCCAGCCAAGATGAGCTTTTGGCAAAGCTCCAACAGGCCGAAAACGGCATTCGTTATCAGGTGGCGGACGCGTGGCGCAAAGCGGAAGCAGCGGCGCAACTTGGGGCGGCACGTGAACTGGCTGTGAAACAGTACGAAGAAGCGCAACGAATCGTCACGAAGCGCTATGAAAACGGTGCCACCACAATCTCGGAATTGCTAACCGGACAAGCCCAGCTCGATAAGGCGCGCGCCGATCTGGTTGCTGCCCGCTATGAGTTGAAGATTCAGCGCGCTGCAGTTCACTTGGCAACCGGCCACCTACAACCCGATCAGCTTTGAGCGCATCCGACATGACACTCACGCGACATCAAACTCTCGCTATCCTGGCGCCCACTGTCCTCGCAATGGGCTTGGTTGCTGGCTGTGGAGAAAAACAACCCAGTGACGAATTAGCGTCCGAAATTGGGAAAACCCTCTCGGCGCAGGTGCTCACGGTGCAATTCGCGCCGAGCCCAATCCGCGTGGAGACTCCAGGCACGGTCGCCTCCGAGGATCAGATTCAGGTGGCCTCCCGACTGATGGGCTATATCCGCGAGATGAAGGTGCAGGAGGGCCAGACAGTACGAGCGGGACAGCTCCTGTTTGTCGTCGACCCGTCAGACATCCAGGGCCAGATGAGCCAAGCCCGCGCGGGTCTCGCACAGTCGGCGGCCGCGCTCGCTGACGCCCAATCCGACTACGAGCGATTTGGCAACCTCTACAAGGAAGACGCTATCCCCAAGGTCCAATGGGACAAGGTGCGCATGCAATATCAGGTTGCCCAGCAACAGGTTGCCGCGGCGCAAGCCGGGCTTAACATGGCCTCAAGCCAGATGCACTACGCATCGGTGACCACACCCATCGCCGGCACCGTCACCCAGAAAATGGCAAACGCCGGCGACCTAGCCACACCAGGCCTGCCAGTGGTCGTCATCGAAGGCCTTGGAAAGCGTCAGGTGCGCACCAGTGTGAGTGACGAAATCTTCGCGCATCTTAGGCGTGGCGATGCGGTTAACATTCGCATCGACGGAAAAGACAGCGCCATTAAAGGCACCATTGCCCAGGCAATATCAGCCGCCGATCCAGTCAGCCATACCCATCTCGTTAAAGTTGATTTACCAAAAAACAGCGGACTGGAAAGCGGAACTTTCGTCCGTGTTGGCTTTAGCATGGGTGAGCAGGAAGACATCCGCATCCCTGATCGCGCAGTAGTAAACCGCGTCGGCATAACGGGCGTGTTCGTCGTCGACGCTAACGGTATTACCCACTTCCGCATGGTGCGGGTCGGAGCCGTCGAAGACGGTCTGGTCGACATCCAGGCCGGTCTCAGTCCGGGGGAGCGAATCGCCGTTTCCCAAGCCGAACAGATCGCAAACGGCGACAAAATAATCGGCGGGCCGCATGAGTGAGGATTCGACGCCACTGAACCTCGCGGGCAAGCTGGCGCAAGCCTTCATTGAATCCAAGATCACCGCCATGATCATACTGGCGCTGGTCTTGGCCGGCCTGATGGCCTTGCTTGTAACGCCACGCGAATACAACCCCCAAATCGTTGTCCCCGCAGCCAACATCATCGTCCAAAAGCCCGGCGCATCGAGCAGCGAAATTCAGAACCTGGTCGTCAAGCCACTCGAAGCCATCATGAATGCCCAGTCTGGCGTCGATCACAGCTTCGGCTACGCAGCGCCCGACTTCGGCCTCGTCACCGTGCAATTCAAGGTCGGCGAAGAACAAGAAAAAAGCCTGGTCAAACTCTACAATCAACTCATGCAAAACATGGACCGAATCCCCCCCGGCGCCATGCAGCCCATCGTCAAGCCGATCAACGTGGATGACGTGCCCATCCTGACCCTCACCTTTTCGTCCCTGAAGGCGACCGACACGCAAATGCGCCAGGTGGCCGACGATGTGCTGGAGCATTTACGCAATGTGCCTGGCGTGTCATTCACGCAGGTCATAGGTGGATCGGAACGTGCAGTCAATGTTTGGATATCACCGGCCAGACTGGCCGCCTCAGGCGTTACGCTCGACCAAGTGGACAAGATGCTGCAAGGTCAGAATGTGTCCGTTCCCGCGGGGGACTTGATTCATGACAATCAGGTGCACCCGCTACGCGTGAACGGACTACTCGGCAGTGCCCGTGACGTGGGCAACATTATCATCGGTGTCCCCAATGGCCGCCCGGTGTTCCTGAAAGACGTCGCAACGATCGAAGATGGCCCGCAGGAAGTGGATGCGAGCTCACGCTTTGCCTTCGGCCCGGCAGCTGGAACTGCTGCAACCCAGAAAGGCGAGGCACCAGCGGTCACCATCGCCATTGCCAAGAAGGCCGGCACCAACGCGGTCGTCGTCGCCGATGCCGTGCTCGATAAGGTTGCAGAACTCAAGCGCATGGCCATCCCCGGAGACATCACCGTGACCGTAACCCGCAACGATGGTGCCAAGGCCAACGATGCCGTCAACACGCTGGTTGAGCACCTGGGCATCGCAATTGGCTCGGTCATCGTCATTCTGGTGCTATTTCTCGGCTGGCGGGAAGCAGGTATTGTCACCTTGACTGTGCCACTGATCCTGTTCGTGGTATTTACGGTCGGGCTCTTGGCAGGCCAGACCATTAATCGCATCACCCTGTTTGCACTGATCTTGTCTCTGGGCCTCCTGGTGGATGCAGCAATCGTGGTGGTGGAAAACATCCATCGGCACCTGCATCACGGCATGGGCGATCGGGACTTCAAAACTGTCGTGATCCAGGCTACCAACGAAATCGGCAATCCGACCAACATTGCCACCATCGCGGTCATCCTCGCTTTCGTTCCGATGGCTTTTGTGACCGGAATGATGGGGCCGTTCATGCGCCCGATCCCTTTCAACGTGCCAGTCGCTATGATCGCGTCGATCCTAATCGCCTACATTGTCGTGCCATGGGCGACCAATTTGTGGCTCCGAAAAAAGGCGGCACAAAGTGCGCTCGCCAGAACCGAGAGTCTGGAGGAAGTTGGCGAAAAGAAAACGGATCCATTGCACCGCATGTATGTAAAGGTGGTGACGCCCTATATCGAAAATCCTGGTAAACGCCATCGCATGTTCATGATCGTCATCGGAATGCTGCTGCTTGCCATGCTCATGCCTGCATGGCAGTTCATCCGTCCTTCCGGAATCAACGGCCCGCTCTCTGCCCTTGGCGTTGAGCTGAAGATGTTGCCCAATGACAACACCAATACGTTTCTGATCGAGATCGACGCTCCTGCCGGCACCACGCTCGAGGAAACCGACCGGGTGGCACGTGCGGTGGGAGAGGTTTTGATGAAAAATCGTACCGTTACGGATTACCAGACGTTCCTAGGCATGACCGCCCCGATCGACTTTGCCGCATTAGTGCGAGGCGACCTGATTAAGCGTGGGGACAATTTGGCCCAAATCCGCGTCAACCTGGTGGACAAACATCACCGCTCGGAAGGTTCGCACAAGATCGTCCAATCAATGAACGAATCGTTGCAGCCCCTGCGAATGGCCTTTCCGGCGACCCACATTAAGCTCTATGAGACCCCCCCCGGCCCACCCGTGCAGGCACAAGTATTGGCCGAACTCTATGGTCCCGATTACGCCGCTTTGCGCGGCGCAAGCCCCGATGTGCGCAAGGCCTTTGAGTCCGTCTACGGCATGATCAATGCGGACGATTCGGTTACCGCTACCACACAAGCGTATACCATACGCGTCGATCTGGAAAAGGCGGCGCTCTCGGGCGTGGCCACGGGTCAGGTCGCCAAGCTGCTGCGAGATTACGTTTCGGGTCTGTCGATCGGCACCATTCATGTCGACGAGGCGCGCGAGCCGGTAAATATCGTCGTGCGCCTGCCACGTTCTGAGCGCGACTCCCCGGAACGCCTCATGACACTTCGCCTGACCAATATGATGGGGCAGCAAGTGCCGCTTGCGTCGATCGCGCGGATTGAGCCCTCTGCCCAAGATAAGCCGATTTACAGCCGTGACCAGCATTCAATGGTGATGGTGGGCGGCGAAATGATTACCTCCAGCCCGGTATACGCGGTTCTCGCCCTTGACAGGATGCTTGATGGCAAGCTGCTTTCAAACGGGACGAGGCTCAAGACGGGCAATCTTGGATTTAGCGAAACCCCCGCAAATGACGTGGTTAATTATCACCTGCTTTGGGGGGGCGAGATGCGGCTTACCCTGGATGTGTTCCGCGATTTGGGCTCAGCTTTCGTCGTCGCGCTTGTGTTTATTTATCTGCTTCTGGTCGGCTACTACAAATCCTTCATCATGCTGATGATTGTGATGGGCGCCATCCCAATGACGCTAATCGGCGTGTTTCCGGGTCACTGGTTGACCGGGCAGGCATTCACCGCCACCTCGATGATTGGCGTTATCGCACTTGCCGGCATCGTGGTACGAAATTCCCTGTTGCTGATCGATTTCATCGTCGATTACCGCAGCCAGGGTTATGGCCTCAGGGAAGCCGTTATCGAAGCAGGGGCGGTGCGCTTGCGTCCCATCCTGCTCACCGCGCTTGCCATAATACTGGGCTCGGCCATTATGATTACGGACCCGGTATTCGGAGGTCTGGCCGTCTCGCTCATATTCGGCACGTTTGCCTCAACCGCATTGACCCTGATCGTCATTCCACTGCTGTATTACATCTGGCAACAGGGCAGTTCCGCTGAGGCTTGAAATTACTGCGGTCGCCCGAATATTGATCTTGTTGTTAAAGGAGTGCGTTTATGTCCGTTGAACGAATTGTCCGCATCATCGCCGGTTTCTTTATTTTGCTCTCGCTGGCGCTCGCTCATTACAGTGGGACCGTGGATCTAACCCATCCCAGTTGGCTGTGGTTTACCACCTTTGTCGGAGTGAACTTGTTTCAGTCGGGCTTCACACGCTTCTGCCCAATGGATATGATGCTAAAGAAAATGGGCGTTAAGGAAAGCTGCGGACTTTAGAACATGACAACACTGGATTTCTTGCAAAATAATCTGATGCTCGTCGGCGTTGCCGTCGCGAGCGGCGGCATGCTCCTTTGGCAGACCTTTTTCAGTACGCTAGGGGGCGGCAGTCAGGTTGGCACCGCAGAAGCGACCCGGCTTATCAATGACGATGCGTTGGTTCTGGATGTGCGCGACGATAAGGAATGGTCCGAGGGTCATATCCCAAACGCCAAACACATCCCATTAGGCCAGTTGTCCGGACGGCTTCCCGAGCTTGAAAAATACAAGGACAAACCCATTGTGGTGAATTGCCGCAGTGGCAACCGCTCCGCCACGGCATGCCGTTCGTTGAAGAAAGCGGGTTTCGAGCATGCGCACAACTTGGCGGGTGGGCTCATCGCCTGGGAAGAAGCGGGGCTTCCCATCACACGGAAATAGATTCCTATGGCGAAGATCACCATGTATTGCACGGCAGTTTGTCCCTACTGCGTCGCGGCCGAGCGACTGCTTAATTCAAAGGGCGTTACGCAAATCGACAAGGTGCGCATCGACCTCCAACCCAACCTGCGCGAACACATGATGCAACGCACCGGCCGACGCACCGTTCCGCAGATCTACATTGGCGAGCAGCATGTCGGCGGCTATGACGACCTGTCCGCACTTAACGCTCGGGGTGAACTGGACCCGCTTCTCAACGCTTGAATTAGCCTCGTCTGCCTGCATTTACATAAAGGTTATCCAAGGAGAAGCGCAATGGAACTCGTCTGCCCTTCCTGTTCTATCGTGAATCGTGTGCCCGACGCAAGGCTCGCCGAGCACCCGAATTGCGGTAAGTGTCATCAGCCGCTACTGCCTGGCACCCCGATTAATCTAAGCCATGCGCATTTCGACGCCTTTATCACCCGGTCTGGCCTGCCCGTTGTTGTGGACTTCTGGGCGGGCTGGTGCGGCCCGTGCAAAGTCATGGCGCCCGTTTTTTCCCAACTGGCAGGTGAACTCTCAGGCCGGGCGCTGTTCGCTAAAGTGGAGACCGAGGCCGAGCAACAGCTGGCCTCGCGCTATGGCATCCGCAGTATTCCCACGTTGATCCTGTTCAGAGGCGGCCAGGAAATAACCAGGCAGGCTGGAGCCATGGATGCGGCGAGCCTCAAGCGCTGGCTAAGTTCGCAAGGTGTGTAATCCCTTGTAAATGCAACCTCGGTTAGAATGGGGACTCGTTACGCCGCGCGCGCCAGTTTCAAATCACACAGGGAGTTTTCATGGCTGAAGAACAGCAACAGGCCCACATGGGTTTCAATATCGAAAAAATTTACGTCAAGGATCTGTCGGTAGAAGTCCCGAATGCCCCTGCCGTCTTCTTGGAACGCGAGCAACCCCAGATTGATGTGCAACTCAATACCCAATCCAACAGCATCGGCGAGGAAGTGTTTGAGGTGTCAATCACATCAACGATAACTGCCAAGATCCAAGACAAGACCGCCTTCCTGGTGGAGCTCACCCAGGCGGGCATTTTCCGGATCCAAGGTGTGCCCCCGGATCAACTGCCAATGGTACTGGGCATTGGTTGTCCCAATATTGTCTTCCCCTACTTGCGGGAAAGCATTTCCGATGTGGTCATCCGCGCAGGCTTTCCGCCGATGCTCCTGAACCCGGTTAACTTCGAGGCCCTGTTCATGCAGCAGCAGCACGCGGCCCAACAGCCAAGCAGCGCTACGCATTGATTTATCGGTTCATTTCGGTCGCCCTGGCTGCCGTGCTTCTTAGCTCGGCCCAGGGGGCCTTAGCAGGCTTGGACTACGTGACCACGGGGCGACCGGCCGTTCTATACGATGGGCCGTCCACCGCTGCAAACAAGACCGTTGTCGTTGGAGCCGGCTACCCGTTCGAGGTGCTGGAACGCAACGAAAACTGGCTGAAAGTTCGCGATAGTGCGGGCGACCTGTTATGGATCGAATCGGCTGCTGCACGGGGAAGACCCGCAGTCATCGTCACCGCTGCGACAGCCGCCGTCCTGGAAAGGCCTCAGGTTGATGCACCGACGCGCTACCGGGTCAGCCAGAACGTCACGCTTGAACGCGTGGGCGAATCGACTGAACCCGGTTGGATCAAGGTGCGACATCCCCAAGGTGGGGACGGCTACATGCGCCTGCAGGACATCTGGGGCCAATGAATATTGCAATCCTGGGGGCGGGGGCCTGGGGTACTGCCTTGGCAATTCACGCCGCCCCGCGCCATCGTGTCACCCTCTGGGGCCGAGATGACACACAGATGCGCCGTATGGCGCAAGACCGGCAAAACTTGCGCTATCTATCCGGCTGCCCCTTCCCACCCACCCTTGCGCTCGAATCCGACCTTGACACGGCCTGCCGTCTAGCTGAATTGCTGATCGTGTCGGTGCCCACCGCCGCATTCCGACACATGCTCAACGCAGTCGCAAAAAAGTCCCTCCCCGTCATCTGGGTCTGCAAGGGGTTGGAGCCCGGCACCGGCAAATGGCTCGATCAGGTCGCCGGAGAGATCCTGGCTCCCCAACAGCCTTGGGGCGTGCTGTCGGGGCCAAGCTTCGCGCAAGAAGTTGCTGCAGGCCAACCTACGGCGCTGACCCTGGCAAGCCGCAATGCGTTGTTTGCCCAACATGTCGCGAGCGCACTCCACGGCGGCAACTTGCGTATCTATACGAGCGACGACGTCACGGGTGTTGAAATAGGCGGTGCGCTAAAGAACGTGATGGCCATCGCCGCCGGAATCTCCGATGGCCTCGGTTTCGGCCACAATGCGCGTGCGGCTCTGATCACGCGCGCCGCTGCTGAGATGGCCCGGCTCGGCGCAGCCCTGGGTGCTCACCCCGAAACCATAATGGGATTAACCGGCATCGGCGACCTGATCCTCACTTGTACCGGGGAACTTTCGCGCAATCGTCAGGTCGGGCGCCAATTAGCGCAGGGCGCTGCGCTGCCGGACATCCTTCTGAAACTCGGTCACGTCGCAGAGGGGGTCAACACAGCACGCGAGGCGATCAAGCTGGCCAACCGGCTGAACGTCGATATGCCCATCACCGACGCCGTCAAGCGCATTCTGTTCGACGGCCTGCCGGCGCGCCAGGCCGTCGTGGATCTGTTAAGCCGCAGTCAACGCGCTGAAGCTAATTGAAGCCATTCTGTCGCCACGCTTCGTAGATGGCGACGCTGACCGCATTGGACAGATTCAAACTGCGGGAATCAGGCTTCATTGGAAGCTTCAGCATTGCTGGCATGGAAAATTCAGTCAATACCGGGTCAGGCAGGCCGCGTGTTTCAGGGCCGAAGAGCAGTACGTCTCCCGCGTTAAACGTGGCCTCACTATAGACCCTGGCAGCCTTGGTGGTAAATGCCCACCAAGTCCTGTCCAGGAGTGCGCCCCGAATCGCCCGCCAGCTCTCGTGTACCGTGACATTGGCCATATGGTGGTAATCCAGACCCGCACGGATAAGCCGCTTGTCATTCAGGGAGAAGGCCAGCGGCCTCACAAGATGCAAATGGCAGCCAGTATTGGCTGCCAGCCGAATCAAATTGCCGGTATTGGGCGGGATCTCTGGTTGATATAGAACGATCTCAAACATTCGCTAGAATGGTCTCCTTGTTAGCCTGGCGAGCGCGGATTGGCATCCGTCACCTGCTCGGGTTCATTCCACCAACAGCGCAGAATTATTTCCACCTTGACATTGTATGGTCCCTCACCTCACTACCGCACTCACCGGCCCCCTTTATGAACTGGAAAAGCGCCTGCTCGACGCCCAGCCCGCGATCGAATTCTGGTTCCGCCAGCAATGGCAGGAGCACGCCGCACCCTTCTACACTTCCGTGGATATACGCAATGCAGGATTCAAGCTAGCGCCGGTAGACACCAATCTGTTCCCCGGGGGATTCAACAACCTCAATCCTGCGTTCATGTCACTATGCGTCCACGCCGCCATGGGGGCAGTGGAAAAGATCTGCGGAAACGCTCAGCGTCTTCTGCTCATCCCAGAGAATCACACCCGGAACACCTTTTACTTGCAAAATGTCGCGGTGCTTGCCCGAATCCTGAGGCAGACTGGGCTAATCGTTCGAATCGGGACCTTGATTCCCGAAATAGCACAGCCGATCACGTTGGAATTACCTGATGGCGCACGGCTGACACTTGAACCGTTGGTCCGCACTGGCAACCGGGTGGGACTCAAGGATTTTGATCCCTGTGCGGTGCTCCTAAACAACGATCTATCGGCCGGCGTACCCGACGCGCTCAAGGAGATCGACCAGACGATTATGCCGCCGCTTTATGCCGGCTGGCATTTGCGCCGAAAGTCGCGCCATTTCAAGGCCTATGCCCATTTAGCCAATGAATTTAGCCGCCTGTTGAATATTGATCCGTGGCTTATTGATCCGTACTTCGAGCACTGCGGACACATCAGCTTCCAATCTCGACAGGGGGAGGCGTGCTTGGCAGAGAAAGTCGACGCCATGTTGGACAAGATCCGCGTGAAGTATGCAGAATACAAGATCGACAAGGAGCCGTTTGTCATTGTTAAGGCCAATGCCGGTACCTATGGCATGGGTATCATGACGGTAAAATCCGCGGAAGAGGTGATAGGCCTCAACCGGAAGCAGCGCAACAAGATGGCGGTAATCAAGGAAGGTGTGGAAAACACCGAGTTGTTAATCCAAGAAGGGGTCTATACGTTTGAGAACATAAATGAGGCAGTAGCCGAGCCGGTCGTCTACATGATTGATCATTTTGTTGTGGGGGGCTTCTACCGCGTTCATACGGGACGCGGTGCGGATGAGAACCTCAATTCACCGGGTATGCACTTCGTGCCACTGGCCTTCGAAACATCTTGTCATCTACCCGACCGCGCCTTAAACCCTGATGCCGTGTCGAATCGCTTTTATGCCTATGGCGTCATCGCACGCTTAGCGATGCTGGCAGCAAGCATCGAGCTGGATGAAACGCTCAATGAAATGGCCTCAACATGAGACTTCTTTTTGTCCTGGACCCGCTGCCGACGCTAAAACATTACAAAGACTCAAGTGTTGCGATAATGCGCGCAGCGCACAAACGGGGCCACAGCATCTGGACCTGCGAACAGCGTGAGATTTTCAGTTTGGAGGGGCAGGTGAGCGCCCGTGTCCGGATCCTGGATTTTGTGGATAGCGCACACTGGTACCGTGAGGGCCCCGAGGAAGAAGCCCTGCTGACGAGCTTTGATGGTGTCCTGATGCGCAAGGACCCACCCGTGGATACGAATTTCATTACTACCACCCACCTGCTCTCACTGGCCGAAGCGCAAGGTGCCAAAGTTTTCAACCGCGCGGCCAGTTTGCGCGACTTCAACGAGAAGCTCGCGATATTCCGCTTTCCGCAATTCATCGCTCCAACCTTGGTAACTGCGGACATGCGACTGATTGGGGATTTTCTTGCGGAGCACAGCGATATCATCGTCAAACCGCTTCATGGCATGGGCGGCAACGGGGTTTTCCACCTGCGCCCCGCTGACCCCAACCGCAATAGCATTCTGGAAACACTGACACAGCGAGGCAGTCATGTGATCATGGCGCAGAAATACCTGCCAGCGATCGCGCATGGGGATAAGCGCATTCTCCTGATCAACGGGGAACCCATTCCCTATGCGCTCGCACGAATCCCGCTCGCGGGGGAAACACGCGGCAACCTGGCGGCCGGGGGCAAGGGGGTGACGCAGGTCCTATCTGCACATGATCGGGAAATCGCAGCGGTGGTTGGTCGACTGGCCCAAGAGGCGGGCCTATTTCTGATTGGACTGGACGTCATTGGCGATTGCCTGACCGAGATCAATGTGACCAGCCCGACTGGATTTGTTGAAATCAACGCGCAGAGCCACTATGACGTGGCCGATCACTTTGTCGTTGCCCTTGAGATCCAGTGCGCCAAGTGAACGGCAACGTGGCATTCACGCAGACGATTTTTTCGCGACGTTCTACGGTCTATGTACTGCTCCTGTTTGTCCTCGTAGCCTGCTCCCAACGCGACCCGCTCTATCGGCAGCAATCCTACGTGTTTGGCACATTGGTGGAAATTTCCATATACGGCGTCGACGAAGCGAAGGCCGCTGAGGCTGCGGCCGCGGTATTGGGTCGTTTTGACCAGCTCCACCATGAGCTGCATGCGTGGCAACCATCCGATCTGCAGACACTTAATGCCACGCTTGCCACGCCAGAGAGGCGGATAAGCGTAAGCAATGAACTGGCGTTCATTGTGCAGGATGCCAAATCATTTTCGCAACAGACCGACGGCCTGTTTGATCCTGCGATAGGCACGCTGATCCGGCTCTGGGGGTTCCAGCAGGACACGCCTTTGGGCTTGTTGCCCGCGGAATCGCTCGTCGCTGAGCAGGTTCGCCTGATGCCTCGGATGGACAATATTCATGTGAATCACAATCAGATCTGGAGTGATAATCCGGCGGTGCGTCTGGATCTCGGTGGCTACGCGAAAGGCTACGCACTCGATGAAGCGGCAGCCCTATTGAAACAGCGCGGCATCCAGAACGCCTTGATCAATATCGGCGGCAATGTGCTGGCGTTGGGCCGCCATGGCTCCCGACCTTGGCAGGTCGGGATTCAGCATCCGCGGCGACCTGGAGTGATCGCAACGCTCGAACTGGATAATGGGGAGTCCATCGGAACTTCAGGTGACTACCAAAGGTATTTTGAATCCGGGGGCAAACGTTATTGTCATCTGATCGACCCCCGCACCGGGCGGCCTGCTGATGGGATGCAATCTGTCACCATTGTCGTCAGCGGCCTCCGTGCCGGTGTGCGCTCCGACGTGCTGACCAAACCGCTGTTTATTGGCGGCACGGCGCAGCTCGCCCATTTTTCCAAACAGCTGACTACGCCGCTGGTCATGGCGATTGACCCGGCTGGACAGGTCTGGGTATCCGGGCGCCTGCTCCCCCGCCTGAAATGGACAGATCCACATCAGACTTTTCACACGATATGAGCGCGGCCCGGCTACAATAATGGGTCGTTTAACTGAATTTGACACTCATGATTGGAATATTACTTGTCACGCACGGCACGTTGGGCGACGCGTTGATCGATTGCGTCACGCACATCCTTGGAAGACGCCCCGAACAGGTCACCACAGTAAGGATCACCGATCACGCCAGCCATGACGACGTTGTCCCGTCCATTCGTGCCGGTCTGGCCGAACTGGATCAAGGAGAAGGCGTCCTGATTTTGGCAGATATTTATGGTGCCACTCCCTGTAACTGCGTCACTGACTCGCTTAAAGCGGGAACCGTCGAAGGCGTGGCGGGCGTCAACCTGCCCATGCTGATCAAGGTATTGAGCTATCGCTTCCTCACCCTAACCGAGCTCGCCGACAAAGCCGTCTCCGGCGGAATGGAGGGAATTTTTAATCTGGCCGATCGCCTAAAGAACAATGATTCAGCAGTCTATTGAAATCCTCAACAAACTCGGGCTTCACGCGCGCGCGTCGGCCAAGCTCACTCAAACGGCGTCAGGGTTCCAAAGCCAGGTGCATTTGAGCCGCAACGGTCGCAAGGTCAATGCCAAGAGCATTATGGGGGTCATGATGCTGGCAGCCGCGAAAGGCACCACGATTGAACTTGAAACCGAAGGGCCCGATGAGCAAGACGCGATGAACGCCTTGCTCGCACTGATCCGCAACAAGTTTGGCGAGGGGGACTAATGGAAGCCCAGATTGGCGCCCGGATAAGCCGCATTGCGCCGCCTGGCCCAGATACTGCTACGAACACGGTCGATGCGCCTGACGCGGCATCGCCTATCGCCGCTCGCGGCGCCGTCCCCCGACAAGCTAAAGGCCTCTCATGTTCAGCCTTCACGGTATAGGGGTATCCGGCGGCATCGCCATCGGACGCGCCCACTTGACTTCGAGTAGCCGAGTGGAGGTGCCCCACTATGTCCTGGCTCCAGAGCATCTTGATGAGGAGCTGACGCGCTTCGATTCCGCTTTTGTGCAGGCCAAACGCGAGCTGGAAGGACTGCGCGACCATATCCCGCCGAGTGCGCCGCAGGAGATGTCCGCCTTCCTGGACATGCACCTGATGATCATGAATGACGACATTTTGGATGAGGAGCCCAAGCGCATCATCCGCGAAACCCAGTGTAACGCGGAATGGGCGTTAAGCCAGCAAATGGAATCTATGGTCGGTCAGTTCGAGGCAATGGACGACCCTTATCTACGTTCCCGGGCTGAAGATGTCGTGCAAGTCGTTCAGCGCGTGCTTAAGGTGCTGATGGGTCACCCTGGGCATCTTCCATTGGGAAATGTCGATGGTCAGGACTACGTGCTGGTCGCGCACGAGTTGACCCCAGCCGACATGATCCTGTTCAAGAACGTTCCCTTTGCCGCGTTCATCACCGACCTTGGTGGCGCCACCTCGCATACGGCGATTCTCGCGCGCAGCCTGAATATTCCTTCCGTCATGGCGTTGCATAACGCACGCAGTCTGATTCGCGATCACGAATGGATTATCGTCGACGGCCGGGAAGGCGTGGTCATTGTCGACCCAGACCAGGCTATTCTGGATGAGTATCGGATAAAGCAAGATCTCTGGCGGCGCGACACGGAGAAGCTTAAGGGCATAAAGACCAGCCGCGCCCGCACCCTTGACGGCACAGCCGTGGAGCTCTTCGCGAATATCGAACTCCCCCAGGATATTGACTCGGTGAGGGAAGCGGGTGCCCAGGGCATCGGCCTGTTCCGAAGCGAATTTCTTTTTCTGAGCCGCGATGACTTGCCTTCAGAGGATGAGCAGTTCGAGGCATATCGATCCGTTGCAGTGGCAATGGACGGCAAGCCCGTGACCATACGAACACTCGACCTCGGGGCCGACAAGCAGGCTCCTTGGGGCCACACTTCGGCAGAGAATCCTGCGCTTGGCCTGCGCGCCATTCGCCTGTGCCTTGCAGAACCCAAGCTGTTCCTCGCACAGCTTAGGGCGATCCTGCGCGCCTCGTCCTTCGGTAAAGTTCGTATCCTCATTCCAATGCTCGCGCATTTAGGGGAGCTGCGTCAAACCTTGCAACTCATCAACGCGGCAAAGCAGAGTCTGCGAGACAGCAAACAACCCTTTGATGACCACGTGCCCTTGGGAGGCATGATTGAGATTCCCGCCGCCGCAATCATGGCAAGCACCTTCGCCGAACACTTGGATTTTCTCTCGATTGGAACCAACGATCTGATACAGTACACGTTGGCCATTGACCGCGCCGATGACGCCGTTGCCCATCTCTACGATCCGCTCCATCCGTCGGTACTCATGCTTATCCAACAGACGATCAAGGCGGCCGCAAAGGCCGGGAAACCGGTTGCGGTGTGTGGCGAAATGGCCGGCGCGCCTGAACTGACTCGGCTCTTGCTTGGGCTCGGGTTGCGCTCCTTCTCCATGCACCCCACCAGTCTGCTCCAGGTCAAAAATCAAGTCCTGCGCAGCCAGCTGGACCAAGTGACCGACCTCGCGCAGCGCTTGTTGAAGAACACGGATCCCGATAAGGCGCTCAACCTGCTCGCCAAACTCAACGCGTAACCTTAACAGTGCGAGAAGCCGACTACTGGCCTCGTGCCTGCCGCCATCTGGTCCGCAATGACCCGGTGATGAAGCGCCTGATCATGGAACACCCGGATGCCGTGCTGCGCAGCCGAGGCAACGCGTTTGAAACATTGCTGCGAGCGATCGTCGGACAACAAATATCGCTCAAGGCAGCGGATTCCGTCTGGGCGCGTGTCTGCGCGTTGACGCCGATCAAAGCAGCCGAGGTGCAGAAATACACGGTCCCGCAGCTAAGATCCTGCGGCCTCTCAGGCATGAAAGCGGAATATTGTCTTGACTTGGCCGGCCATTTTGCGCAGGGCCGGATTCGACCACGAAGGTGGGCCCGAATGGACGACGAGGCCATCATCGAGGAACTGACTGAGGTTCGTGGCATCGGCCGCTGGACCGCCGAGATGTTCCTGATTTTTCACCTGATGCGTCCAAATGTCTGGCCCGTGGACGACCTCGGACTGCTAAAAGCGCTCAGTCTGCATTACGCCGCGGGCGAAAAAATCAGCCCGCGTCGCGCACGCGAAATCGGCGAGGCGTGGTCACCTTGGCGCACGGTTGCCACTTGGTACTTGTGGCGCAGCCTCGATCCGACGCCCGTTGAATACTGACCGATTTAAACGCTAGCAACGCGACCGCGCCCCGGATAATTTAGCATCGGGTCCGACGGCGGGCTGCCTGTGGCAATTTGCAGTGGTGCGGGGCCGGGGTTCGCTGCCTATACGACCGAGGTATCAGGCGGCCATCGCATCAGCCAGCAACTGCTGCAATTCACCCTTCTGATACATCTCCGTCATGATGTCAGATCCGCCCACAAACTGTCCGCCGATATAAAGCTGAGGAATGGTTGGCCAGTTGGAAAACTCCTTGATCCCCTCACGGATATCGGGGTCAGTCAGCACGTTAACCGCGACAAAGTCGGTTACGCCACAGGCTTTAAGTATGCCGGCGGCATTTGAAGAAAAACCACACTGGGGAAACTGGGGCGTGCCTTTCATGAACAGCACGACCTTGTTGTTCGTGACGGTTTCGCGAATCGCATCTCGTTTGCTCATCTTGCTACTCCTTTAATCTTGAGTAAATCACTCGGGTATTATAAGCCTACGCTAATATAAATCAAGGGGCTTCCTCGGGTTTGATCAACGCCTTGTGCAGAAGATGGGGGACCAGCAAATGAAGTGGCATCCGTATCCAATGGGCCCTCACATACAGCATGAATCGCGCCAACCCGGATAGCCAATCCTGCGTGCTTTGATGCTTGGGCATCAAAGCACGTGCGAGCAAGGCATCCATCAGCGGCGCGATTAGCACAGGCTTATCCAGATCCGGCGCTAACGATACCGGAACAGGAGTTCGGTATATCCGCTCGCACCATCGCAGCGCGTAATACAGCGGACGGCTCAAGCCGAGTTCCTTGGCGCGGCCAGATAATGCATCCCAGAACGACTCGCTGCCATGCTGCCGCAGTAGCAAGTCAATGTCGGACAAATCGCGCAAGCCCTGATCAATTTCACCGGTGAAAAGATGGGTGGCCGAATGCAGCACCATATCGATGGGCGAGAGCGTGAACAGCCCCGGGTAAAGCCCGATTGGAACCAGGGCCTCCCATAACGGCGCGACGTTCGATTGCAGTCGGGCGGTCAAGGGCAGGATGGCATGGTGAACATCGATTACGGTTAGCCGACGAATGTGCTGCATTGGGGGGATTTCGTGCATCCAACGACGATAGTAGCGTTGGTCGTATGCGTCATGCTGGCCGGAATGCCAGCCGGCAAGCATGAGCGCGGCCTCCACCCGATTTATCACGTCCCGGCGCACCAGGATGTCGATGTCCGTAAAAACCCGGCCCAACGCCGCATCATGCTGGCCCAACGTGTAGGCGGCCCCTTTAAGCAGGACGACCGCGTCCGTTTCACCTTTGAGCGAAGTGGCGATCTGTCGCGCCTCCCACGCTACGGCAACGGCCTGCTTGTCCGCCACCCTGCGCGCGGACTCGAGGTGACGGCGCGGCGACGCTGGAACCTGGTCAAGGAGCCCAGCCCGCTCAATCAGCGCGTGCACGCGCGAAAGCAAGTTGGACGACCGACCTTGGCGAATCAGAAAATCCCATTGGGCATCCGTAAATCGGCTGATGATGCGGGGATCCTGCTGGACACGGGCAGGCAGAAAATCAAACACGTCTGCTTGCCGCCAGTTGCTCGAACGTATTAACCGCATCTTCCATCTTGGAATATTCGAATTGGTAGCAATCGCTGGCGTCGACCAGGGCGGTCAGGGCGTGGTAGCCGGCTTCACCCAGCAAACCATAATTGAAGCTTCCCTCTGCCACGGTCATATAGCTTTGCCCTTTTTCTGCTGGAATCAGGCGTGGCTTCGCCCCCGCCACATATTTGGGGAAGACAATCCAGCCGGGCCGCGCCCGTTCCCCCACTCTTCGATGCGACTCATCGGTTGCGCGCAAGTGCGTGACC
Organism: Thiobacillaceae bacterium; assembly: GCA_052145875.1. Taxonomy (GTDB): domain Bacteria; phylum Pseudomonadota; class Gammaproteobacteria; order Burkholderiales; family Thiobacillaceae; genus DASQBT01. Next base: position 20,628 of record JBKQNQ010000324.1, read on the forward strand.
GTACCTTTGGCCGTATCGCTCACGATGCGTCCGATCACGGCGTCGGATGAAAAGCTCCTGATCACGTCGATCGACGCATTCTTGAGGCTGACGGGGCGCGCGAGGGGAATCAACTCATTCGTGCGACAGTCAATGATGGCCAATTCATCAGAAAGCAATCGCCATCCGGACAGCATCAAACCCGCGGCAAGCGTACTCTTGCCCGAGCCGGGTGGCGCGGGCATGACGAGCGCTCGCCCCTCCCGCTCAAGTACGGCAGCGTGAAGCATCAAGTAGGCGTGAAGGTGATTGGAGATGCACCAGTTGAGCCCCCACTCGAACATGGCATAGGCCTGCTCAACGGGTAGCGGCTTGAACGGACTTACCCCATCAAGCCAGAACATGGCCTGGGGCCTTAGCCAGCGGCGCAGACCGGCTGGCTTGTCGACGGCAACGTGGAAATCGCTAAACAGCTCAGACTTTCCAAGCCATTCTCCGGGGTACATGGCAACCAGCCCCTCCTCCACGAGGGGCAAAGCCATCCGGATCCGGGTAACAAAAGGCCCGGTGCGTAACGTCCATTCCTTCATTTCTCGGGGGGGTCCGCTGCGAACTCCGCTCTTCTACCAACCAATGCCCGCCGTCGCCCCGAATTCAGTATGATGCCTGTGGCGACAGAAACCCGACACAGTCGGCGTTAACTTTCAATTGAAATAATGGGCTCGATCAGGGCCGACTTGATTAGTGCTTCGCAAGCTGCATCCAGGATCTGACATAGAATGGCATCATCCTCGGCCATTTCCAACCTTCTCGCCAGTTTTTGCTGCAATTGATTTCGCGACAGCGGTGAGTCTTGCAACGCCTCCAAAACAAGGCAGGCGGATTCAGGCACCCAGTGAGTGTCACCCGACGTACGACTGAATGCAATACCCCCGTCCGGCCAGACGTGAATATCAAGCTGAAATTCCGGCGAAAGCCGCCAACCGGAATGATTCAAACCACCGGCCCAAGTCACCGCCAATCAGGAACAGAATGTTTTTAGATAATCCCGGCACTGACTAATACTCCAATACGTATTGGCCGAAACTTCATACCCGTTAGGACTAGATGTGCATCCCTGCCAAATGCTCATAATATCCCCGGTAGTCATGCAGGGAATTGAATTCGGGTTTTGCGAGATGCTAAGGCATGAAGCGAGGCAATATCGACCCAGGTCATACAGGTCAGGGTTGGCGCAGCCACTGGGAATGGGCTGCACGACTTCCTGACACTGTTTCACGGTCCATGTGCGAGTTTGTGAATTGTAATCACAAAACGTTGTGCCACAGTTGTTCTGTGGAAAAGGGGTATTGTGGAAGGCGTGGCTTGGTGTGCAAAATGACGGCCAAGTCTTCTGTGTACACCAATACTCGGGCGGTTGCCCCGTGCAAGTCGGTGGGGTACCGTGTCCACTCAGGTTGCCGGATGCAAATCCGGAGGGCTTTAAGCATTGCCCGCCAGCCAGGACGGGGCTGCTCGCCAGCGTGATAATCGCAGACGCGCCTAAGACGCCCCCAGTTAGGCGACGACGGGTTTGGTCAGGACTGGAAGAGGACTGCGTTACGCTTCCCTCGACCTGCAACTGTTTTTCGTTATCCATAGCGCACCCAAGCATAAGTCACTGCACAATTATATGCAATTATCACGCCAAGTCCCGCGTTGCGCCGTAAAGGACGGTTTCATGCGGTTTAAGCGACCCATCGGCGCGTGCTACCGAAGCAGAGTGTCAATTTCACCGACACTTTCCCATGGTGATTCGATCAAGTCCGGCGAGATCCTTACATGTCTCAAGGCTTTGAAAGCCTTGGCTTCTCATCAAATTTGTGACTGCGGCACCTTGGTCCCAGCCATGCTCGAGAAGCAGCCACCCCCCTGATTTAAGATAACCGTGAGACTGTCCAATAATCACGGTCAAGTCATCGAGACCTGCACAGCCCGATGCCAACGCGGCCCTGGGTTCAAATCGGGCGTCGCCCGACGCGAGATGGATGTCACCCTGTGCAATGTAGGGCGGGTTGCTGAGGATCAGGCCAAATTTGCGGCCTGCGAGCGCATCGTACCAGTGCCCAAGCACCCAAGACACCTGCGCACCGAGCGCTGATGCATTTTCCCTGGCCACAGCCAGCGCGGCTTGCGAGACATCAATTCCGACGACCCGGCATGCCGGCCGAAGGATGGCCAGGGTTATGGCAATGCAACCGCTACCGGTCCCCAAGTCGAGCACATCTTCGGGCGTCGAATCAGGCAACCTGGCCACCGCCAAGTCGATCAACTGCTCGGTTTCAGGTCGGGGAATCAGCACGTCCGGGTTCACCATGAAGGAACGCCCGTAGAACTCGCGGCGCCCAAGAATGTAGGCAACCGGCTCACCCGCAAGCCGGCGGCGCAGCAATTGTTCATAGCGGGCTAAGTCCGTCGCGTGAAGCGCATCCTCCTGATTGAGGACCAGCCAGACCCGGTCAACCCTCAGCACCTGCTCAAGCAGGACACGCAGCTCCAGCCGGGCCTCGGCCCAGCTCAGGGACAAGGCGCTTGCCAAGCGCGGTGTATCCGCTTCAAGAATCGCGCGAACCGAAGGATTCGCCCGATCAAATTTGCCTAGACTCATTGGCGCCAACGTGCCCAAGTTGAGGGATAATTGAACAATGCTGGAGAGCCATGTCCGTTGCCGTGGAATTTCTAGCCAAATTAGAAATTATAGGAGATTGATCGCATGGCTCACGTGGTGGTTTTAGGTGCGGGCATCGGCGGGATGCCGATGGCCTACGAAATGAAGGAACTTTGCCGCCCCGGCGATACCGTGACCGTGATCAATGACAGCCCGCGTTTTCAGTTTGTTCCATCGAATCCGTGGGTTGCAGTCAACTGGCGCTCTCGCAATGATGTCACATTTCCCATCGGCCCCTGCCTTGAGAAAAAAGGCATTAAGTTTGTCCTCGGCAAGGCCAAGCGCGTGCATCCTGAAGAGAACCAGATTGAGATGGAAAATGGCGAAACCCTTGCCTACGATTACCTCGTCATTGCGACCGGCCCCAAGCTAGCGTTTGAGGAAGTTGAGGGCATGGGCCCCGAAAACAATAGCAACTCCGTTTGCCATGTTGACCACGCGGCGAAGTCGGGTCAGATCTGGGACAGTTTCGTTACCGATCCCGGCCCCATCGTGGTGGGCGCGGTGCAAATGGCCTCTTGCTTCGGCCCGGCTTACGAATACGCCTTCATCATGGATACCGACCTCAAGCGCCGAAAAATCCGCAACAAGGTGCCAATGACCTTTGTTACCGCTGAGCCCTATATCGGACATCTTGGCTTGGGCGGCGTAGGTGACTCGCGCGGCTTGCTTGAGTCCGCAATGCGCGACCGACACATTAAGTGGATCTGCAATGCCAAGGTCACCAAGATCGAACCGGGCAAAATGTTCGTGACCGAACACGATGATATGGGAAACGTGAAGAGGACGCACGAACTGGCGTTCAGCTATTCGATGATGGTGCCCGCCTTTAAGGGGGTTGATGCAGTATTCGGCATCGAGGGGCTAACCAACCCGCGTGGCTTTATCCTGATCGACGAATACCAGCGCAACCCAAAGTTCAAGAACATCTATTCCGTCGGCGTGTGCGTGGCGATCCCGCCCGTCGAAGTAACGCCCGTGCCCACCGGTACCCCCAAAACAGGCTATATGATCGAGTCTATGGTTACCGCTACCGCCCACAACATCCGGGCGGCCATGGATAACCGTGAACCCGAAAAGAAAGCCACGTGGAACGCCATCTGTCTGGCGGATATGGGTGACACCGGCGCGGCCTTCGTCGCCTTGCCGCAGATCCCCCCGCGTAACGTCAACTGGTTCAAGGAAGGCAAATGGGTTCATCTGGCCAAGGTCGCCTTCGAAAAATACTTCATACGAAAGATGAAGAAAGGCTCCACCGAACCCCTATACGAAAAAT
>JBKQNQ010000325.1:0-2801 GCA_052145875.1 Thiobacillaceae bacterium
CCGGAGGAGCCAATCCTGCCTAATATGGCGCTTGGACCGCTCGTTGGATGAACCGGATTCTCCATTGTAAATATAACATTTATAATAAGTTATTTCTATAATCCAGTCTTTTCCGGTCTCGATTTTCCCATTTGAAAAAAATTCAAAAATAATAGCCGGGCGAGACCAAATGGGGCTATACTGTTGCGTCATCGGAAAACCGAAATGCTGGGAAGGTAAGCCGTTCCGCGGTTTTCCGCGACAGCGACAGGGAGGGTTGAGAATATGACAATCGGCTGTTTGACTTCCCGGAGAAATTTCCTGAAGACGACGGTGGCCGGCGGCACTGCTGCAGCCGTGGCCTGGCGTTTGCCTTCGGCATGGGGCGTTGACGCTCCTTCCGCTGCTGCGGGCAGCTCGACAAGCCGCGTCTCTCTGGCTGCGGGCGATGATCGCGCCAACATTGCGTTCAAGGCGCTCGAGCCGTTCAAGAAAGAGATTGCCGCCGCGATTGGGAAGAAGCGCGTCATCATCAAGCCCAATAACGTCATTCCCAACCGCCCGTTATCTGCCTCTCACGCCGACAATCTGGAAGGCATTCTGGAATTCCTAAGGTCCATTGGCAAAAAGGACATCGCAATTGCCGAGTCGCCGGCCATGGGTTCGGCGCTGGACGGTTTCGAGGGCCTCGGCTACAACAAGTTTGTCGCCCAGTACGGCGTAAAGCTCGTCGACCTCGACAAGGATGATTTCCAGGTGGTGCAGTGCATCGACCAGAAGGATTTTCAACCTCATCCGTGCCGCATGGCGAAGACCATGCTCGACCCGAACAACTTCATCATCTCCGCGGCCAAGCTGAAGACGCACGATCTGGTGGGTATCACGCTTTCGTTGAAGAATGTGGTGGTTGGCTCGGCGCTCAAGGATGCGGCCAACCGGCCCATGAGCGGCAAACGCGTGACCCACGGCGGGGGCACTTACGGCATCAACTACAACCTCTTTGTTCTCTCCGCCAAACTGCATCCGCATCTGGCGGTGATCGACGGGTACGAAGGCATGGAAGGCACCGGCCCGGTCAATGGCACGCCGATCGCGCAGAAGGTCTGCATCGCCAGCATGGATTGGCTTGCCGCCGACCGCGTCGGAGCGGAACTCATGGGCGTCGACTTCAGCAAGATCGGATATCTGTCGTTCTGCGCCCAGGCGGGCGACCGGGGCCAGTCGGATTTGAGTAAGATCGAGATCCTCGGTCCGCCGATTAAGGATTACGCAAAGACCTATCAACTGCCGAAGCAGTGGGAACAGATCACAAGCTGGCAAAAGCCGATGAGTTCGTCTTGACCGAGTTTTATCAACGAGTGGGCGCCGAAATCTTTGCGGGACGCTGTTGGAGGAATGATGCCCATTTGTGTTCAAAAAGGCCCGAATACCCCTTACGATGAAATGAAGAGCCTACGACTCGAAGCGAGAGCGACTGCTCCTCAGTGGCCGGTCCGAGCCGCAAATCCTCCCTCGATCCCAAGTTCCAGTTCACGCGTGTCTCTCGAATACGCCATCGCGGGAAAAGTCACACTTCAGCGAAGAAATGTGGCAAAATTCTGCTGAGATGAACACGGTGCTATCGAACGAACCCCGGCTCCGGTCCGATTCAGCCAGACCGTGGAATTCAAGCTTCCGAACGAATGTCGAATTGCGCCATTGCCAGAGCAACGTTGGTGATACTTATGGGGATACTTTGTACCAGACTTTCCTGCAATTCCCTGCAACATTTCGCAAAAACATCGCCTCCTTTAATACATTCATGGTAAACGAGTTATACATTAACTTGCGACGCTATGCTGTGCCCTGCAAAATCTGTCAAATAGGACTTAAAATCCGCAGGCCTTTACCGGCCGTGGGGGTTCAAATCCCCCTCTGGGCACCATAGAATCAACAGATTACATGCAATTATTGAAATTAGAGGAATCAAGATTTTTTCGCTGGCGATACTCTTGGCGATACTTGTACCTGACTTAATGTGCGTGTGCGGAGGATGCCTGGAAAAGATCAGCCAAGGGTCGCCGGAGTATGGGAGAAGGTCCGCCAGTGGTGTCCGGTGGATTCGCTATCGCGTCGACGGAAAACTCAAGCGGGAAGAGGTTAGGGTCTACATTCGCGATACAAGAGCGTGCAATCAGAAGCGAAGCCTTAATTGAACAACGTGTCCCGTGCGAAAGCCATGTCGCAGACGGGCAGGAGACAAAGGTATGTCAGGAATAAAGGAAACAGGTGGCCGCGCCCGGCTGCGCAACGTAAGGCAGCGTGCGGGTCTGAGGATTGTCGCGTTCTGCTTGTGCATGGCCGGCGCGACAATCGGATGCCACGCACAGAAAGAAAGCAATGCGGCAAGGCTCGTGGTGAGTTATGAAGAACCATTTGCCGATCAGCACTATCCAGAACTTGTCTACTGGTTTGTCACTCCCCAAACGCTTGCGCCGGAGCGCTATACCCGCGATATCCAGCACCTTGCTGACGACACAGAGTTCAATTTTGCCTTTCTTACCGCCAGGGAAGGCGTGGTCTTCCTGAATGACTCCGCAGCACACCAGGCGATTGCAGGAATTGTGAAGACTGCACATCAGCATGGCTTGCGTATCGGCGCCACGATCGCGCTGGGGGGCGGGGATTCGAGGGTTACCTATTCTGACGAAGAGAAACAAACGGCGATTGCGGATGCGGCCGGCACGCTGGATGCAGAGGGACAGGGAACGGTTGAAGCCGCGATAGCGTTAAGATCAGGCACGCCGGAAAAGACTAAACTGCTTGAAACTGTTCGGCTCGAC
>JBKQNQ010000326.1:0-12515 GCA_052145875.1 Thiobacillaceae bacterium
TTTCCACCCAAGTTGCTGAGCTGGCATCAAATCTGAGCCGGTAACCAGTCATTGACCTGCATCTATCAGCTTGCTAAGATAGATGTGCGGGGTGGAGCAGCCCGGTAGCTCGTTGGGCTCATAACCCAAAGGTCGCTGGTTCAAATCCAGCCCCCGCAACCAATAGTCTTAAGAAAACACAGAGTTTAGGATGGGGCCGCGAGAAGCGGCCCCTTTCCATTTTCGTCGAATGTCCGTGAAATGTCCGTGTTTTCGGTAGTGTTGCGGTTCCGGAATAGCCGACCACATATCAAGAAGACCCTGACGCTGCCCACAAGCCGGTTTTTCGGCCCCTTGAAGGGCTTAGAGTCTTGAACTCACTGACAACGCCGTTCTTCGAGCACTTTGGCTCAGAAGTTGCGATTGCTTCTGCCCAGTAATGTCCGGATCGACAATCTAACTAGAACCAAATAGCGGTCCGTGGTTCGGCTGGATGAGTGACTCGGGGTGTTTGGGGACAGCTTAGGTTGGCATGGGCAAATCGGTGAACGCTGGCCGACTTGCCAGGACCGATCTCACAAAGAGACTCTAATCAACAGTTTTTAATATACTTGCCTCGGATGCCTTTTCTCACCCTATGCCGTCAAACATGTCGAACAATTCCATGTTCCTGGGGGCTGCAGCAGGCCTCCACTCCGTCCTTTTCAGGCAATATTCACTAGGATGCGCCCATATCCAGGTGGTATTATTCGCGCACGAGTCGCTGGGATTGGTCAGTATTTACCCCTCGGAGGTACCTCGATGACCAGCAATGCATCCCCGCTTTCCTGGCCATTCCGCAGTTTTTCCGCGTGCTCAGCACGCTTGCCTCTTTGGCTTGGCGTCATCCTTTCGATGGCTGCCATTGGGTACGAGGCGCAGGCCCAGATGGTTTGCCAACCTTATTGGACGGCTGCCTACAAGTGCATGGAACATTGCGGCCCGTGCCCATCCTCAGGCAACGGAGGCGGCGGCGGCAACGTGAACTGGCGCCAGATTCAACAGCAGCAGGCCCAGCAGGCGGCGGTCGCGGCCGCGCAGGCTCGCTATCAGGCGGCGCTGGCTGTTGAGAAGGAGGCCGAGGCGAAGAACACCGCGGGAGCGGCCGCGGCGGCTGAAGAGGCGGCCAAGGCATACGCGGACTTCGTTCACCAGCGGGACCTTTTGGCCACTATGATGCGCGGGGATGAGAGCGCGCCATCAGGCCTGCGCGGGGATGATACCGGTTCATCGGGACTGAAGGACGGTTGTTCGGGTTCGTCGTGTGGCAACCCGGCGGAAGGCGAGGCTCTTCGCCAGGCGCGCGTGGCGGTGGCAGGCGATGCCAGTGCGGACTGCATCCTGGACGGCAGAGCTGGGTGCAAGGACCCGGTGCCGCTGGTGAAGTTTAGCCCAACCGCTCCACCGCTTCCGCCGGACGCCGCCAAGTTCATCGAGAGCATCCCCAAGAGCCTGCGCGATAAGCCGGGGGTAAAGCGCGATATCGACATGTACGAGCATTTTGCCAGCGTTCGCGCGGAAGCACAGAACCAGATGATCGCCGACGTGGCGGTGGCCAAGGCGCACCCCGACGATGAGACCGACAGACTGAAAGTGATGGAAGACTCCGGACACCTGAAAGCGGCCAGCGATGACGAGCAGAAGGTCAAGCAACGCATAAGCATGAGCATCGGCTTGATCCCTCAAAGCAAAATGGCGAGCGGCACCGGCACACAGGGCACCGCGGCCGGCAATACAAGCTCGCAGGGCACTGCAACGAATAACACGAGTGGCAAATAGAATCGGGTGAACCCTATGAAAGTTGCAAGACTTCTTCCGGGAGCCGCGCTGTTGCTGGCGATGTGCGGCGGCGCGCATGCTTCTGCGCAGTTGAACCAACAGGATAAGGCGCTGTTTGATGCGATCAGCAGTCATAATCCGGAGCAGGTCAAAGATGCCCTGCGGCATCACGCAAACATTGAGGCGAGGCAGAATTACCAGACGCCGCTAATGTGGGCTGCAAGTCTCGGCAACGCAGATGTCATTCGATTCCTATTGGAAAAGCACGCGAATGTCGAGGTGAAGGATCAATTCGGCCAGACGGCTCTCATCTACGCTGCGGGCAATGTAAACGCCGAGGTTGTCAGGCTATTGCTGGAAAATCATGCCAACGTTGATGTGCAGGCTGCTGACGGTCATACCCCTATAATCGACGCGGCTATTCAAGGCCACACGGAGGTCGCGAAGGCCCTTCTAGCGTTTCATCCAGATTTGGAGCTGGGCGATAGGTCAGGCTGGACTGCCTTGTACACAGCAATCAATATGGACCACCTGCCTGTGGCGCAACTGCTGGTGGACGCCCATGCGAACATTGAGAAGCCGGACGGCAATGGCGACACCATGCTGATGCTGTTTGCCAAGGACGGCAAGTTGAATGCCGTGAAGTTCCTGCTGGAGAACCACGCCAATCCGAATGCAAAGGACAACTATGACCACACTCCGCTGAGCGTAGCTATGGGAGCGGGAAAGGCCGATATCGTCATGTTGCTCCTTGACCACAATGCCGACCTGGAGGCAAAGGACAAAGACGGTCAGACGCCGCTGATATTGGCTGTGTACTGGGAAGAAGCTGACATGGTCAAGCTCCTGTTGGAAAGGCATGCCAATCTGGAGGCGGCCGACAATGATGGAAAGACGCCGCTACTGGTGGCTGCACAGCGAGGCAATAGGGACATCGTAAAGCTGCTGCTTGACCACAACGCGAACATTGAGGCGAAGGACAAAGACGGAAAGACGCCGCTGATCGTTGCCGCGCACGAGGGGAATGCCGGTGTGGTCAAGTTGCTGCTGGACAGCAAGGCAAATGTCGAAGCGAGGGACAAGGGAGATTTCACCGCATTGATGGAAGCCTGCTGGTACGAGGGAAGCGGCAAGAATGACGTTATCAGGCTGCTCCTTGCGCACAACGCAAACATCGAGGCGGTAGATTCAAGAGGCCTCACCCCATTGATTATCGCCGCGTACACAGGCAATGCCGATGCCGTCAGGCTGTTGCTTGCGCGCCAGGCCAACGAGGCAGCGAAAACGACGCAAGACTATAAATGGTTTGACAGGATAGAGATTGCAAACGGAAGCACAGCTATCGACGCGGCCGAAAAGGAAGGCAACTGCGACAGCCTTCAGGCGCTGGAGCACGGCTCTCAGGACAGAACGCTGGCTTGCCTTGCCTCGCGCGCCGAAGCGTACCGGAAGGATCCCAAGAGCACGCATGACCTTGACATCGTGCTCCGAACAGCGGCGGCAATGAATCCTGCTCCGGAGATCCCACAGGAGGCGCGGCGGCCCTTTGTGCAGGCCAATACGCTCTTCAAGACGGCGCAGAACGATGCGGATTCAAAGACGGTGCTGGGACTGTACCAGGAGGCGTTGAGCCAGGCTCCGTGGTTTGCCGATGCGTGGTATAACCGGTCCCTGGCGCAGGAGAAGGCCGGAGATCATGCCGGGGCCGTGACTTCGATGAAGAACTTCCAGCAACTGGAGCCGGGCGGCGCCAAGGACCAGGCGACGCTGGACCGTATCTATGCCCTGGAGGGGGAGGAGAAGTCGGCTAGCGACAAGATGGCGCTCAAGAAGAGACTCGAAGACGCTGCAACCGATGTGCGCAAGATCGTCGGCGGACGCACTGTGGATCGGTTTTGGCTGATCCATAAGGCGGATGGATCTCTTTGCAGCCAGAATGGCGCGGCGGGTGGTTATGGTGAAGAGGATTGCCGCGTGTACGGCTCGGTCGAGTACGGCTACAGCGGCCATGATGGCACTGCCCTGGGCGTAGGGGCGACGGTTACGACAGAATTAGACCAAGTGGTGCTTGCCCTGGGCACGCAACGATTTTGCATTCCACCGGACCAGGTCATGTATTTAACCATCAACACCGCATGGACCGCACCCATTGTCAGAAACATCACCGATTGCAACAGCCCGGCGGAGGAGGTGCGCCTTCTTTATTTGGGCGATCGAGCTTTTGAACCCATCGCGGGGGGCAAAATGTCCACGGTGAACGGCATGACAATGATGTCGGTGATGAAATGTCCGGACGCGGAGTGCAGCCGTGCGGACATTGCGATTTACTGGTTAAAGCCATGAGGAGAGTCACATGAGAGTAAGACAGGTTGGAGCAACGCTCACGGCGCTGGGAGTGACTCTGCAACAGTATCAAAAAATAGAAGATAGGAGGCCGTGCGTGCGAATCGGGAAACTACTTTCAAGTATTGCACTGTTGCTGGCGATGTGCGGCGGTATGTCTTCACTGGCACAACTGAGCCAACAGGACCAGGCACTCCAGATTGCCGTATCCAACAACTCGCCGGATAAGGTGAAAGACGCACTGAAGCATCATGCCAATATTGAGGTCCGCGATTCGATGGGCGGCACTACGCCGCTTACCTCGGCCTCCCATTTGGGCTATACCGAGGTGATCAAGGTGCTGCTCGAATACCACGCCAATATCGATGCCAGGGACGGCGCCGGCTATACCGCAGTGAACCGCGCCGTCGAATTCGAATATGACAAACCCGATGTACTCAAGCTCCTGCTGGAGCACCATGCCAATCCGGATGCAACTCTCTTCGGCGATACGCCGCTGATCCGGGCTCTGTCGAACGGGAGAATCGCTGTTGCCAAACTTCTGCTGGAAAACCATGCCAATCTGGAGGCAAAGGATAATTTCAACGGTCAGACGCCGCTAATCCTGGCCGCAGCCAGCGGCAATATCGAGATGGTCAAGCTCCTACTGGAAAACCATGCCAACCTGGAGGCGAAGGATAACAACGGCAATACGCCGTTGATGCGGGCTGCGTGGAATGGCAACGCCGATATGGTCAGGCTCCTGCTGGAAAACCATGCCAGCCTGGAGGCAACCAACGGCAGCTCTTCGCCGCTCATCACCGCAACATTGAATGGCAAAGCCGATATAGTGAAGCTCCTGCTCGACAACCATGCCAACCCGGAGGCAAAAGACAGCAGAGGTCAAACGCCGCTGATCTGGGCCGCATCAGCCGACAAGGCCGACGTAGTCAAAGTTCTGCTTGAGTACCATGCCAACCTTGAGGCGGCGGATAACAACGGCTATACCCCATTGCTCCAGGCTGTTTCGAGCGACAAACCCGATATGGTCAAACTACTGCTGGAAAACCACGCCAACCTGGAGGCAAAGAATAGCGTAGGCGATACACCGCTCAAATGGGCTGTATCGAACGGTAATGCCGGCATGGTCAAGCTTCTTCTTCTTTACCATCCCGATCTCGAAACGAAGAATCAGTATGGCTACACACCATTGATCCAAGCTGCCTCAAACGGCCACACGGACATTGTCAAGCTCCTGTTGGAAAATCACGCCAACATAGAGGCGAAGGACAATGGCGGCTCTACCCCATTGATCTGGGCGGCCATCAGCGGCAAGGCTGATGTGGTGAACCTCCTGCTGGAAGACCACGCCAACATTGAAGCAAAGGATAACAACGGCAATACCCCATTGATCCTGGCCGCAATCAGCGACAAAGCCGATATTGTCAGACTCCTCCTGGAGCACCATGCCGACCCTGGGGCGAAGACCTCCGATGGCCAGACCGTCATCGATCTCGCGGCAAAGTACGGCCGATGCGAAGTTGTTTCGGTCCTGGAGCAGGGCGCTCAAACGAAAACCCTTGCCTGTCTTCAAAACATACTCGCCCAGTACCAGAAATCCCCCTCCGATAGCCTCCGCGACTCCATCCTCCATACCGCCCTGGCGATGAACCCGCCCCCCGAGATTCCCGAGGAGGCGCGACGTCCGTTCATTCAGGCCAACACGTTGTTCAAGACGGCGCAAAGCGATGCCGACACCAAGATGGTGCTGGGACTGTATCGGGATGCATTGAGCCAGGCTCCGTGGTTTGCCGACGCGTGGTACAACCAGTCGCTCACACAGGAAAAGGCGGGATACTATGCCGGAGCGCTGGCCTCGATGAAGAATTTTCAGCAACTGGAGCCGGGCGGCGCGACCGACCGAGCGGCGCTCGATCGCATCTACACGCTGGAGGCTGAGGGCAAGTCGACCGACGCCAAACGGGTGCAGGCGGCTGCGCTTGATGCGGCGGCAACAACCGTGCGGAGGACCGTCGGCGGTTACACGCTTTACCGCTTCTGGCTTATTCGCAAGCTTGACGGAACCGATTGCAGCCGCGATGAGGCATCCATGGCCAACGGGCCTTGCCACGTATGGGATTCCGCCAATAACGCGTATACCGGACATGATGGATCCCCGATGGGAGCTCAGGCAACTGTGTCGGCGGAAGGTAGCAACATCGTTCTCGCGCTCGGCACACAACGGTTTTGCATCCCGCAGGATCAGGTCGCGATGCTCTCCTACGGCGGCTACTGGAACACCACGCCGGTGAAAAACGTCACCGATTGCAACAGCCCACCGGAAGCAGTCCCTTTTATCACGGTGATGCAGAGGGCCCAGGATCCCACCGGCGGAGCCAAAGATGCGCCGCAGCCGATCAACGGGACCGCAACCATCGCCGTGCTCAAGTGCCCGGACTCCGAGTGCCGCCACGCCGACATGGCGATTTATTGGCTGAAGCCGTAAGGAGGATGAACATGCAAGTAAAAAAGACTGCGCAATTGGGATGGAGCTTGCTTGCGGTGGCGCTGTATGCGGCGCCATTGCTCGCACAGGACGCTGCGATGCCGGACGTTGCAACATTGACCACGCGTGTCCGCCAGACCCATCCCGAGTATGCCACGCAGGGTGTGGACCTGAACGCGGCGGTGGCGGCGTTCAACGCCAAGGCCACGCAGTTCAACAGCGACTGTGGCTCCATCGATCCCGACGACAAGGCCACCCTGCAGGGCTGCCAAGTCCGGCTGTTGGAGTTGCAGGGGGAACGCGCTCGCCTGGTGGCACGCATCGGCTCATTCAATACCAATGTCAAGGATGCGATCGAGAATGCGCCCTATCGCCCGTCGGGCAATGGCATGGTGGGCGGCACGGGATGGATTGTGGGCTATAACGTGCCCAAGCCGACGCCGGAGCTGATTGCCAAGTCGCGCGCTATGCTGGCCGAGCAGGAACGCCTGGCAGGCCACACCTACGCGGACGCGATCGACTTCGACCACTACAATTTTGTCATCGGTATTGCGGCGGACACGGACTTTGGATGGGATCTGGTAAAGCGCGTGGTAACGCACGATGAGGGAACGGCAGGGCAGTATTCGATTGAAAACCAGCCAGGCTACGCGGCGCTGGCAGGACGGAGCTTTCACGATCTGGCCTGTCACAGCAACGGCGCCATGGTGTGCCTTGCGGCTCTCGCGGCCAAGGATGTGAAGGCTGACAACGTCACGCTCTATGGGCCGCAGATTACGCAACAGGCTTTGGAGCAGTGGGACAGCCTGGTGCGCAGCGGACAGGTCAAGTCGGTGACGCTGGTAGTGAACAGCGGCGACCCGGTGCCGCCCCTATCGCTGGCATTCGAGGACTACGTGAGCAGCCGGCTTGAGGGCCGCCAGGAGACCTATGCGAACAAGGCGTTGCTTGAGACGAAGGAACTTAGCGCGGCGGTGAACGAGACGGCGCCGCGCCTGCTGGTGCATGTCTACAACTGCTCGTTCAGCGTAAGTGATCCGATGCACTGCCATGGGATGGCAACGTATAAGAGCGAGGGTGCGCACTAACCAACGCCGATTCCGCTGCCGGGCCTTGGCAGCTTCGGAGCCTTTGCCCATGAAAGGCAGCCGTATCTCGCTGCTCTCAAGTATGGTCGCGGGCAAATTGATAAAAAGTCCCACTCATGAACTGATCTGCGTGAAGTGGAGGCAGGAGGCGTATATTTCTCTGGATTAGGACTGATAAACGCCCTAGCGTCCGAGAATAAGGCGCCGGTAACGGTAGTTGGAATTCCGGACACTGGCCGACTAGCCGGTACTGATCTTTCCAGACGAGGTAGGCCCGTTCCGAGTTGTTACCCAAGTAGTAACTGACGGATAGGCGGTCAACCGCCCGGAACTCTAGAACTCGGCGGATTTTCAAGTAGCAGATCTGCTGAACTGCCAGAGATCCGAGTTGAGATCGAGCAGCCCGTGTCGGAGTCTAGCTCCGATTCCGGTTCGTCTGATGAAGCGGGATCTGCTCTTTGTTGTAGAGCGGCTCAGCGCCGTTCTAGGCGAACGCCGTTTCGCCATCATCCTCAGACGGCACAACCTCGACAAGCCGAACGGGGCCACCGACGCCCCGGCCAAGCTCCTCTCAACATTTTTTCGCAAGGCCGATGAGAGCACTCTGGGCCGTCTGTTGGTCGAACTCGCCGTTCTCCAGGCAGCAGCCTCGCCCAACGAATCCATCAAAGCTCTACGCGAGGCCGCCGAGTTCTACTAGGTGGACGTTGGAGCCATCACAACCAAAGTTAAGCAGGAATTCGCCACTAAGGAGAAGGCAAAAGCTGCAACGACAGCCACGCCGAAGCCGACCGCGAAGGGAACGAAGAAGCCCATTGCGGCCTGAACCTTGCATCAAATTCATTAGGAGCCGGCATTGAGCGGGCTCCCTTTTTGTCTACATTTCCCTTGCAATCAAAGAATTAAATTGCTATATTCCATGCAGTTCCGCTCCTTTTCGCTGCCGAGAACCGCAGTCTGTGCACTTGATGTATTCGTAGGACGGCGATCTTTCCCGCTATCGCCTCGAAATCAAGGAGGTATTCGAGATGGGCAATCCATCTTACCTATATTCTGCGTCTGAATCGCTGGGCCGCAGAAGCGGCTTCTATTCCCCGAAGCCCGAGTCTAGATCCCTTCATAACCGCCCGCTTTCACTGTCATTTGTGTGTGTCGGGCTTCTCGTTTTGCTCGGCTGCAGTGTTGCGCGTGCCCAAGCGACCGCTGGCGCGGGCGAAGTGGCGTGTGCCTTCAACAATACTTGTGGAAGCGGCAAACCGGCGCCGGCTACTCCGCCTGCCCCAGCGAATCCGGCTGCAACTAGGGCAGCTCAGCAGTGGAACGCGAACCAGAACAATCTGAGAAATAATCAGCAGATGATCAACAACGCCGGGGACGCGATTCTCAATGTCTTCAGCAGCAACAACAGCGATACCAATTCGGACACCGAATCGAATGATTCTAGCACCGATAATAGTGCCAACCCATCGGTCGTCAACAACGAGAGCCCGGCCATCGACTATGCAGCTTTGGCAGCAGCGAATGCGGCGGCGGCAGCAGCTCGCCAGCGAGAACAGATCAACTCCAATGCCGCCCAGATTTTACAGGAGTCTCAAAGTGAGCTGGAATCGACGAATGGAGTTAACGGAGATGCCGCCGCGCCAAATGCCTCTTCTGCGGTGAACGCGCTACTCGATTCCGGCCAGCCTCCTACCTCGAGCAATTCGGCAATCAATTCTCTGCTAGGAGATTCCGCGCAGCCAAATACGGGAGCGCCGGCGACAGCAACGACCACCGCCAGCGCTGTAGCCAGTTTGCTAAATATAAATGACACTTCCTCCAGCGCATCTGTCTTCCCAGCGTATGCATCCCTGCAGGCACCGACCGACCCTCAGTTCAATGCTGCCTCGCAAGATTCGGTGGACCAGCCCAACCAGAACATGGGAGCTTCCTTGCCGCAGATGCTTCAATCGTCGGGTCAGGAACTGCAGGACTCATTGAGCGGCCTTGTTGTCTCGAGCAGGAGTCTGGCGAGCAGCTATGCAAATAGCCAGGCTGTGCAATGGTTAGCTTCTCAAGGCTGGAATGGTACAACTGCGCCACTTCCAACAGCAACAGATACGCAGGAAACGGCAACAAATCTCACGTTCGGTCAGGCCAGCGTTGGTTTGGGCGATATTCTGGAGGGGATGGCCTCAGGACCATCCGGCGTTGCAAAGGGGATATATAACTACGGAGCAAAGATGGTCAATCAGATGGGCGCTTACCTCGGATTAGCCACTACTACCATCCTTGAACAGGAGCCGGACGGACAACAATGAAGAAAATTCGGCTGCGCTGGCGATCTCTATCTCGCCTTTCATTTCACGCCCTAGGCACAGCCTTGATGGTCATGCCATTCGCGTTCGGAATCGCACAGACACCGACACACCCTATAACTGCAAACAAGACAGCAACGAACTCGACAGCTAACCAAGCCCAAAAGCTTTATCTGCAGACCGAGGCTGACTTCATTCTGCACCATGACAGCGTAAAGGCACAGAAGGGATTTGCACACGTCGTGCAGGTCGACCCTAAGTATGCCCCTGCGTGGTTTAACTTGGGCGTTCTTGCTGAAGCAGATAAAAATTGGCTAAAGGCCGAGGGATACTTCAAGAGATATCTTGTATTGGATCCAAATGGACCCGATGCCAAACGGGCAACAGAACAGATCCAATTACTTCCGAAGAACGCTACTGGAACAATGACGCCCGAGGCTACAAAAAGCCTGGACTACGATGCTGCGATTCAACGTGCGCGTGTTTTTCTGGCAGCTGGTTATTTTCGTGAGGCTATTACAGAAGCGGGTCACGCACAGGAGATAGACAGCTCTCGCTGGGAAGCCTATGCCGTAGTCTCTCTTTGCATGGCAAAGCAAAACAAAATGCAGGAGGCTGCAAAGTTTGCAACTGTCGCCGTTGATCATGCCCCAGTCGGCGAACGTGATGAGATACGTACGGCTCTCACGTCGAACAGTATTGCGGCGACACACTAAGACTATCTGAACTGTAACCAGTCTTTGACAAAAAAGGTAAGAATCAATGAAATTGCCACACCGACTCCTCTTGTTAACCTGCCTTGTCTTCGTGATCTCTGGTGTATGCGTCTGTGCTCAGACTTCAACCAGCTATGACACTCTTGTCCAGCAGGGTAATTTGAAGCTGCAAGCTGGCAACAACGAACAGGCCCTCTCAACAGCTAATTCGGCGATCAAACTGAGCATTAACCGCTGGGAGGCTTATGCCCTGGCTGGTGGTGCGCTGATGAACCTAAAACGCTATGAAGAGGCAGCCGATCAGTTCGGACATGCAATAGACCACGCACCGCAGACTAAGCAAGCTGGCCTGCGAGAACTGCGTAAACAATGCTTGCTTGCAGAAACTGGAGTATCTCCTTCGACGGCTTCCACTCCTGCAACTGTTCCTGCCCAACCTACTGCCACTACGCAGGCGGAGATTGTGCTGTGGAAGACAATCCAGGACAGCAAGAATGTTGATGACTTTCAAGCATACCTTCAGCAGTACCCGAATGGTGCGTTCGTAGTGCTGGCTAAGAACCATTTGGGCAAATTATATGGCGATTTGGGAGTGGCTCAGCTTAATAGCGGCAATTATACCGCAGCGGCTGCATCCTATGAGAAAGCTTGCGATGCGGGGAAGGCCGATTTTTGCAAGGCTCTGGGATTTATGTATGACAATGGCCGCTTTGTTGCTCAGAATTTGTCACTTGCAGTCCATTTCGCTCAAATGGGATGTGATGGGGGTGATATGGAAGGCTGTAGCAATCTCGGTGTCGCATATGACAATGGCCGCGGCGTTACCCAGGACCATACGCGTGCGGTGCAACTTTTTCAGAAGGCTTGTGACGGTGGCGCGGACGGTGCAGACGGCTGCCTCGACCTAGGCAGTGAATACTCAAACGGCATTGGCGTCACTAAGGACACTACGCGTGCGGCGCAACTTTATGAGAAGGCATGCGATGGGGGTAAATCCCAGGGCTGCAACAGCCTCGGTATCGCTTATGATAATGGCATCGGTGTCGCTAAGGATAATGTACGTGCAGTGCAGTTATTTCAGAAGGCATGCGACGGAGGCGATGCCAATGGTTGCCGTAATCTCGGCATCCTAAATGACAATGGCTGGGGTGTCACACAGGATCACGCACATGCGGCGCAGCTTTATCAGAAGGCATGCGACGGGGGCGATGCTAACGGCTGCAGCAATCTCGGGGTCATGTATATCAATGGCTTGGGAGTGGCTTCGGATACTGGGCGTGCGGTGCAGTTATTTCAGAAGGCATGCGACGGGGGCGATGCTAACGGCTGCAGCAATCTCGGCTTCACATATGACAATGGCCAGGGCGTCGCTCATGATAATGCGCGTGCGAAGCAGTTTTATCAAAAGGCCTGCACTTTGGGTATGACGTCAGCATGCGGAAAGTAGATCGAATCTATGTCAAGAGAACTAATAATGAAGGGCTGGCTGACTCATCGTAAGATCGTGTCTCTACTCGCTTTGCTGCTTATAGCTTCTCATCTTGTGGCCCAGACTGCACCTGGTTATGACGCGCTGATACAAAAAGGAAATGCGCAACTTCAGGGAGGCGATAACGACTTCGCTTTGTCTAATGCGCAATCGGCAATCAAACTTAATGTGAACCGCTGGGAGGCGTATGCCCTTGCCGGTGGTGCGCTGATGAATCTCAAACAGTATGAGAAGGCCGCGGACCAGTTCAGCAAAGCCATCGAATTGGCCCCCCAAGCGAAGCAAACCGGGCTGCGTGAC
>JBKQNQ010000327.1:0-6160 GCA_052145875.1 Thiobacillaceae bacterium
GGTTGTCAGAACCGGCACACTTTGAAGTGTCGTAAAGTAATTGGTTACACGCACAGAGGAAATCAGTAATGAAAGAAGATACGAAGCCTTCCCGTCGACAATTCCTGAAGATCGGCGGCGCTGCAATAGCCATGATTCCCGTGGCGCTCCTATCGGGCAATGTAATGGCCTCGACGAATGCCGCCATGCGCGCGGCGACGAAATACCGAGACAAGCCGAACGGGGAAAAGCGTTGTGGAACCTGCATGCAATTCAACCCGGGCAACACTCCAAAGGATCTCGGCGGATGCAAACTATACCCCGGAGACACCGAGATATCTCCCACTGGCTATTGTATGGTCTGGGTCGCCGCCAAATCGAAGTAATCGGCCGTTCGCCCATCTGATTTGAACGCTAGGTATGCGATTGCGCGACCTGGTGATTCGAATTGTTGACCGTCGCTTTCCCTGGCTCCAACAGGACTGAGTGACGATATCGCGCCCTGAAGGACTCTGTCGGCAATTATAGAAGCTGCCGTTGCAGCCAAACAGCATGCTGGGAGAAATACCATATTTGCGGGCGACATACGATACCGACATGCCGGGCTGGCCGGATTCCTCCACCAGGCGGATCTTTTCTGCCACCGAATACCGCCGGCGGCGCTCTACGGATGTGACGACTTCAATTGCTTTCATTTTTTCCTCAAGACATAGTCATATCACTCGGCGTATGCCTAGTCGCTACACAAACGCACTATGTCCGATCAAAATGGGGGCTGCGCCACCAAGGAATTTGCTTTCACCAGAGATTTCAAGCGGAAATTATTTAAGACAAAGCCAAGCTACTGACCTGGGTACCCACGTGCCCCATTTCCCAGTGGCAGTCTGGTTTAGAGTCCATCGCTGCCAAGTGTAACGAAATTCTCCTGGGCCTGGCCCGGCTTGTGTCGCAAGGTGAATGCGAAGACGGCTGGCGGCAGCCGCACCAGTTCGCGCTTGGCTGGCACGGCTACCACTTTCGGCGCAGGGCTTCTTTGCTGACCTCCGCCTCCAGCATCGTCTCGGCCAATAGCTTCTTGAGCCGGGCGTTCTCGGTCTCCAGTTCCTTCAGCCGTCGCACCTCGGACACACTCATCCCACCAAACTTCGATTTCCACAGGTAATAGCTGGCCTCAGAAAACCCGTGCCGTCGACACAGGTCCTTGACTGCCACCCCGGTCTCAGCCTCGCGCAGAAACCCAATAATCTGCTCTTCCGTGTATCGCTTCTTCATCGTCCGATCTCCCGTCAAAATTAGATCGGACTCCAAACCTAAATGCTACTAATTTCGGGGGGCACGTCGCTTTGAACTCGGCCGTGTACTTCTGCCTCGGAATCTTTCGCATCCTCCGCGCCATAGTGACAATAATGATACGTCACCCTTGGAAAACTAAATTCCGGGGGAAGCTCACTTCGCCCACGCATTGCCGATGCTATTTGTTTGCAGCTAAGGAATTGTCCTCATGCCAGAACCCGCACGCGGGTCCGCTCGCGAACCATGGGGCCTTTTCCCCATAGTGAAGATTGATGCCTATGCTGCCGGTTGCGTCGGTGCCACACTCCCAGCTTCCTCGTCCAAAAGAGATCATGTGACGACTGGTTATTTGGAAGCCGGGGCAGGAGGAACGGTGGCGGCGTCTGGCTTGGCAACGGGCTTAGATTTATGCGCTAACGCGTGCCGTTTTGCACGTTCATTCCGGTACAGGGTGTCCGCCATTTTTTTCTGGTCGTCGGACAGCGTGGCGTATAACGTGCTGAACGCGGCCGCCAGCTTCTGCATATTGTCCGCGTGTAACTGGGCTAACGCAGCATAGGACTTCATGGCCTCATCGGCATTTAGCGATGGGAGCTTATGTGCACGGTCGCGGAAGGCCTGATCCATCTTCTGCGCATTGTCGCGCATGGTTTGCGCGAAGGCATCCCACTGCGGCGCTTGCTGGTCCGTTATCTTCAGCTGAGCGTGCAACTCGCTGATTCGCGTCTTGATGATGTCTTCGTGTTTTTGCCCGTGACTGGCGGCGGCAGAAGCCTTCGAAGACGTTGCGTCAGGACTGCTCGCCGCCATTGTTTCTGTCCAAGCTGATGTTGCGAGGAGGCTAAGCGTCAACAATGCAGGCACAGCAGTTTTATGAATGCAGTTTTTCATATTTAAATCCTCGGGTTTAGTTTCCGGATTGGCAACGGCTGCATGGCGATACCTTGATGCATCATGCGGCCGGACGCTTGGGTGAGATAGGGATACGAGACTCAGTAGCCGGGAGGATAGCTGTCAGGATAGTACTCCACGCCCGGGGGGGGTGGCGGCGGAGGCGCGGAGTAAACCACCGGCGGCGGTGGCTGCGTGGCGCCCACGAGCGCTGCGCCCACGACCGCGCCTAACAGCGCCCCGACGAGCGCACTACCGCCACCGCGATCGTTGTCACGGCGATGCTCGTCATGGACACCACGATATCCAGCGTGGCCATCGCGATAGCCACCATAGGATGCTGGCCGATCGTGGCCTCCCCGAGGTGGCCCTTCCGCCTGCGCCGTGATCCCGGACGTGGCGGCTAGGACGGCGAATATCGCGGCTGCCATTCGCCTGTATGATAAGAATCGAGAGGTTTGAGTCATGAACGGTGCCTACTGCAATCTACGCGCTTTCACATGGGGCAGGGCAGCATTGAATGTCCGCCAAAATCCCAAGCCTTTGCGGTGTAACTGTTCATCGGGCCTTGGATTTGATTTCCATTGAAGCGACGATCTGTGTCACAAAGCCTGACGGGCGCACAGGCCCGACAGCCCTAAGCCATGGCCGCTTATCGAACGGCGCATGTACAAGCTTAGAGTAATGTAGAGCTTCTTTAATAGTACATTTACGCGGTCGTCGCAAACGCTATTCTTTGCCGCACGGTTCCCGAGCCGGCCATTGAAGTATGTTCCCCATAGCGGTCGTTTCGGGCAACGTGTCAGTTTTTGTTGGGTCGCGTCCGATGACGAAATGCCTGCGCGGCCTCTAAGGGCAATTCAATACGCCGTACGCTTGGGTGATGGGCATATTCATTCCAATAATGCCAACGTGTGTTTAACGGTGGCTTCCCAATCAATCAGACACTACCTGGGTTTGTCATCCTGTCCCCGGAATCCTGCCGATCTTGCCTGACCAAGGATCTTCATATCCGTAACGCTGTATCCAGCGCGTTCAGCATCAGCTGCGTGTTCAGACGAATGTCCGTCCCGGGCGTGTTCTCAATCTCGGCACTTCTTGCGACCGGTTACAACCGTGGTGACGCTTAAACGATCCGGAAGTTTCTTTGCAGCAATTTAAAAGCGCATTGCCGGTAGGACCAACGCTGCCAGAAAATACAAGCATGGCTTTACATGGCCCTCCGCGTCGTAAACAAGACCGGGATTCTCGATGATCTTGACGTGGCAGTTTGATGAACGCATCTACTACCCGTGACGATGCAGTCAAAGCCGTGATCCCCGCGCAGCGGCGCCTGGTTTACCGAGCCAAAGACGGCGGTGGTCCACTCCGCGTTCCTGTGCCCGCGACCTCTTTTTTCGCACGAATGATTGCAGCGAGTTCTGGGACCGTGTAGCCGGCACGAAGCACCCACTATCGATCCCGACTTTGTCACGGCAGCTGGAGGTGCCCGATCGCGAGTAGCTCCCATGCAATACTTCAACTCGCTCCTTTCGCGGGCGCCTTAGTAATTTGCTGAACTGAGCCAATTTTCGGTCGTTAAAACGCATGTGCTTGAGCGTTCGAATGTCGCCGTTTATGCCGCTACATGTGGCCCATGGGTCTGATTTCCATGATTTCGATGGATGCCTGAGGGATTTGCAGATGGGGATGGTTTTCGAACGATTTCGCAGCTACTTCATGCGAGACTGCCTCTACGATGGAATACAGCATGATATCGTTTCGGGTGTCAGAAACACCAGTTAACGTGACAGATTTTGTTTTCCCACCCGCGTCAGTGCTGATTAACATACTTGAATGGGCGCCCATCCATTTGCCCCACTCCATCCGCATATTTTCTTCGGCAACTTTTCTCTTTTCGGGGTCGGTCCTTGCCCACTCATCGATTACCGAGGGGGGTGCAAGATATAAGACGAGAAACCTTTTCGTATTTTGGCTGGCCATGGCATCTCCTTTAGTTTGTCTGCGGCAGGTAAATGGTTATCCGAGCCCTGACTGACGGCTCTAGATTGATATTAGGGCATTTCACTGGACATATTGAGTGTGTGAACGTGGCCGATTCTGTTGAAATACTATTTTTTGTCTGCTGCCGGAGGGCCAAGTTAAAAAAGTCGACGTCTCAGAATTGACCACTTTCAACGATCGCTATTGAGTTGATAGTTTGAAGACTCCCAAAACGCTTTCGGAAATACCTTAAAAGAAGTCTGCAACACAATCGGCCGCTAGTGACCGGCGAGGAAGATCTCGCGATGGAGCCATCGGTTAACTCAAGTGTACCGTTTGTCTTCGGAAGTCGCGCCGACCAGTCACCGTCGGCAAATGGACGAAACTACTGACGTGCACAGGGCGTCGTAAATGGGCTGCGGCGTTGAGGGGTGCGCCACCTTGCCGTGACGCCGACTATGCCCAATCCGGCCAGAAGCATTTCATACATCTCACGGTCCCGCATGGCGGTGACATCGCCCCGAAACACGGGGCCAAGCGTGCTCAGTGGGGCCGACTTAGTGTTGAAAAACTGGTAGCCGGAGCCAATAGAAAAGCCCGCGCGAACCGTGTGGCCACTGTGCTTCCGCACCTGGTGTGCCTAGTCGCACTCCTGGACATTGTTGAGCAGACTGAAGCTTGCATGATGTGTTCCGGTAATTGAAGTGTCAGCTACGCCCGTAGTTCCGTACTGGACAGACTGCCCATCATGCTGCCGGTCCAGCCGTACCTAGAGGAGGGCTACCACCTAGACCTCGAGTATTGCAGGTGGCATCTTGTTCAAGCATGGTGGGCGATTCCCAATTGCTGTAACCCAGCTAGTCGGCAGCGTCCATGGCGGCGATTGAGCGCTGCGCTGCGGCCCATGTCGTAGAACCCGCTCGGGCCCCTGTACCGATCCCCGACAAGTCGAACGTGTTGGGGGCGCCATCAGGTTGGCATTCGCAATGCCTGTGACGTTGAGATCGGTAATTGCGTTTCGCTCAATTTGCGTCCCCCCCGCGGAAGACCATTGCTATCCCAGGATCCTTAATGCCTATATGGTTCAGGCCACCGCCAGATGCGACACGGGCCATTATATTCAATGACAGGTCATGGCTCGATGGGGGGCGCCGCTCACGCTCTCCCCTCTTATCCGCACGCTTCTCGGTGGGCAAGGGTAGCGATGCCGTCATAACGAAAAATGAAATCTAGTTCCAAGCCCTCCCGCTGGGCATGGTGCGGCGTTGTCAGGGACATGTCGCCCAGGAAGATCCGGTCAGGTATTGCCCAAAAGGGGCGCGGTGGTCCCTAGATGATCTTCATGCAACGTTGGCATCAGCGGAGGGCAAGAAGCGCAGATTTTTGATGGTCCGCTGGAACACATTGCTATGCGCGCAACGCCTCCTATCTCATCAAAGTGTAGCGCCTTCTTGCATCGTGAGTCCGTGCGGTTCTGTTCTATCGGGAGCTGCGTAATTCAGATAGATGTTTCAACCTATATTTTCTTGTAAACGTCCGGAATTCTCGATGTTCCTGCGGTACTGATCTAGCAATGTTTGGCGAATCTGGTCCATATTCAGGTTGTAGATTTCGCGTGGAAAGAGGAATTCGGCCACGCCCGAATCAAAGATCCGCTTCACCTCGTATTCCTCGTGGGCGATGTCTCGCTGAAAGCGGTAGTTCAGGTAGGACTGATTGGTGTGAACAATCAATTCAACACGCATTCCGCCCATACGCGCAAAGAACTTCAGCATCTGCGTTTGCCCGCTGCTTCCGACCGCGCTCGAGTGGTATACGCCGCCAGTGAGGGTGTCTGAAATATCTTCCAGGGTCATAAGCGAACCGCTTCTGATAGCGGATCGGGTCATATGTCGCACGAAGCGTTTGACATCACTGACACTGTCTAGCACGGCCATCAGTCCCAGCTCGTCATCCACCGCTGCCGCTGGGTTTTTCTCATTCTTGCGCAGCAGTTTCAGCACCTTGGCGGCAG
>JBKQNQ010000328.1:0-2810 GCA_052145875.1 Thiobacillaceae bacterium
AGCAGCTTGCGGACGATCCGCAGCATGCATTCCCCGGCCAGGGCCAGATGAAGCCGGAGCAGTTGGAGATCGCGCAGCTCAAGCGCGAGGTCGCCAAGCTGAGAGCCGAACGGGACATCCTAAAAAACTGTCACGGGCCGTTGCCCGCCTGCGCGTGGTAGAAACAGCCCATGCTATCCTCGGACCTCGGAGGGTAGCGGCCGTCAGCTTATTGGAGGCACAGTCCCCGTTAAAAAACGTGGTCCATGGGCGCATGCGAACTTGAGAGTGGTGACGTTGCCCTCAGGCGACGATCCCGATTAGGAAAATGACGATTGGCATAGCCCAGACCCTCCTATCGACAATTAGAAGGAGGAATCTCTATGCCCAAGACGATCATCGGGGATCGCCCGGAATTGAGGCCGGTCAACGCCGGCGCGGCCGCCATAGACATCGGATCAAAAATCCACATGGCTGCGGTCGACCCAACTTGCACGGAGACGCCGGTGCGTGCGTTTGGCACATTCACACAGGATCTGCACGATCTGGCGCACTGGTTCGAAGCGTGTGGCGTAACCAGTGTGGCGATGGAATCTACGGGGGTCTATTGGATCCCGGCTTACGAGATTCTTGAGCAGCACGGATTCGAGGTCATTTTGGTCAATGCGCGTTACGCCAAAAACGTGCCTGGGCGCAAGACAGATGTTAGCGACGCCGCTTGGCTGCGCCAGCTCCATTCCTACGGTCTGTTGCGGGGTAGCTTCCGCCCTGATGCCGAGATTGCAACGCTGCGCGCCTATCTGCGTCAGCGGGAGCGGCTCGTGGAATACGCAGCCGCTCACATCCAGCACATGCAAAAGGCCCTTATGGAGATGAATCTGCAACTTCATCACGTTGTCTCCGATATTACCGGCGCGACCGGGATGCGGATTATCCGCGCTATTGTCGCGGGCGAGCGCAATCCCGACGTGTTGGCGACCTACCGCGATGTGCGTTGCCACTCCTCCACCGAGACGATCCGCGCCGCTCTGGTGGGCAACGATCGGGAAGAACATGTCTTCGCGCTTACCCAGTCACTGGAACTCTACGACACCTACCAGGCCAAAATGCTCGACTGCGACCGCAAACTGGAATCCTTGATATCGGCGCTGAGTGACAAAGCGGCCAAGCCGATCGGCAAATTGTCCAAACCGCGGGTGAAGACCAAGCAAGTCAACACACCCTCGTTTGACGTCAGGGCTGCGCTATACGGCGTTATTGGCGTCGACTTGACTGAGATTCATGGCTTGGGTCCATCACTTCACTGAAGCTCGTCGGCGAGTGCGGGACGGACCTGAGGGCATGGCCGACAGCCAAGCACTTCACATCCTGGCTGTGCCTCGCACCGGGCAACAAAATCTCCGGTGGCAAGGTGCTCTCTTCGCGCACGCGGAGATCATCCAGCCGGGCGGCAGCGCTTCTGCGACTGGCGGCTACGACCATAGGGAGGAGCGATACGGCGCTCGGAGCATTTTATCGTCGACTATCCTCTCGCGCAGGCAAAGCAAAGGCCGTGACCGCGACCGCCCGCAAAATTGCGGTTCTGTTCTACAACACCCTCAGGCATGGTATGACCTATAAGGATCCGGGTGCCCACCGTTATGAGGAACAATACCGTAGCCGTGTCCTCGCCAATCTGAAGCGGCGCGCCAAGTCGCTGGGCTTTGTTGTGCTACCTGCTCCATGCGAGGTTGAGGTGGCTGTTTCTTAGGAAAGCCGCGGCCTACTTCGCGAAGGAATCAATTCCCGGCCCGTGTTTTGCGATCGCCTTGTTGGCGAAGCTGACCCGGTACCTCAGACGTCGCGGCCAAAGCCACCGCCCTGCGCCTCGCGCGCGTAAAACGCACAAAGCGGGTTAACGAGGCCCACGGATTCTGAAGGGTTTGACCCTGTAGCGGGGCTTTGTTGAGCGCCCGTTTGAGATTGGTTGTTGCCGGTGCCGCTGCCGCCTGCGGTGTCGCTGGCTTGTGACGCCAAAAGGGCGGCGAGCTGGTCGCCAGTGATGCAGATGGGGGTACCGGCGGAGTTGGTAATGCAAAGCTCCAGCATGTTTATTTTTCGAAGTTACCGACTGCCGAGGTGAAGGGTTGGGCGAAGCTGGCGACATTCTGCACATCGAATCTAAACTGACATCGCCCTGTCTGCGTGGCAGAATGAAATGGCTCCAGCATAGAGAACTTGCGATGCCGCTACAGCAGGGCGAGGTGCAGGGCTACAACTTCGATCGAATGGTCGTTGAGTTTACAATGCTCAATCAGGGCAAGGTAATTCTTTGCGCGATCAGCACCGCGGCGATGGACGATCTTGAAGGGAGGCGTGACGTGAAGCCGGAGGAGCGCGTAGCTCAGTTTATGCGATTGCGCGAAGTGATTGAAGAGCGAGCATCACGTAAGTTTTTCGAGGAGCAGGTCCAGGCCGACCGGCCCGTGGTGTTGCGATCTAATGATTTCTCAAGATAGTCGTTTCCACCGCTCGCGCCATTCTCATTCGATCATCTCGTCGGCGCGGGCGAGTAGGTCACGGATTTCGGATGGAGAGGGCTCGGATATTGGACACGGTGTGGGTCACGGATTTTGGAATGTGGAGCGAGGTTTGGCGGCGCTACAGAGCCGTCGAGGCTGTTTGTGTTGCCGGGCCGGCGCTATTGGGCGGAGGAAGAGTCCGTTATTGAAAGCAGCGTGTTCTTGAACTCGTCGTCGATGGCGTGAAAAATGCCAAGCAATAAGGCGGATTGTTGCTGAGGGAAACGATGAAGTGGATAGCGTTCGCGTTGTTCGTTTTTATCGGCGCAG
>JBKQNQ010000329.1:0-4162 GCA_052145875.1 Thiobacillaceae bacterium
CTGAGGAAGACGGCCGGAATCTTCTTTTCCTTCGACTCTTCTACGGCGGTTTCGAAAACTCCGTGATCGAAACTTATGTGGACTTTCCTTTCCAATACACGCTTGGCAAGAGCTATCAAGTGCCGAATGCACCAATTACGTTCGACAATGGCTCTATTGGGACCCTTGAGACGGGAACTACCGGCCTTACTCTGACTCCGGCCGCCGTTGAACCGGGAGGCGTATCCTTCACGGGCGAGGACTATCACCTGAAGACACCTTACACTCAGGGATACAACCTCACGGTGCAGTATGCGTTGAGCCCCAACGATACATTGCAGTTGGGCTATGTCGGGAATACGGTCCGTCATATGGGCACGTACGTCAACCCGAATACTCCCCGGGAGATCCTACCGCCTGGACTGAATGCCCTGGCGTATTCGCCCTATCCTGATTTTTCTTCCTACATGGTCTATTCCACTTTTTCAGGCAATAGCCACTACAATTCTCTCCAAGCCAACTACGAACGGCGAGTCGGCCACGGCTTGAGTGTTCTAGGCAATTTCACTTGGGCCAGTTGTTTGAATGATGCCGTGGACGTTCTCAATCCGACGGCATTGGGTCCAAGCTACCGCGCTCCGTTCCTTCCGCACTTTGGCATACATGGGGACTTCTCACGCTGCGACTTCGACATCAACAAAGTGGTGCACTTCAGCGGGATGTATGAACTGCCGTTCGGGCATGGCCGGCATTTCCTGGGCAGCAGCAGCGGTGTGCTCAACGCCATCGTGGGTGGGTGGGACATTAACTGGATTTTGACGCTGCAGGACGGCCAACCAGGTACGGTCCCGTGTGCCATTTCAACGACTTCCGGATTCGGCTGCTACGCCTTGAAAGTTCGTGGAGTGGATCTTTATGCGGGAAAGCACAATGTGGACCAGTGGATGAATCCGAATGCGTTCGCCACGCCTCCTGTCGCGACGACCATTGGGCAAACGGATTACAGCCCGTTGGGCGGTGGGGGGAGCCAGTTCCGTGGACCGGGTTTCCATCGTCTGGACTTTTCCCTGTTCAAGCAGTTCCAGTTGACCGAACGTTTCCGACTGGAGTTTCGCTCCGAATTCTTTAACTTGACCAATCATCCTAACTTCTCGAGTCCGGGATTCGGCATTCTTGGAGTAGCGGCGGCCCCCGGGGCGCTCAATTACAACAATCCGGACAATTTTGGAAAGATTAATTCGACACGCGATGGACAAAACGACCAGCGCGAAATTCAGTTCGCGTTGAAGCTGTATTACTGAGACCGTATGGATGCGCCAGGGGACAGGCACAGTGGCGCATCCACTTTTCTTTGAATTTGGCCGAGGGAGAACGAATATGGTTCGCGTAATCGCTATGCTGTCGCTGTCGTTTTGCCTGTTCGCCTTGCCTGCACTCGGCCAGATGGAAGCTCCCGGGAAGCTGGAGTTATCGGAGCACTGGAAATTGGCCGCTGCGAAAGATGTGGAAGCCGGTGGTGCAGCCATTTCTCATTCCGATTACCGGGACCAGGCGTGGCATCCCATCCATCGCATGCCCGCGACGGTTCTCGAGATAATGCAGGAAGATGGTGTTTACCCCAACCTTTATGTCGGCATGAACCTGCTGGAGAAGGTCCCGCAGGATTTGTACAAGCAGGACTGGTGGTATCGGACGGTCTTCACCGCACCGGCCGGTTACCCCACCTACATCCTGGAATTTCCGGGAATCAACTACCGGGCGGAAATCTGGTTTAACGGGGAGAAGGTCGCGGACAGTAAGCAAGTTGTCGGGATGTATGCCGCGCACGAGCTCAATGTCACGGAGTGGATCAAGCCAGGCTCGGCGAATGCGTTGGCCGTCAAAGTGACACCCGAGCAACTTATTCAAGACGTTGACGGTGTAGAGCTGGCGGACAGTTGGTTCGATTGGATCAACTGGAAATACCTGGGATACAAAGGCCAGTACACCAAGAAGCCTATGTTCGATGCTTCCTTCGTGCCGGACAGAAATGCAGGCATCTGGAAGCCGGTCTATCTAAGAACCACGGGCGAGGTTGCGCTCGAAAACCCGGCAGTTAACTCCGAGCTCTCCCTGCCGCACACGACCGCGCGCCTTACGGTTTATGCAAACCTGCATAATTTTGCCGCGCAACCCGTCACTGGCACGCTGAAGGGAACAATTTCGCGACAAGGCAAGCCAACCATTCAATTCGAGCAAAACCTCAGCCTCTTCCCCGGTGAGATTCGCGAAGTTGCGTTTGCCCCGGAAAAGTACCCCGACTTGGTCGTAAGCAATCCCGACCTCTGGTGGCCGTACACCATGGGTAATCCGGCGCTCTATGACCTGCATCTGGAGTTTGTGAAGAAACAGAAAGTCTCGGACAGTTCTCACATTCGCTTCGGCATCCGAAGCGTTACCCAGCACCGCGATCAGGACGAACAATTCCCCGATAAGGGTAAGGACGGAAATTTTTATCTCCAAATTAACGGTCGGGACTTCCGCGTGCGCGGAGCTGATTACACGCCGGACTTGCTCTATCGCTATGATCCTGAGCACGAATCCGAAATCCTGCGGTATGTCAAAGATCTCGGGATCAATATGCTGCGTTGGGAATCGAAGATCTCCAGTGAGCACATTGTCGAGCTTGCGGACGAACAGGGTATTCCCCTGATGTTCGGCTGGATGTGCTGCAACCAATGGGAAAAATGGGACCAGTGGAACGAAGAAGACCATCGCGTCGCTTCGCAAAGCCTGCGTTCACAGATTCTGATGCTCCGTCCGCATGCTTCCGTCTTTATCTGGGCCAACGCGAGCGATGGTCGGCCACCGGAACCTGTTCGCATTGAGTACCATAAAATTCTGTCCGAGTTGCATTGGCAAAATGCCGCCGTTGATACCGTTTCCTCTTTCGCCAAGGATGCCCACGGCGAAAACTTATGGGATGGCATCAATATGGAAGGCCCGTACACCTGGCGCCCGCCGGCATACTGGTTCAGTGGGAAGTACGTCCCAACTCGCGGGTCGTCCGTTGAGCAGGGTGACAATGAGCATATCCCCACATTGGAGAGCTTGAAGAAGTTTATCCCGGCTGACAAATTGTGGCCGATCAACGACTCATGGTTTTTCCACTCCGGAGCGATTCCCGGCGCCAACACCCTCGCTGATGTGCAGTTAGCGGTTAACCGTCGCTACGGTTCTTCCAGCAGTGTTGAGGAGTTCGTGCGCAAGGCGCAACTCGCTCACTACGAGAACACCCGCGCGCAATTTGAGAACCTCGCGGCCGGTGGCTGGGCCAACCATAAAATGACCCTCTATTGGATGCTGAACAGCCATTGGCCTTCATTATACGGCAACATTATTGACTATTATCTGAGCCCCGGTGGTACCTACTACGGCGCGAAGAAGGGGCTGCGTCCGCTGTCCGTGGTCTTCGATGCCTACGCAACCGGCGCTCACAATCAGGCAAAAATCATTGTTTTTAATCAGACTCCAGGCGACGCGCAGGGTTTGCGCGCACGCGTGCGCGTTTACGATCTGAATGGAAAGGTTCTTGACGACCGCTCAGCCGACGGCATCCAGGTTCCGTTCAATGGCGCAACTCAGGTCCTAACGCTGCCTCGCTATCCCCAGAGTACGCCAGTGTTTGTTATCCGCTGTCAGTTGTTTGACAGCACCGGAAAGCTGCTCGTCGATAACACCTACTGGCAGTCGCAGAAAGATGATGACTTGGGCGACCTCAGTAACGATGATGCGCTGAATCTGAAGCCGGTATACATCGCCGACATGACAGCGCTGAATACGATGCCTCTGGTAAACCTGGAGGTCAGAGCTGAACAGACCACGACCGGCAGCGAGAAGCTTATCGCTATCCGGCTTCATAATCCGTCCGAACATATAGCCTTCTTCGAACGGGCGACCGTAGCTGCGGCCCAGAATGGGGACGAAATCCTCCCTATTAAGTATGACGACAATTACATCACTGTGTATCCCGGGGAAACCGCCGAGATTCATGGAACTGTGTCAAAGGCGGTGGATGCGCGTTGGATCAATCTCGAAGGGTACAACACGCCTGCGACCTCCGCTCAAATTAAGTAGGAACTCAGCAGGCAGATCCTATGGGCCGAAGTTTGCCAATAATTTACACCCAAGCTACACCGAGTTT
>JBKQNQ010000330.1:0-6168 GCA_052145875.1 Thiobacillaceae bacterium
CGCCCAAGTCCAATCATACCGATTTGCATATTGCTTGCTCCCTTCTTTTATTCAGATCAGGTTCTTGTTTGTTGAGTCGCAGCACGCAAATGTTTCATGCCGGCCGCCAGACCTTCGCTGGCACTGAAAATCGATGTGCCCGCCACCAGAACATTGGCGCCCGCCTTGACGCCGAGCGAGGCCGTCGTTGCATCAATCCCGCCGTCCAGTTCGAGTTCGCATTCAGGCCGGACTTGCTGAATAATGCGCCGCACGCGTTGGATCTTCGCCAAGGTCGAGTGGATAAAGTGTTGATGTCCGAACCCCGGGTTCACCGTCATGACCAACACGAGGTCCAGGTCAGGCAGCACCTCCTCCAGCACCGAAGCCGGCGTCGCGGGGTTTATGGCCAACCCGACCCGTTTTCCCAGGTCTTTAACACGGTGAATCGTTCGGTGCAGGTTGTTATTGCCCTCCCAGTGTACGATGAACGAGTCGGAGCCGGCTTCGACGAATTCATCGAAGAACATGTCGGGGTCGGAAATCATCAAGTGCGTTTCCAGGGGCAAGCGCGTCACTTGGCGAAGCGATTTGACGACGGGCGCACCCATCGAAATGTTGGGCACAAAATGGCCGTCCATCACATCCACGTGGATGCGGTCAGCTCCACAGCGTTCAACTTCGGCCACTTGCTCGCCCAAGCGGGCGAAATTGGCCGCGAGGATGGAAGGGGCAATTTTGACGGCGTCTTGAGGCATGGGGGCTTGGTCCGGTTGATTTACGTGGCAGCTTCCACCCCCATCCGCTCCGCTGGGGCTTGATTCCTTGGTTCCTGCTTTACCGTGGAGGCCTCAAAGATGCTCTGAACGGCGCTGTCCAGACGGGCGTTGAACTCGGCATTGGACTGCTGCGCTGTCAGTCCTTCTACCAAAGCCCGCGAGAAGCTAGCGACGACACCGTGATTCCGGCGCAGCCGGGCGTTGGCTACGTCCCGCGAGTAACCTCCCGAAAGCGCAAGCACCCTGACTACCTTGGGATGTCTTACGCAATCGGCATACAAATCGTCTTGCTCTGGCAGCGTAAGCTTAAGGAAGACCAGTTGTCCGGGAGGCAGCCTGTCGAGCTTTTCGAGTATGAAGATTTTAAGGAAAGCCTCGGCTTTGGCTTTCTCAGGGCAATGGATATCCGCTTCCGGTTCGACTATGGGCACCAGGCCCGCTGCGAGGATTTGGGCCGCCAGCTCGAACTGCTGATCTACGATGGCTCTGATTCCAGCGGGGTTCAGCTTGTTGATCACCGAACGCATCTTGGTGCCGAAAATGCCTTTTGCTTTGGCTTTTTTGAGGAGCGTAGCGAGCTGCGGCATAGGTTTCATCAAGCGCGCGCCGTTTTTCTCCTCCGCAAGGCCGTTGTCCACTTTCAAGAACGGGACGATTTGTTTCACATTCCAGAGATAGCCCGCCGTGGGCTGCCCCTGGATGTCCCTATCCATGGTGTTCTCAAAAAGAATGGCGCCCAGGATCCTGTCGCCGTTGAAGCTGGGGCTGGTGATGATGCGGGTACGCATCCGGTGCACAATCGCAAACATCTCATCTTCGTCGGACCACGATCCCTCTTCGACTCCATAGGCAGCCAACGCTTTGGGCGTGCTGCCACCGCTTTGGTCCAGCGCGGCCACAAAGCCGGGCTGATTTTTCATTTTTTGCAGTTGTTGTTCGTTTAAGCCAAGTGCATTCATAGTGTTTTCTTTAATCTCCGGTAACGCCGGATGAGGTTGTTGGTCGAGCTGTCATGGGAAAGCTTCGGTTCCGCGACACTTTCCAATTCGGGAATAATCCGTTGCGCCAGAACCTTGCCGAGTTCGACGCCCCACTGGTCGAAAGAGTCGATCTCCCAGATGGCACCCTGGGTGAACACGATGTGTTCATACAGGGCAATCAACTTGCCCAGGGTCTCGGGGTTGAGCCTCTCAGCAAGGAGTGTGTTCGATGGACGATTGCCCTCGAAAACCCGGTGAGGGACCAGCCAGTCCGGCGTGCCCTCGGCCTTCACCTGGTCGGCGGCCTTGCCAAAGGCGAGTGCCTCGGCCTGGGCGAACACATTGGCCAGGAGCATGTCATGGTGCTGGCCCAGAGGGGTCAGCGCATGGGCAAAGGCGATGAAGTCGCACGGAATGAGCCTGGTTCCCTGATGAATCAGTTGATAAAAAGAATGCTGCCCGTTGGTGCCGGGTTCACCCCAATAAATGGCGCTGGTGTCATAGTCCACCGTCCGCCCGTCCAGCGTCACGTGTTTGCCGTTGCTCTCCATGGTTAACTGCTGGAGATAAGCCGGAAACCGCTTCAAGTATTGCTCGTAGGGAAGGACCGCCGTGGTCTGCGCGCCAAAGAAGTCGTTATACCAAATAGACAGCAATCCCATGAGTACTGGCAGATTCCGCTCGAATGGAGCCGTGCGGAAGTGTTCGTCCATTTCATGGAAGCCGGCCAGCATGGCGCGGAAGTTGGCGGGGCCGATGGCGATCATGGTCGAAAGGCCGATGGCGGAGTCCATCGAATAGCGGCCTCCCACCCAATCCCAGAAGCCGAACATATTGGCGGTGTTGATGCCAAAGTCCGCGACTTTCTCCGTATTGGTGGAGACCGCCACAAAATGGCTGGCGATGGCCTTGGCGTCTTCGCCCAGTCCTTGCAGGACCCAGTCGCGCGCGCTTTGCGCATTAGTCATGGTCTCGAGCGTCGTAAAAGTTTTAGACGAGACGATAAATAGCGTTTCCGCCGGGTCGAGGTCGCGAGTGGCTTCGACAAAATCAATCCCATCCACATTAGAAACAAACCGGAAGACCATGTTGCGCTTGCTGTAGTGCCGAAGCGCTTCATAGGCCATAACCGGACCGAGATCTGAGCCGCCAATGCCGATGTTGACGACATTGCGAATCCGTTTCCCCGTGTGGCCCTTCCAGGCGCCGCTGCGGACCCGTTCCGCAAAGTCCACCATGCGGTCCAACACTTCATGGACCTCTGGCACAACGTCTTTGCCATCCACCAGGATGCTGGCGTCTTTGGGCGCCCGCAGCGCGACGTGCAGCACCGCTCGCTTTTCGGTGACGTTGATTTTGTCGCCCCGGAACATGGCGTCGATCCGTTCCCTCAGTCCGGATTCGGTTGCCAGTTGAACGAGCAACTTCGGGGTCTCGTCGGTAATGCGGTTTTTCGAGTAATCCAGGTAAAGACCCAGGGCCTCCAAGATCATCCGTTCGCCGCGTTTCGGGTCTTGCGCGAATAAGTCACGCAGGTGCAAATGGCGCGTCTGGTTGAAGTGTGCCGCCAAAGCACTCCAGGCCTTACGCTTGGTTAATGGTTGAACATTATTTGGAAGAAATGGCATGAGATTCTCCTTTCTTCAGCGCGTTGCTTTTGGAGGCAATCACCGCGAGCAATTCGTTCCACGACTTCACGAAGGATTTGGCGCCTTCGACTTGAAGTTGAGCGGCCAGTGCTTCCAGTTGGATGCCGGCCTCGTTGAACCGCGCCAACACCGATTCGCAATCACCGCCATCGGCGGACATGATCGAGCCGAGTTCTCCATGATTGGCCAGCGCCAGCAACGTGGCTTCCGGCATGGTGTTGACGGTGAATGGGGCCGCCAGCGCTTTGATATAGAGCACATCCGAGGCTTTAGGGTCCTTGGTGCCTGTGCTGGCCCAAAGCAGGCGTTGCGGCCGGGCGCCTGCGTTAAAGGCGCGCAGCCAGCGAGGCGAACCCAGCAGTTCTCGGTAAGCCTTGTAAGCGCGATTGGCCATCGCAATCCCGAGCTGGTTGTTCAAGGCGGGAGGAACTTTGCCGGCCACGGCGCCATCCCAACGGCTGACAAAGACCGAAGCGACCGAGTTAACATCCGGGTTGAGTCCCGCGGCGATGCGCCGCTCGATGCCGCGCATGAATGCATCCGCCGCCGCGAGATATTGCTCGCGCGAAAACAGGAGTGTTACGTTGACCGGTATGCCTGCGAAAATCGCTTCTTCAATGGCTGGCAAGCCCTCTTTTGTTCCTGGAATCTTAATGAACACGTTGGGTCGAGCGGCGCGGGCGCGCAGTTCCTTGGCGGCGGCCAGAGTGCTGGCAGCGTCGTAGGCCAGCACCGGCGAGACTTCCAGGGAGACCCAGCCATCCAGACCGTTCGTCTGGTCGAAGATTGGCCGGAACAGATCCGCCGCCCGGATGATGTCCTCGAGTGCCAGTTCAAAGAACAACGGTTCGCCGGATTCGCCCTGCGCGAGCCGCTCTTGAATCGCCGCGTCGTAGTCTTTGCTGTTCTTGATGGCGTGGTCGAAAATGGTCGGATTGGAAGTCAGACCGGTGACCGACAGTTCATCAATGTAGCGCTTGAGAGTCCCGCTGTTGAGCAAGTCGCGGGTGATGTTGTCGAGCCAGAGGCTCTGGCCGAGGTTGTGAAGTAGTTTTGTCGCTTTCATTTGTTTTGTTTAGTGTGAGTGGAGCGTTCGCTCAGGTTCGGTCATTGACTTCCGGGTGGCCGGCAATGGGTGGCCAGTAATCAGGTCGGGCAAATCACAAGACAGCAGGTCGGAGATGTGTTCCACCGTCACGTCCGCCGCCGGATAGGAGGCGAGGACTATCGGATCGAGGGCAAACTGTCCTTGCCGGGGGAACACGGTCGTGACGCGGTTGCCCCAAGCCTTCTTGACGGCGTTCAGGATGCGCAGCTTGTCGTCCACCAGCACATAGTGCTCAGCGGGATACCGCTGCTCGACATTCTGCAGGGCCTCCTCTTTGTGGATATAAATGAGGACGTGGCCTTCGACGGTCTCGAAAATGCCGGAACGTTGGACCTTGCGCGGCTGGAACACCATATCGCCGTCCGTGAGGATGACCGTCCGGCCCCACTCGCGGAAACGTTCCAGCACGTCGAGTGCGCCGGGATAGAGCCGGTTGGCGAATGGATAATCAATCAGGAAGTTGGCCGCCGTTACCAAGTGGGGCTCGTAGGGGTGCTCAATGCGAAAGCGCTGGAGAGCCCCCAGATAATCGCAGTAGCCCAATTCCTCAAATAGCTCCTCCTGGATCGCCCAGAACCTGTCTCGGCATTGGGGGCCGAACTCGCGCTCGATGTGATGTTTAAGGTCGGCTTGAATGCGGTCGTTCTCCAACAGGGTGTCATCCACATCCACCAGGAAGACGATGGGCGAGGATTTGCTCATGGCACAGCCCTTTCGGTTTGGTTTCCAATGGCATTCCGCAGATCAACGGCCCGGCCACACGCCAGGGTCAAGTTGCGCAAGCGCTCAAAGATCGGAGCCCTTAACATTTGCTCGGTGCAGCGCCAGCGCCAATTGCCGGCGGCGATGCCCGGCACGTTCATTCGGCCCTCTACACCCAGATGCAACAAGTCCTGCAGCGGAGCGATGGCGAGGCCCGACTTCGAGGACCACACTGACCGGATAAAGTCCCAGGCGACTTCGCCAGTCCCGCCGCCGGCCTTTACCGCATAACTCATGGCGGCCTGGCGCACATTCTCCGGCAGGGATTCAAACCACCCCCGAGTGGTGTTATTATCGTGCGTCCCCGTATAGGCAACTGTGTTCGGGCCGTAATTGTGGGGAAGATGCGGATTGCCCGGATTGCCATCGAAGCCGAACTGGAACACGCGGATTCCCGGCAGCTCGAACTGATCGCGAAGGGCAACCACATCGGGAGTGATGATGCCAAGATCCTCAGCAATGAAAGGCAGATGCCCCAACTCCGCCCGGACAGCTTCAAAGAAAGCCGCGCCGGGGCCGGGGACCCAATGCCCGGGTTCGGCGGTTTTAGCCGTGGGCGGAACATGCCAGGCCGCGCAAAACGCTCGGAAATGGTCGAGCCGGATCAGGTCCACGTGGGCCAGCAACGATTTCAGGCGGTCGATGCACCAGCGATAACCCGAGCGGCGAAGGGCTTCCCAGTCATACACCGGGTTGCCCCAGAGCTGTCCTTCGGCACTGAAATAATCCGGAGGCACGCCGGCCACGAACCGGGGCCGGAGATGGGCATCGAGCTGGAAGCACTCGGGATTGGCCCAAACATCACTCGAATCGAGCGACACGAAGAAAGGCACATCCCCGATGAGGAACACGCCGCGTTCGTGGGCATACTCCTTCAACCGGTTCCCCTGGCGGGACAACAAAAACTGCCC
>JBKQNQ010000331.1:0-5200 GCA_052145875.1 Thiobacillaceae bacterium
TCATCAGTTGGCTGTAATAGAGCACCGGAATATTGAACTTGGTGTCATATTTCCTGTTGATGTGGCCCTGATAGATTTCGACGTTGGCCTGACAAAGCGGACACGGAGTCACGATCATTTCTGCGCCATGGTCGTAAGCGGATTCGACGATGTCCTTGATCTGGGCCTGGGCTTTGTCCGGCTCCGAGAATGCCAGGGCGCCGCCGCAGCAGGTGACTTTCTGATCGTAGGGAACGGCCTCAC
Source organism: Thiobacillaceae bacterium (assembly GCA_052145875.1). Taxonomy (GTDB): domain Bacteria; phylum Pseudomonadota; class Gammaproteobacteria; order Burkholderiales; family Thiobacillaceae; genus DASQBT01. Next base: position 244 of record JBKQNQ010000331.1, read on the forward strand.
CGCCCATCGTCTCGATGATCTTGTCCAAGTACATGGGGTTCTCGAAGTTCTCGCCCGCAATTCCAAACGGGCGATTGGTCTGGCACCCAACATATCCGGCGAATTTCATGCCTCTAAGCGGCTTCTTAACGTGTCGGCCCAGTTCGTCAAATCCAAAGTCTTCGACCAGCACTTCCGCCATGTGGCGAATCTCGGGCATAACCTTGATCTGCAAACCGGCTTCCTTGAGGGCTTCCTGCGTATCAAGCAGGAGTTGCGAGCTGTGTTCGATGCGTTCTTTGGATTCCTTTGCGCCCAGCCAGCAGGCGGCGCAGGTGGCCACGATGTCCTGTCCTGGGAGGTTGATTTCAGACAACGCGAAGTTGCGCGCGTTTAAGACGTGACGTGGAAGCTCGCCCGCCTCACCATAGCCAATGGATGCGCCGCAGCAGTTCCAGTCCGGAATTTCCGTCAGTTTGATATCCAGGGTCTTGCACATCGACTCGACAGACGTCAGATAGTTCGAGGCGGATGCACCTTTCTGCGAAGAGCAGCCGGGATAGAAGGCATATTGTTTGGTTGCCATAATAAGTTCTCCTTAGGCCTTGATCGCCTTGCGCTGGTTTTCCAGCTCCCGGGCTTTTTTCAGCATGGCATCAATGCCTTTCTTATCCTTGCACCGGTGGCCACCAAAGATCTCGAACGGATTAAGCCGCTTGGCTTTCAGCAGGCCGATGGCCACATTCTTCATCTCCAGGCCTTTCTTGATGCCTTGGCCGATGTTGATCTTTCCTTCTGCATCCTTGAAATAAAGTCCAAGCGAGAGTTTGAGCTCATTGACCCGACCGGTCGTGATGCAGTTGTTCCAGAACAGTTTGGAAAACGCACGGGTTGGCTGGCCCTTGGGCGCCAGACCCAGGCGATGCGCATAATTGGCCAGTCCGTGCATGATGTGGGTGATAGGGATCTTACGTGGGCACCGCACGATGCAGTTGTAGCACGAAGTGCACATCCACATGGATTGTGACTTAAGCACTTCCTCGCGCTTGCCGGCACGAATCATCATGAAAATTTCTTGCGGCGGATGTTCCCAGCCCGGATGAAAGTTGGTTGGACACGAGCCGGAGCATACCCCGCACTGCATGCACATCTTTACCCATTCGCCCATTTCCACCTGGTCTTCAACTTCCTTGAGGAAGCGGTTCTGGTATTTGGCGGCCATTTGCTGATTTGCACTCATGTTGTCGTTCCTCCGCCTCAGAAGCCCTTGAAGGGGCTCAGACCAATGTCAATAATCTGCGCCGCGTAGTCATTTATCTTCTTCGGCAGGGAGTGCATGTCGGTGATCGCCACCTCCATGTCGTACACCCGTTCCTCTTCGAGGTTCATCCCCTTCAGCGTGTCCCCCACCTTACTTAGGCGATAGCGTCCAAGCTCCGAGCCCTTCACAAAGTGGCACTGGTAATCTTCCCCGGACTTGCAGCCCATGAGCATGACCCCGTCGTAACCACCGTTTAGTGCATCGGTAATCCAGATGGTATTGACCGAACCCAGGCAGCGTACCGGCACCACCCGCACGTAAGCACTGTACTCGTTGCGGTTCATCGCGGCCATGTCGAGTGCCGGATAGGCATCGTTTTCGCAAGCTAAAATCAGGATGCGCGGCTTCTCGGAAAATTCATCCGGAATGTTAACCGCCTTGATCTGGGCGCCAACGGTGTTAACTGAATAATTCTCAAACGAAATCACCCGTACCGGACACGCCCCCATGCACGTGCCGCACCGACGGCAGCGCGACTCGTTGAACTTGGGAAAACGTTTCTCGTCTTCGTCGATTGCACCGAAGGGACACTCCACGGTGCAGCGTTTACATTGCGTACATCCTTCAAGCCGCACGATCGGGAAACTCAGGTCGCCCGAACGCGGATGCGCGGCACGGCCTAGCTGGGCGTTTTCCAGTGCCTGGATTGTCTTGAGGGTGGCACCGGTCGCATCTTCCCGCGCCTGCACCATGTCCATTGGACGGCGCACCGGCCCGGCTGTGTAGATCCCGGTACGTCGAGTCTCATAGGGGAAGCAGATGAAATGCGAATCCGTGAAACCCCATTTGAGTTGGGGCACGTCGAAACCCTGACGATAGCTCAAATTCAGAATAGACAAGGGCTTGACCGTGACCTGCGGCGCACCGTTTTTCGCAGTCTCACCTTCCGCAGAACTCATGTTCGCCACTGCATCAATATCCACACCCGAGTTCGGAACTTGGCCGGTAGCCAGCACCACGATATCGGCGTCAATTTGCGCGTTCAGGTCATCCAGAATCAGGTCATGGAAATTCACCGTCAATCCACCGCCGTTAGGCGTCACCGTTGCGACCTTCCCTTTGGTGAAGATCACCCCCTTCTCCTGGGCGCTTCGGTAGAAATCCTCTCCGTTCCCAGGAGTGCGAAGATCAGTGTAAATCACCGTCGTGTCCACCGCAGGATTGATGTCCTTGAAGTACATGGCCTGCTTGATGCTGATGTTGCAGCACGTGCCCGAACAGTACTGGAGATGCTTGCCGGTAGCATCACGCTGACCGGCACACTGAACGAATGCGACCGACTTCACTTCCTTGCCATCCGAGGGTCGCTTAATCGGGCTGCCGTTCGCAGCCTTAGCCAAGGCTTCCAGCCCAGCTTGGTCGACGACGTCCGGAGTCTTTCCGTAGCCGAATTCAGGCAGCTTGTTGGCATCATAAAGTTCAAAGCCGCTCGCTTGAAGAATTGCGCCGATGTCCTCAGTCGCAATCGCGCCAGATTCGGTGGCAATGTCAACGACGAAACGTCCTGGCGCACCATCGGTCTTTGCGACCGTTGCATTCAAGTACACCTTGATGTTCGGGTCTGCTTCGATCTGCGCGATCATGTCCATCACGCCCGTATCAACTGGCGCTTTGAAAGGCTCATGCACGGGAATGCGCTTCCATAGCTTGGCTGCCCAGCCGCCCAATGCGCCGGTCTTTTCGACCAGCACCACCGGATAGCCCGTCTTGGATCCTTCGAGCGCCGCGGTCATGCCCGTCAGTCCGCCCCCCACGACCAGAATCGTGCGACTCGATCCGGTATTGGCGTTGCCGCCAGGCTGGCTCATGGCTTTCACTTCCGCACACCCCATGCGAATGTAGTCTTCCGCCATTTCCTGGGTGGTTTCACGCGCCGCATCGGTATCGGGGCGCACCCAGATCACGCCCTCTCGCAGGTTGGCACGAGCGACGGCATGGTTGGGGAAATAGAACGCTTCGGTCTTAGCGCGGCGCGAGCAGGCCCCAATCATGAGATGAGTGACGCCATCATTGGCGATGTCATTCTTGATCATCGCCACCCCGTCGGCATTACACAAGAACTCGTGCTGCCGAACCACATTCATCTTGCTTTCCTTCTGCGCGACCTTGACGAGCGCATCAGCATCCAACCGATCGCCCAAGCCACAGCCCTTGCAGATGTACGCCGCGTATTTCTTTTCGTCTGCCATTTCTTAAGCCTCCGCCCTTGCAACCTTGTTCACGACCTGGATTGCGCGCAGTGCCGCCGCCGTGGCAGACTGCACTGAACGGTTTACATCTAGGGCATTGGATGCACACCCTGCGCCGAACATTGCTCCATTGGCCGGATCCGCCTCGATAAAGCCTGATGAGTCGAACACGATGTCGACTGGTAACCCGGTGCCCCTGACCGATGGCTCCATTCCGATGGCCAGAACGATAAGATCGTGCTCGTTCGCATAGCGCTTGTAGCCTTCAGTGTTAACGCCATGCGCCACCACGCTGCCGCTGGATTCGTTAACCGTGATACGCGCCACTTTGGACTTGATGAAGTTCACGCTGGAATCTGCCTGAACCTTTTGATAGAAGTCCTCAAAGCGGTCGATCGCGCGAATGTCGATGTAGTAAATCGTGGATTTGCCATCTTGAGGATGCTGCTCGCGCACATAGTGGGTTTGCTTGAGTGAGGCCATGCAGCAAATTCGGGAACAGTGGCGCAGGTGGTTTTCATCGCGCGATCCCGCGCACTGGATAAAGGCCACATTCTTGGCCTCCCGACCATCTGACGGCCGCAGAATCCGGCCACCGGTCGGGCCAAGGGGATCTGACAGGCGCTCGAATTCCACGCTGGTAATGACATTCTTGAAGCGCCCATAGCCATACGGCTGAATCTTCGCTGCATCATAGGGCTGCCAGCCTGTCGCCCAAATCACGGCACCGGCATTGATCTCGACGGTCTCCTCTTTCTGCTCAAGGTCAATGGCGTTGAACTTGCACGCCGCTCTTGCTTTTTCCGCATCCGGCGTCCCAATGATGGATGCGTGCAATACGTAGCGCTGCGGATACGCCATGACGCTGGGAATGTACGCGACCTTCATCGTGTTCAGGTTGTAGTTGAAAGGGTTGTCCACCATGGTCTCCACCGCATCAGCGCAAGCGCCGCAGGCGGTGCAGTTGTCGTTTACAAAGCGCGGCTTGATCTTAATGCTCGCGGTGTAATTCCCCGCTGCCCCTCCGACGCCGGTAACTTCTGCCATGGTCAGGACGCGAATTCGGGGATTGGCTTTAAGGCGGCGAAGATTGATTTCGAGCCCGCAGGTCGGATGGCACATCTTCGGAAAATAGCGGTAGAGTTGTGACGTGCGTCCCCCTAGGGCCGGAGTCTTCTCCACCAGAACAACGTGCTTGCCTGTTTCGGCCGCTTCAAGCGCCGCGGTCATGCCGGAAATGCCCCCGCCGACAACAAGTATGGTCTCGTTGGTTGCAACTATGTCCGTCATCAGGTTATCTCCTCCATCACAACGGAATTCGGTACGCCAGAAAAGGAATGTCTAAAGTCGTCAGCGGGCGCTCCGAAACTCGCAAACTGACTTAAAACCAGACTGTGGATGTTACGCCCTAGGTGTCTTTGCCGCCACATCGCGTTACCAGTTTCTTAATCGAAGTTACTTATGTACG
>JBKQNQ010000332.1:0-6861 GCA_052145875.1 Thiobacillaceae bacterium
AACCGGATGGAATTCGAGGCGTTCACCGAGGCTTTCAACGAACGTTTCGACGCAGCGACGTTTGCAGAAGCCAAGCTGCTCGAAGCACGTGCTCGCCATCTGCGTTTCGAGGACAGTGCCTACAAGCTCGAGCCGAACATCAAGGAAAGTCCGGGTGGCCTGCGTGATATCCAGCTGATCATGTGGCTTGCGCGTGCCGCCGGTCTCGCGCCGTCTTGGCGGGGTCTCGTCCTGGCCGGTCTGTTAACCGCTGCCGAAGCGCGCCAGATCAGTGAAAAGGAAACGATCCTGGCGCTACTACGCATTCACCTGCACCTGCTTGCGCGGCGCCGCGAGGATCGCCTGGCGTTTGACTATCAGGCCGAGCTGGCCGCCCATCTGGGGCTGACCGCAGAGAATCACCGGCGTGCCAGCGAGAGGGTAATGCAGCGCTACTATCGTGCCGCCCACCAGGTGTTGCTGATCAACGAAGTCATTGCGCCGGCCTTGCGTCAGCGTATCGTACCCCTCATACAGCCTGCACAGCCCATCGACGCAGAATTTGAACGACGCGGCAATTCCATCGGGTTGCGCGAACCGCTCTTGTTCGAGCAGGACCCATCAGCGATATTTCGTGCCATTTTGGTAGCCATGCAGCGATCTGCCTCGAACTTTGATGCCGATACGCTGCGCGCGCTTTGGCGCGCCAGCGCAAAGATTGACGGGCGCTTTCGCGACAATCCGGTCAACCAGAACGCCTTTCTCGCGATCCTGCGCCAGCCTCACGGGGTCACCTGGGCGCTGCGCGCGCTGAGCCGCTATGGCATTCTTGGCAGATACATCCCTGCCTTTGCCAGGGTCATGGGGCAAATGCAGCACGATCTGTTCCACGTCTACACGGTAGATGAGCACATCCTCACCGTGCTAAGAAACCTGCGTCGCTTCACGGTCACCGAGTTCGCCCATGAATACCCGCTGGCCTCGCGCCTCATCAATGGTTTTGAGAAGCCCGAACTGCTTTATCTGGCTGCGCTGTTCCACGACATTGCCAAGGGGCGCGGCGGTGACCATTCCGCGCTGGGTGCGGTGGACGCGCGGCGGTTTTGCCGAGCCCATGGCTTGCCAGACGAAGAATGCGACCTGGTTGCGTGGCTGGTGCGCGAGCATCTGTCCCTGTCTCGCGTCGCACAGAAGGAAGACTTAAGTGATCCTGAGGTCGTCGCAGCCTTTGCTGAAAAGGTTGCAACACCGCGCCGGCTTGCCGCTCTCTATATTCTGACCGTGGCCGACATCCGGGGCACAAGCCCCAAGGTGTGGAACGCGTGGAAGGGAAAAATGCTCGAAGACCTGTACACCGCGGTTCTCGCGCGGCTAAGCGGGCGAGAGTCGGCAAACAGTTACCTGGCGCGACAAGACGGGGCGCGCGTAACGCTTGCGCTCTATGGGATTGAGCGCAAGGCGGTCGATGGGTTTTGGGCAACCCTGAACGAAAGCTATTTTCTGCGCTTCGACCCGCAGGATATCGTCTGGCATACCCGCATGCTCTGGCAAAATTTCGGCAGCACCGATACGATCGTCCGCGCGCGTCTGTCGCCGGTAGGCGAAGGAATCCAGGTGCTGGTGTATAGCCCGGATCGTGCCGACCTGTTTTCCCGCATCTGCGGGTTTTTCGCGCGCAACCAGTTCAGTGTGGTCGAAGCCAAGATTCACACCACCGTCAAAGGTTACGCACTGGATAGTTTTCAGGTGCTGGATGATGGCAAGCGTGACGTCCACTATCGTGATTTTCTGCAGTTTGTTGAATATGAGCTGCGCCAGGCACTCGACCCCGCCATTAAACCCATTCCGCTTTCCTCTGCACGCCTGTCTCGACGGCTAAAGAATTTTCCCATCCAGCCGCAAGTGGAAATCCGTCCCGACGAACGGGGGCGGTTTTACGTCTTGACCCTCACCTGCGGTGACCGCGTCGGATTGCTCTACACCATCGCGCAGATCTTCCACAAGCATGGGACCGAACTCTACAGCGCGAAAATTCACACCCTGGGAGAGCGCGTCGAGGATCGTTTCCTGATACGCGGGGAGAGCTTGAACAAGCATAAATCCCAGCTTGCCTTAGAGCGGGATTTGCTCATGCATCTTGGGGTAGACGTCGAAACTTCCGTTGGTCGTCCTTAGGCGCATCAAGGCCCACAGGGGGCGTCGTGCCGCCGTTGGGGTCAGGTCTAGAATGACTAAGCCACGACGGCGTGACGTGCGCGGCCCTGTCACCTGCGACTGCACGGTTCAGGGCGCGGTCCTTAGTTTGCCTAAGTCACCTTGGCGAACGCGCCCGCATGAGCGTCCCGCTAGGATATCCGAACCCGAGCGAGCTCAAATAACCGGACCGGCGTATTGGTCGATGTAACGGCCACGCGCCGGCGTTTTTCGGGACGCGGTTGGCTTTTTGCGACTGGCTGGACGCTCGGTGCGCGACTTCTCCGCGATCGGATCCTGACGCAATCGATTGCGGTTTGGTTTGATGGTGGCCGCTCCAGTCACGCTACCGACCGAATCTTCGGCAGAATGGAGAGGCAACCCCTGTGTTTCATACGTTTTCATGCTTCCAAGACTTCAGGCTGCGGCCGGCCAGTCTCTAAGGCTGGTCGCCAGATTACGGGTGAGCGCGATCAACGGCGCGAGTTTATCCTGATCCGGATGCTCGGCGAATTCGCTTAACTTGCCTTCGGCGTACACGGACACAATAAGGAGGTTCTGGCACACTTCCAGTGGCAGACCCAAGCCTTCGTTGGCCAGAGCCTTCTGCACATCAACCCAGATGAGCCGGTTAACGTCCAACGCCACCGATAGCCGCGCTTCGCGATTGGGGGTGTTCCAGTTGCTAAGGCATGCCATAAGCAAGGCTGCCGCTGCATGCAACCGCTCCGCGTCAAATGGAAGGGTGATCGTCCCGGGTACGTCAAATTGAGTCGTTGGTATCACGTGCTTTCCTATGTCCTGCTCCGTGCAGTGTTCACTCAAAATATCGGTGGAGAGTGAGTGCCCCTTTAGGCCGTTCGTCGGACCACGGCAAAACCAATAGAATTGAAGCGATTGAGCTACTCGTCAGGCAGAGTTGGGCCCGGAAACAATATCTCGCTGAACCCGAAATTGCGCAGATCCCTGATGCGCATCGGATAGAGAATACCGCGTAGGTGATCCACCTCGTGCTGGACCACCCGCGCGTGAAAGCCTGAAACGACCCGATTGATCGAATCGCCCGCTTCATTCCATCCCTCATAACGCAGCGACGTGTAGCGTGGCACCAGGCCACGCATGCCCGGAACAGACAGGCAGCCCTCCCACGCCTCTTCCATTTCATCGCTTAGCGCGGTGAGTATCGGGTTGATGAGGACAGTGAACGGGACGGCTTCCGCCAGGGGGTAGCGGGGGTTCTCATTGAGCTCAAATATCACGAGTTGGGCATTGACACCAATTTGTGGCGCAGCCAGTCCAGCGCCGTTCAACGCGCGCATGGTATCCGTCATGTCGGCGACCAGATCATCCAACGCGGTCGTGTTGAACGCGTTAACCGGTTGAGCCGGGATGAGCAGCCTGGGGTCGCCCATTTTGAGCACGTCTCGAATCGCCATCTTGAACGTTTTCTAGTCGGCAATCACCGCTTCAAATGAAATGCGCAATGAAGTGCACTGCAACATCAACCCAAAGCCACGCCACCAGAGCCTGGCCGACGACCCAATCCACACCGCGCTCGACGCGTTGTTGCTGCGATGCACCCTAAACCGGACAGTAATCCGGATGCTCCAAAATAACCAACTCCTCGAGTAGGGCACGGACTTTGTTCATTACTTCCTCCGTCACGGAGCGGATATCTTCTTCACGAATTCCGTTCTTCGATGCGCCACGCCCTGCAGCATCATTGATAACCGCCCCGATCGTCCCATAACAGAGGTTAAGTTCACGTGCGAGGTAGGCTTCTGGCATGCCTGTCATACCGACCAAATCCGCCCCATCCCGCTCCATTCGATTGATTTCCGCGAGCGTTTCCAGCCGTGGCCCTTGCACCGCAGCATAGACACCGCCATCGTGAATCTTCACGCCGGCCCGGCCAGCGGCAGTCACAATGCCGTGCCGCATCGCTGGGCAGTACGGCTCGGTAAAGTCGACGTGAACGACCGACTTTTCCCCATAAACCGCAAACGTGCTTGCGCGGCCGTGCGTGTAGTCGATGATCTGATCGGGCACGACCAGCGTTCCAGCCCTCAGGTCCTCACGTATTCCGCCCACCGTGGCGACCGACACAATCCGGTCGACGCCCTGTTGATGCATGGCCCAAATATTCGCACGGTAATTGACCTCGTGCGGAGGGATGGTGTGGCCGTAGCCATGTCGCGCCAGGAAAATGACATCCTCACCGCAAAGCCGGCCAAACGTGAGGGCCCCGGACGGCTCGCCGTAGGGCGTGCGTTTGACCTGACGGTGGGTGATTTCCAGGTTGGCCAGTTTGGTGAGGCCGGTGCCTCCAATGATTCCAAGCATTGTCCTAATTTTCCTTCAACGCATAGATCGCGGGCAGATTACGCCACAGTCCGTAAGCATCCATGCCAAAGCCAAAAACATACCGGTCAGGGACTGGTAACCCGATAAAGTCCGCTGTAATCGGTTTGGCCCTGCCATGCTGTTTGTCAGTAAGAACCGCGGTCCAGACTTGGCCCGACCCCAGGTCCAGCAGCTTGTCGACGATGGAAGCCAGCGTCTCGCCTTCGTCCAGAATATCATCAAGCACCAATACCGTACGCCCGACGACACTCTTGCCAGGCAATACCTTCCATTCAATCACGCCGCCTGCCGTCCGACCTCGATATCGGGTCACATGAAGGTAATCAAACTCCAGTGGAAAGTTAAGCCTGGGGAGTAGTTGGCCGGTAAATACCACGGCGCCGCCCATCACCGCGAGCACCAATGGATAGGTGTCCTTCAGCTCTGCGTGAATCTCGCTGGCGAGCCGATCGAGCGCAAGTTGTATTTCACCGCTGGATGCGATCAGTTCCGCGCTTTGCAGCAGTTCGTCTGCTTCTTCCATCAGAAGGCCCCCCTTAGTTTATGGTACGCTGCCGCACGGTTTCATATAGGCATAGGGCTGCCGATACTGAAACATTCAGACTCTCCACACTACCGAAGATCGGGATCCGTGCAGCATCATCGCACTTCTCCCGCGTGAGTCTTCTCAATCCAGCCCCCTCTGCCCCCAACACCCAGGCAACGTGCGTCTTTGCGTCAATCTGCGCAATGCTGCGGGGCGCTGTTGCTTCTGCCGCAACGGTCCACACGTTGTGCTCTTTTAACTCGTCCAAACTGCGCGCGAGATTCGTCACCATCAGATAGGGAACCGTTTCTGCCGCACCGCATGCGACTTTTTCCACGGTGGCGTTGAGCCCAACCGCGTTATCCTTCGGCGCGATCACCGCATGCGCGCCAAACGCATCAGCGGAACGCAGAATCGCACCAAGATTGTGCGGGTCCGTTACGCCATCCAGCACCACGATCAGAGCAGGTCCGATAATGCCTGGCATCAGGTCATCTAGCATTTTGGCCTGTGCACGATGCTCCACCTTAGCGACCACGCCCTGGTGGCGAGCGCCACCGACCATCTTGTCCAGACGCGTTCCATCGGTCGCCCTCGGCGTTACGCCCTTCCCTTCAGCCAGCGCGACCAAATCTCGAACGCGGGTGTCATGGCGGGACTCGTCCAACCAGAGCTCCCTGACCGAGTCAGGTGCCGTCTTTAAGCGCGCCTTCACTGCGTGAAAGCCATAAATCCACCGTTCTTTCATTTACGTTCGCTTGGTAGATTTCTTCCCGGCCGTTCGGCTGGATTTTTCTTGCGCGTGGTCGTGCTGATCGACTTCGACCATAACGAAATCAATCTTGCTTGACTCGATGTCAGCGCGAACCACCTTGACCCGCAGGCGATCACCCAGCCGGTACCGCTGGCCCGTGCGCTCGCCCAACAGCCAGTGTTTGGTAGGATCGAATCGAAAATAGTCTTGACCCAACTCGGAAATATGCACCAGCCCTTCGACAAACACTTCATCCAACGCGACGAACAGACCAAAGCTCGTGACCGAACTCACCGTTCCCCAGAACTCGGAGCCAAGGTGCTCGCGCATGTAATAGGTCTTGAGCCACGTCTCTACATCACGGCTCGCATCGTCTGCGCGGCGTTCGGTCATCGAACAGTGCGCACCGATGACTTCGAGCTTGAGCTTAGGCGGCTTTTCGCGCTTCAGCGCGGCCTTTATTGCGCGGTGAACAAGCAGATCAGGATAACGCCGAATCGGTGAAGTGAAGTGCGTGTACTGCTCATAAGCCAGGCCGAAATGACCGAGGTTGTCGGGACTGTACACGGCCTGCCTGAGCGAGCGCAGCATGACTGTCTGCAACAGCTGTGCATCCGGCCGCGGTTTGATCTGTTCTAGCAGCTGCGCGTAGTCCTTGGCCTTAGGCTCATCGCCGCCGGGAAGGTGGAAGCCAAACTCGGCGAGAAACTGCTGCAAGGCTTCGAGCTTCTCCGGCGTTGGCCCTTCGTGGATCCGGTACAGCGTCGGCATTTTATTCTTGCGCAGCATGTCGGATGCACAGACATTCGCCGCCAGCATGCACTCCTCGATCAGCTTGTGCGCGTCATTTCGCACCACCGCCTCGATGCGCGTAATCTTGCCCTGATCGTCAAAGATCATGCGGGTTTCCACGCTCTCGAAATCGATCGCCCCCCGCCGCTCACGTGCCTTGAGCAGTGCGTGAAACACGGCCTCCAGATGTTTGAGGTGGGGAATCAAGGCGGCCTGATCCTGATTCGGCCGCTCCGCGCCGGACAAAAGTGCC
>JBKQNQ010000333.1:0-7171 GCA_052145875.1 Thiobacillaceae bacterium
GGAATTGGGCAGGCGGCGATGGCACGGGCGACGACTTCATCATTGAAGCACCATAGGTCTTCGATACTGCCGCCACCTCGGCAAAGGATGATTACATCGCATTCATTTCGTCTTGAAGCGATGTTGATGCTCTCTGCAATTTGCGGGCCGGCCGTCTTTCCTTGGACCGGCGTTGCGTAAATTACGACCTTTATGCCGGGCATGCGGCGGCGCAGCGTGGTTAGCACATCCCTTAATGCCGCTGTCTGCGTTGACGTTACAACACCCAGCCGCGTGGGGAACGATGGAATCGGTTGCTTGCGTTTCGGATCGAATAGGCCTTCCTTCTCCAGCTTGGCCTTGAGCTTCTCAAACGCTTCATAGAGGACCCCCAAGCCCGCGCGACGCATCACTTCGACATTGAGCTGGAAATCTCCACGCGGCTCGTACAGGGTCGGCAGGCCACGGATCTCCACCTGAAGTCCGTTCTCGGGGTGCCAGTCGACAAACTGATTCTTGTTGCGGAAAAAAGTGCAACGGACCTGCGCCACTTCATCCTTGAGGGAAAAATACCAGTGGCCGGAGGCGGCCCGAGTGAAATTGGACAGTTCTCCCTGAACCCAGAGCAGCGGCAAGTTCAATTCCAGCACGCGTCGGGCCATCTGATTCAGCTCGGCCACGGTCAGGATGGGTGGTTGTAGGGGGTTGTCGTCTTTAACAGAAGCGTGCAAGTCATCCACCGTCATCAGGCTGTCAAATAAAATGATTCGTGCAAAAAGCTTGACAAAGAAAATAATTGATAAGTTGTTGATATTTATCAAGCATTACGGGTGCCCTCCGAATAGGCGCGAATGGTCACATCCTTGTTATATGGCGATTTAGGCAGGGCACTGCAAAGTTGCCAACAAATTTATCCACAGCAATTGTGGAGAACTCATCGAATGCCTTCACCCGCCGGGTTCAATTTAATTTATCCGCCAAGCTCCACCCTTGCCGAACATGGCTGCGCAGGATAAAGTCGCACTCTTAATAAAACCATCGATCGGAGATCTTGTGTGTTAGCCCTTATTGAGGCCGCCGGCTGGCCAATCTGGCCCTTGGTGCTTGCATCCATTCTGGCGTTGGCCATCATTATTGAGCGATTTTACTCGTTGCGCGCCAGTGAGGTGGCGCCGGAAGGATTGTTGGCAAAAGTGGTCACGGAATTTCGCCACAAGGGCGTGACTACCGAATCACTCAACAGACTTGCAGCCGATTCCCCTTTGGGACAGATACTTGCAGCGGGATTGCGCAATGTTCGGGCGAGCCGGGAGCTCATGAAAGAATCGATTGAGGAAGCGGGGCGCTCGGCAACGCATGATTTGGAGCGCTTCCTGGTCGCGCTGGGCACGATTGCCGCTGTCGCGCCATTGCTGGGACTGCTGGGCACTGTGATTGGCATGATCGAGATTTTCGGTTCGCAGGATCCGACCGGGGGAAATCCAGCACAGCTCGCGCATGGCATATCGGTGGCGCTCTACAACACGGCGTTCGGTTTGATGGTTGCAATTCCCGCCATGATTTTCTACCGGTACTTCCGCTCAAGGGTGCATGGTTTTGTGGTGGAAATGGAGCAACAGGCGGTGAAGCTGATGGAAATTGTCCACGGTGATCGCCCATGAACTTTCAGACGGATCGCCGGGTGGACGACCCGGAAATCAATTTGATTCCCCTGATCGATGTATTCTTGGTCATCATCATTTTCCTCATGGTAACGACGACTTATGCGCGCCATGCAGAATTGAAAGTGAATCTTCCCTCGGCCGCCGGTGAGCAGACGCAGCTAAAGGCCGACCATATTGATGTGACGATCGACGCGATGGGCCATTATCAGATCGGCGATAAGGTGCTCAGCGACGTCACCGTGCAGTCTCTCGCCGATGCCTTGAAGAGCGCGGCTGGGGGCTTAACCGAACCTGTGGTCGTGATCAGCGCAGATGCGCAAACCCCTCATCAGGCTGTAATCCGCGTGATGGAGGCGGCGCGCCGCCAAGGGCTGCTCAAGGTCACATTCGCAACCCAGTCGGCTGATCAATAGATCATGCGCCATTGGCGCAGTCTGAATGCAATCAGTATCCTGTTTCTGCCCGTCGCCGGGCTGTTTTGGCTGACTGTTGTGCTGCGCCGCTGGCTATATACGCATGGCTGGCTTTCCTCGTTCCAGGTCGGGGTCCCGGTCGTGGTGGTGGGCAACGTCACTTCGGGTGGAACGGGAAAGACGCCCCTTGTGATTGCCTTGGTCAAGGCGCTGCAACATTGGGGTTTCCGACCAGGGGTGGTGAGCAGGGGGTATGGCGGAACGGGGGTCGGGCCTCAATTGGTCACGCAGGAAAGCGATCCCTCCCACGTCGGCGATGAATCGGTGCTGATCGCCTGGAAAAGCGGGGCGCCCGTTGCCATCGGTCGGGATCGTGTGGCAGCAGCCCGCTTGCTGCTGGCGCGAAATCCCGGATTGGATTTGATCTTGTCAGATGATGGCCTGCAGCACTATCGCCTGCGGCGTCAGGTGGAACTCGCGCTCGTCGATGGCGCCTACGGGTTAGGCAATGGACTTCCCCTCCCGGCAGGTCCGTTGCGTGAGCCCGCAGCCCGTCTTCAACAGGTAGATGCAGTACTGGTCACGCGCAGGTCTGGACAAGTTCAGCGCATCAGGCTTAATTGCCGGCGAATGTTCGACGTTCCGCATGGGCCAGGTTTCCTCTACCGGCTTCTGGATCGGGCGGAGCGCAGACCGCTCGATCGGACATTTGGCGGCAAAATCGTTGCCATAGCAGGGATTGCTCACCCAGAAGGCTTTTTCGGGACGTTACGCGAAGCCGGTCTGGATATCTTGCCGCATCCCTTTCCCGACCATCATAATTTCACAGTTGGCGACGTGCCCGAGGCGGGAACGGTGCTAATGACCGAAAAGGACGCGGTAAAATGTCGTAAGTTTGCCAGGCCGGAATGGTGGGCGCTTGAATGGGATGCGCAGCCGGCACAGGAACTGATCGCTTGGCTGGTGCAAGCGATTAAAGAACCGCGACAGAAGCATGGCTCTTCCCGTCATGGAACGTGGCTAAGGGAGTCTAGAGATGGCACTTAAGGGTTGGCAATGGAAGAGTGGTCGTTAGGTCCTGCATCGGAAGGGAAAGAACGCCGAGGCGGGAGCGCGCGGGTTAACTGGAGCGGCCCGCAGCCCGAAGGCATTTGGTTGCCAGAGCAGAAAGACGTGCTGACCCAATTTCTCACCCGGATGCTGTTCTTTGCACTTGGGGTGATGTTCTTCACAGCAAGCGTTGACATCAAGCCCGTGCTCGTCAGCGTCAATGTGATTCTGCTTGTCTACGGCGTGTACTTCATCTTCATTTGCCTGATGTTGTGGCAGGCACTCAAGAGCCTGTCGTTGATCCAGATTCGGTTCGCGATGTTGATCGATATGTTCATGGTTACGCTCAGCGTGATTCACGACCCGTATTCGGTCCCGCCTTCTGCGCTCGCGTTCCTCATGGTGCTATTGGGTAATGGAATGCGTTACGGAATGCGGGTATTCACGGAGGCCATGGCGGTGGCCTTTCTTGGGATGGCCTTGTCATACGGATTGCGCTATCGGTTGGCAGGCTTTGAAGTCTCCGCTGCAGATGTTTTTTTCGGGGTATTCTGGCTCGTCATCGCGCTCTACGCTTATGTGTTGGTCGGTCGCATCAATTTGCAGTATCGCATGCTTGATTACCGTAGCCGCCGCGACAATCTCACTGGCCTGTTAAATCGTCATGGCATTTCTGACAAGGTCGATGAGCTGATGAGAACTCATAACAAGGGGTCAATCGCGATCTTGTTTGCGGATTTGAACGCATTCAAACAGATCAATGATCAGTTTGGCCATGCCGCAGGCGACCGCGTGCTGGTTGATTTTGGACAGATCTTTAAGGATTCCGCGGAAACCGATGCCGTCGGGCGTTGGGGGGGCGACGAATTTGTGGCGGCATTTTTAGGTGGGATCAACGACGTGCGCATCGTCATCGACCGGGTCCAGCGCCGCATGAAGATATGGTCTCAGGCCAATGGGTTGCCAGTTAGCGTGAGCCTGGGTTTCAGTTTCGCACCCCGGGATGGCCACGATCTGGTAACGTTGCTGTCTGTCGCGGACATCGCGTTGTATCGCCAAAAGGCCGCGCCGATTGATAGTGGAACGATCGCTTCCTTGGGGGAAGCGTCTTAATGAGATATGAATAAGAAGCTGCTCGACATCCTCGTGTGCCCCGTTTGCAAGGGTGGTTTGAACTACCGGAAGGACGCCAAGGAGTTGATTTGCTCTCGATGCCGACTGGGATACCCGATTCGGGACGACATTCCAGTCATGCTGCCAGAAGAGGCTAGGGCGCTACGGGCAGAAGAAGAAGGGAGCTGAATGCGGTTTCAGGTCGTCGTCCCGGCCCGATACGCATCCAGTAGGCTTCCCGGCAAGCCGTTGGCGGACATTGCAGGCAAACCCATGGTGGTCCACGTGGTGGAGCGTGCGCTCGAAGCCGGGGCGGAGTCGGTGCAGGTTGCAACCGATGATGCCCGAATCGTGTCCGCGGTGGAATCGTATGGCTACGCGGCAGTGATGACGTCGACTACCCACCCTTCTGGAACCGACCGGCTCGCGGAAGTTGCGGAACTTCAGAGCTGGCGTGACGAAGAAATCGTGGTAAACGTGCAAGGCGATGAACCGCTGATCTCCCCCAGACTGATACGGGAGTGTGCACTTGAGCTAACCCTCAAGGCGGATGCCGCCATCGCGACCCTGGCTCACGTAATCCAGGATGAAGAGGACTTTCGCAACCCCAATTCGGTAAAGGTGGTTACCGATTCCAAGGGTTATGCGCTGTACTTTAGTCGTGCCCCCATTCCCTGGCCCCGCGACGCATTTTCCCGAAACGAGAGTTTGCCCGCTGCCATGGCCCCGCTGCGCCATATCGGGCTCTATGCCTATCGCGTGGGGTTTTTGAGGGCCTATTCGAGCCTGGCGCCGGCGCCGCTGGAACGCTTCGAAATGTTGGAGCAGTTGCGCGCCCTTTGGCATGGCTATCGCATCGCGGTGGCGGTATCCGCTGAACTCCCACGTCCTGGCGTGGATACCCCCGAAGACCTGGAACGCGCCAGAGCCCTATTCAACCGCCCCGAAACAGTCCCCTTATCTTTCAATAAAAAAAATTAAGTTCGCCGGCCCAGGCGCATGCAATACCCTAACGGCTTTATTGTTACTGCGATAAGCACAAGGAGAAGCAAATGCGCCTCATTCTGTTGGGAGGCCCAGGCGCCGGAAAAGGCACCCAGGCCAATTACATCAAGGAAAAATTCGCCATCCCCCAGATTTCCACGGGTGACATGCTTCGTGCGCACGTGAAGGCCGGGACTGAGCTGGGCATGAAAGCCAAGGCAATCATGGATTCCGGCGGCCTGGTCTCGGACGACATCATCATCGGCATGGTGAAAGAGCGTTTGACCCAGGACGATTGCAAGAACGGATATCTGTTCGATGGGTTTCCCCGCACCATTCCTCAGGCGGAGGCAATGAAAGAAGCGGGCGTACCAATCGACTACGTGGTCGAAATCGACGTCGCGGACGAGGAGATAGTCAAGCGTATGTCGGGCCGCCGTGTGCATGTGGCGTCTGGTCGCACGTACCACGTGGTTTTCAATCCTCCCAAGGCCGCGGGGAAGGACGATCTAACAGGTGAAGACCTGATTCAGCGTGACGACGACAAGGAGGAAACCGTGAAGAAGCGGCTTGACGTGTATCACGCTCAGACTGAGCCGCTGGTGCAATATTACGGTGAGTGGGCGAAGCGCGCGGAAGCCGCTGCCCCCAAATACGTCAAGATTGCCGGGGTCGGCAAGGTGGAACAGATTCGCGACGCTATTTTCAAAGGCTTAGGGGCGTAGGTCGTGCCCGCGCACGCCCCGGAATTCACGGATAGCGAGAAGTGGGTGGTAGCCCAGACGCTCAAGGAGCGCTGGCCCGAGCAGCCACCGGAACTGCTGGAGGTGGAAACGGAAATCCGTATCTATCCGGATGACCGAGAGCTGACAGATTGCTCTGGACTCTATTGGGAATCACACCATTGTAAGTTCTGCATATCCAAGACAGGACACTCCCGGTTCCGGCCCATGTTCTTCTATCGGGTGCGCGACCGCTACACCACTGATCGCGAAGAATACGATGATCTGGTGGATTGCGTGGTCACAATGCTGAAACTCCAGGTGGACGTCGAGTTCCAACGTGAGGGCGGATCCGAGCGGAACCAATAGACGGCAGAAGGTTATGGTTCGCCAGGTGCGGCCTGGCGGCGTTATTTTAGAGACGAGGAGAAGCACCATGGCGACCAGGAAGACCGCCCCCAAGAAAAATGCATTCTATGCACAGTCCGGCGGAGTCACAGCGGTAATCAACGCTTCCGCGTGCGGCGTGATTGAAAGTGCGCGTAAGCATAAGGAAGCCATCGGCAAGCTCTACGCAGGCCGCAATGGCATCATTGGCGCGTTGACCGAGGACTTGATCGACACCAGCAAGGAATCGGCTGCCGCCATCGCGGCACTCCGCAGCACACCGTCTGGCGCGTTTGGATCGTGTCGTTTCAAGCTGAAATCGCTCGAAGCGAACAAGCGCGAGTACGAGCGGCTGATTGAGGTGTTTAAGGCGCACAACATCGGCTATTTCTTCTACAACGGTGGTGGCGATTCCGCTGATACCTGCTTCAAGGTAAGCCAGCTATCGGAGACGTTGGGCTATCCGGTGCAGGCCATTCATGTTCCGAAGACGGTGGACAATGATCTGCCCATCACCGACTGCTGCCCGGGCTTCGGTTCGGTCGCCAAATACATTGCAGTGTCGACACTGGAAGCGTCCTTTGATGTACGTTCCATGGCCAAGACGTCAACCAAGATTTTTGTCGTCGAGGTAATGGGGCGCCACGCCGGTTGGATTGCCGCTGCAGGCGGCCTCGTTGAGGATCACGGTATTCCCGTCGTGATCCTGTTCCCGGAGATCCAGTTTGACCAAGAGAAGTTTCTTGCCCGCGTTGATCGGTTGGTAAAAGAACATGGCTATTGCACCGTGGTCGTCTCCGAAGGGTGCCATTACCCCGATGGCAGGTTCCTCGCCGAGCAAGGCACCCGCGATGCCTTC
>JBKQNQ010000334.1:0-6776 GCA_052145875.1 Thiobacillaceae bacterium
CTGCCCACCCAAGCAGTGTCCGAGCACGGGCACAGCCTGTTTCACCGCATCACGCGCCACCGTGAGGACAGGCTCGATCCAGGGTAGCGGATCATTTACGCTCATCGGGCCGCCCATCAAGACCAGGCCGGAATAACCGCTAATATCTAATGGAATCGTGTCGCCCAAATCCACATTGATCTGGGTTTGCGGGACACCCTTGGCAGACAGAAAATCTCCTAAGTAGCCCGGACCTTCAGTTTGGGTGAAGCGGAAAATGAGAACTGGTTGCATTGCGAAAGAAATAAACATGAAATGGATCGCATATTGTATTGCAGTTGGCGGACTGGGGATGTTTTCTGCCCAGATTTGGGCATCGTCGGTTGCGGTCGTCGGTCTTTTTAAAGACAAGGCAATCCTCCGGGTGGATGGCGGGCCCCCGAAAACGCTGTCAGCCGGGCAAACCGTGGGTGGAGTCAAGCTCATTTCAGCCACATCCGAGTCGGCGGTCATTGAAGTGGATAGAAAACGCCGGACGCTTTTGATGGGTCAGTCATTTGCCAATGTGCCAAGTTCCAACCTCAAGCCGACTGTAATGCTGTCAGAGGATCCCAGCGGGCACTTCTTCAGCCAGGGCGAAATCAACGGGGTCTCGGTTTCGTTTCTGCTGGATACCGGCGCCACGTCCGTCGCAATCGGTGCGCAGGAGGCAAAACGCATGAACCTCGATTACGAGGCATCTGCGCCAATCATGGTTGGCACGGCAGCGGGAGCCGAGAAGGCCTGGAAGGTGATGTTCAACACGGTCAAGGTCGGCGGGATCTCCTTAAACATGGTTGCAGGCTACGTGCTGGATGCCAATGTCAGCCCGGCGCTGCTGGGCATGAGCTTTCTGAACCGAACCGACATGAAGCGCGAGGGGCAGACCATGACGCTGATTCAGCGCTACTAGTCCAGCCCCGACATCTCTTCGCCCAGCAGGATCTTAGACGGTTCTTAGGTTAAATCACTTGTTTTAATCCCCTTATCAGTAATATGATGACAGACATCAATAAATTGGCCTGTTTGTTAACAATCACTAGGCAATTAGGTCTATATAAATAATTTACCAATACAGGCTTACGCAAACGAAAATAACACTGGCTTCTGTACCGCCCGAAATTGAAGAATTCATGTGGCATTTGTTGCTACCTGATGTGTGGCTGCCCCGGCAGCCTTCATTTCATGTCCCGAAGGAGGAGTAGATGAGTGAGAAAATAACGCGTCGCGATTTTGTGAAGATTGGTGGCCTGGCGGCGGGCCTGGGTGCGATAGGGAGTGTGGGATGCGCAAGCACATCCCAGGCAGTGGCAGCGAGTGATTCAAAGGCGCCGATGGTGGGTACAGGCGTGAAGGCTGAAATACCCGCGGCGAAGGGGCCACGCTTGGTAGTCGTAGGCGCAGGAACTTCCGGCTTGACCATTGCGAAGTATGCCAAGAAGAATTATCCAAACTTTGACGTGGTCGTGGTCGACAAGCGGGACATGTATTCTTCCTGCTTTTGCAGCAGCTTGTGGTTCGTCGGAATTGTCGATCTTGAGTTTCTGGCTGACCACAGTTTCCTGGATGCGGCGGTCAACAACAACTACGTCTATTTTAATTCCACCGTGACCGGTCTGGACCGGACGTCCCGCACGCTTATTACGAGCGATGGTGAGATCAACTACGATTACATCGTGTTTGCTCCCGGGATTTCCTATGACTACCCGAGAAGTGGTGTTTCGGATGCCTACTCCATCGCGACGCTCCGTCAGAAGTACCCGGGGGGATTCATCTCTCCAATGGAGCACGAAACCATTAAGCGCAAGGTTCAAGAATTTGATGGGGGGGTGTTTGTCCAGACCGTGCCCGCCGGCAATTACCGCTGCCTGCCCGGGCCGTATGAGCGCGCTTGCCTTATGGCCAATTATTTCCAGAAGAACAATGTCAAGGCCAAGGTCTTGATACTGGACGGCAACCCGGAAATTACAATTAAGGCCAAAGGGTTCCACGCGGCATTCGACGAGCTGTACAAAGACATTATCGAATGGAAGCCGTCCAATGACATTACGGGCATCGATGTAGACAAGAAAATCATCAAGACCGATTTTGACTCCTACCCGTTCGATGATGCGTGCATCTACCCCCACGTGCGCGGAAATACGCTGCTCGAGCAATGTGGTCTCATGGGGCCTACCACGAAGACCACGCAGAAGGAAGGTAACACCGATGTGCGTTTCTACAATCTCATTGGTGACGACCGCGTGTATGTAACGGGTGACTCGAGGTCCCAGCCCTACTCCAAGAGTGCAAACACCTCCAACACCGAAGGGAAATTCGTCGCCGAAGTCTTGGCGGCGCGGGCCCAAGGCAAGGAGATTCCGTGGCATACGCCGGAAACGGTGTGCTACTCCATGGTGGAGGCGTATCCCGTTCCCCTGGGCATTGGCGTGATTGCACATTATGTCTATGACCCGGCCAAGGACGCCATCACTGGCTTCTCGCCCGATACCAAGACGTTTGAGAACCGTGACGAAGCCAAGGGCAAGACCTATCTGGAATGGGCCAAGGGCATTTATCGCGACACATTCTCCTGATAGGGGTGGTGTAACGCGTTCGTTGGGGGCCCCAGGGGGCCCCCGTTTAAGTAACGAGAGGAGAACATTTATGTCGTTGGATAGACGGACATTCATTCGTACCTGTGCAGGTACGGTTGCCGGTGCGGCAGTGATTGGAACCTTGACCGAACGATTGGCCATGGCCGGGGACCTGGTCACGTATACCAAATCCCGTTTGGTGGGCGCCGATGGCCAACCGCTCAAAGCTTCGGCCCTGAGTACCGCTGAAGCGTATTTCTTCGATTACCCGATGAAGAGCTTGCCCTGCCTGTTAATTAGACTCGGCACCGCGGCGGATCCGACTGATCTCAAAACCGCAGCCGGCGACGCATATAGTTGGCAGGGTGGGGTCGGTCCCAATAAGGACATTGTCGCCTATTCTGCCATCTGCTCGCATCAGTTGGCATATCCCACGAAAGCCGCATCCGTCATGGCTTACCAGGCAGAGCAAAGCGACCTTGCAGGCCGAAAGGGTGTGATCACCTGCTGTGCCCATAACAGCGTATTCGATCCTGCAAAAGGGGCAGCCGTGACCTATGGTCCTGCGACGCAACCGTTAGCGGCCGTCAAGCTGGAATATAACGCGGCAGATGATAGCTTGTCCGCGACGGGCGTTTATGGGGGCACATTGTTTGACGATTTCTTAAAAACCTACAAAGGTGATTTGATGGAGCAATATGGCCGTGGGGAGTATAAATCTCCAGCGCCCGCAGACGTCGTGGCGGTGCTCCTGTCCGCGTACTCGGGTGCCGTCGTGACCTGCTGAAATCGGTTTAAACGAAGGATTTTATTCAATCCTGTCGCGACCTTGAACCGGTCGCGACAGACCGACTCAAACCGCGGCGTGTTTCACGCATCGAGGGGAGCCTTGGGCGCGGGAGCGTTGCCCTAGGGTTTACGCCGTTCAATCAACGCGTACGCGGAGTGGTTATGGATCGACTCAAAGTTTTCTGCCTCGACAATATACCAGTCCACGCGCTTGTCCCGATTTAGCGCAGCGGCGACATCCCGAACGATATCCTCGACGAATTTTGGGTTGTCGTAGGCCCGTTCCGTGACGAACTTTTCATCCGGCCGCTTAAGCAGACCATAAAGCTCACAGGATGCCTGTTCTTCCACCATCCGGACAATGTCTTCAATCCACAGAAAATCATTGGTTCGGCACGTCACCGTGACATGAGACCGTTGGTTGTGGGCACCGTAGTCCGATATCTTCTTCGAGCACGGGCAAAGCGAAGCGACAGGTACCACAACCTTGGTCGTGTGGCTGAATTTTCCCTTGTCGATTTCACCGATAAAGGTCACTTCGTAATCCATGAGGCTTTGAACGCCTGACACCGGTGCCGATTTATTGATGAAATAGGGGAAAGTCATCTCAATGTACCCGGATTCCGCTTCGAGGCGGGAAACCATATCCCGTTGCATGGCTTCAAAATTTTCGACAGATATTTCGCGCTCGCGGCTGTTCAGAATCTCCACGAACCGCGACATATGCGTGCCCTTGAACTGATGGGGTAAGTAGACATACATGCTAAAGGTGGCCACTGTGTGCTGCACCCCATCCCTCTTGTCGGCGACACGAACCGGGTGCCGAATGGATTTGATGCCCACCTTGTCGATGGCGAGTTTCCGGGTGTCCTCATAATTCTGGACGTCATCCATAGCGGGTGTTTGTATGTCACAGCAGTCGTTCATTGGGGGGTCCTTTCAGCGGGAAACCGCCGCATGCACTCGTCTAATGCTTGCAGTATAACCGCTAGGAATACCTTAGTAAATTACTCGACCATTGTTCTCCCGGCAAGCTTGTGCCGGATGGAGGCTTCGATGCCCGAGGCATCGAGGCCACAAGAGGCCAGTAACTTGGCCGGATCCCCCTGCTCGATGAAGCGGTCAGGCAAGCCAAGCTGCAACAGAGGAATCGGAAGGGGTCTTAGGGCCAGCCATTCTGCTACTGCAGAGCCGGCGCCACCCAAGACGGCGTTTTCTTCAACGGTAACCAGTAAGGCGTGACGTGAAGCCATCTGGTTGAGTGTTCGCGTATCCAAAGGCTTGACCCAACGCATGTCGACCACCGTAGCATCTAACGACCTGGCGGCCGCCAAGGCCGGCGCCACCATGCTGCCAAAGGCCAGGATGGCAACGCCTACGCCTTCTCGCACAATCCGTGCTTCACCAATTTCCGGTTTGTCAAGTCCAGGCTCGAGTCGGGCACCGGGTCCTGCGCCGCGTGGATAGCGTACCGCTGCGGGGCCCGCATGCTGGTAGCAGGCGGTCAGCAAGCGCCGGCATTCGTTCTCGTCGGAGGGCGCAGCGACGATGAGATTCGGGATGCAGCGTAGGTAGCTCAAGTCAAAACTGCCTGCGTGGGTCGGGCCATCGGCACCGACCAGACCCCCCCGATCAACGGCAAACGTCACGTCCAGATTTTGTAGGGCAACATCGTGGATGAGTTGATCATAGGCCCGCTGGAGAAAGGTGGAATAGATGGCAACCACAGGCTTGCGGCCTTCACAAGCAAGCCCTGCCGCGAACGTGACGGCATGCTGTTCAGCAATCCCGACATCAAAATAACGTTTGGGGAACTCCTGCGAAAATCGCACGAGTCCGGAGCCTTCGCGCATTGCAGGGGTAATGCCGATGAGCCGGTCGTCCAGGGCGGCCATGTCGCAGAGCCAGTCGCCGAAGATTTGGGTGTAGGTTGGTGCGCTAGTGAATTTCTCTGCCACGCCAGAAGTTGGGTCAAAGCGCGTCACGCCATGATAGAGACAGGGATTGCCTTCGGCGGGAGAATAGCCTTTGCCCTTTTGCGTTACCACATGCAGGAATTGCGGCCCCGGGAGTTGGCGAACGTTAGACAGGGTCTCGACCAATACATCCAGGTCATGGCCGTCAATCGGGCCAATGTAATTGAATCCAAACTCCTCGAACAGGGTGCCGGGCGTCATCATGCCTTTCATGTGCTCCTCCGCCTTCTTCGCCAGCTCTTTGATCGGTGGGACATGCGATAGAACCCGTTCACCCGCTCTGCGAGCGGCAGCGTAAAAACGGCCTGACATGAGTCTGGCCAGATAATTGTTCAGCGCGCCGACGGGAGGTGAGATAGACATGTCGTTGTCGTTGAGTACGACAAGCAATGGTAGGTCTGTTGCACCGGCGTTGTTCAGCGCCTCAAATGCCATCCCGGCAGTCATCGCGCCGTCGCCAATGATGGCGACCGCGCGTTGATGGGAATTGGTTTGTCTGAAGGCCTCGGCCATGCCAAGCGCTGCAGAGATCGATGTGGAGGAGTGACCGGTTCCAAACGCGTCGTACTCGCTTTCGTCACGCTTGGGGAAGCCCCCGATCCCGTTCAACTGCCGCAAGGTGTCCATGCGGGTTCGCCTGCCGCTCAATATCTTGTGGGGGTACGTTTGATGACCGACATCCCAGATCAGCTTGTCGCGCGGTGTGTCGTAGACGTAATGCAGGGCCAGCGTGAGTTCCACCGCGCCAAGATTGGATGCGAGATGGCCGCCGGTACGGGCGACGCTTTCCAGCAGGAAGCCACGCAATTCCTGCGCTACTCTAGTGAGGTCTGAGCGCGGCAAGGCGCGCAGATCGGCCGGCAAGTGGAGGCGTTCCAGTAAGGGGTAGGACAACGTCGTGGTTCCGCTAACTCAGTGATTCCGCAGAATGATGTAATCGGCCAGCTGCAGCAGACGGGCAGCCTTGCCGCCTAATGGGCGCAACGCCTTGCACGCATCCTGATGCAGGCTTTGCGCAAGTGCCTTGGCCGGTTCCAGGCCAAGCAAGCTAACATACGTGGGTTTGTTTTGACTTGCGTCCTTCCCGGCCGTCTTGCCGAGGGTTATCGTCGAACACGCCGCATCGAGGACATCGTCGACTACCTGAAAGGCGAGGCCGATGCATTTGGCGTAGTGGTCGAGGGCTGAGAGCTTCGCCGTCGTCTGGTTCTTGCCGCACAGGGCACCCAGTTGCACCGAAGCACGGATTAGTGCGCCCGTCTTCAAGATGTGCATGAATTCCAGCTCAGGCAAGGACAGTGCGCGCCCCACACTCTCGAGGTCAACCGCTTGCCCACCTGCCATTCCGCGCGAGCCCGCTCCCTGTGCAAGTATCCGGATCATTTCGAGTTGGGTAATTGGGTCTGCTCCAAGATCC
>JBKQNQ010000335.1:0-10632 GCA_052145875.1 Thiobacillaceae bacterium
GTGTTAACAGAATATGTCTGATCCGTCGTCAGAAGGCTTTTCTGCACGAATGTGCGCAATCGACCGGTGCCAAATCGGGCTGTTGCGCGCCCTGTCCATCCATTACGGAGCCCGGCTTTATCTCACAGGTGGAATGACGATGCGCGTGTTGTTTGGCAGCTTGCGGCTGACGGAGGCACAATGAAGCACGCGTGGAAACCGGCAGTGTAGAAAACCTTGCTTTCGCTTGGGGCACCTCATGTTGTCACGACGCAAGACCTTGAGGCCTATGCGCGCGTAAACGCGGGAACCCACCCCGCCGCTTCCTCGCTGGGACGCTGGGTACGCGGGTTGGTACAGACCGGCGCCTTGGAGCCTGTCTCACGAGGTGTCTATCTTATTCGTTTGGCTGGGCCAACCGTTCATCCCGCTGAAGCCGCTCAATACATTCGGCGCGGCGCGATCGTAAACCTTGCATGGGTGCTTGAGCGCTCAGGAGCCTTGAACAACTTTGGCGACACGATAACCTGCGTGGTGCGCCAGGTACCTGGCATGGCGTCCCCAAAAGTGGGCGAACGGGTTACCCCTGCGGGGCCGTTCCGATTCTATGCCATGCCGGCATGGCTTATCGAGGCCGGTTCGGCCCGGCTTGAGGACATTCAGGATCTGCGTCACGGCTACCCAAGGGCCACGCCAGAGCGAGCGCTTGTCGACTGGATCTATCTTGGCACCTCGCTGCGTAGCCGGGTTCCCTTGCCGCCGCTCGACATCCAGTTGCGTGAAATGAGCCTATCGCGTATCACCAGGATCGCGAAAGCCATGGGAGCATACGAGGCGTGGGAGCGTTGGCATCGCCGCTGGCTGGAGCACGACGCATCCGTTGACGTAACCGATAACGCGTCAACCGCGCTTGGCTTCTAGTAATGGACGCGGCGGTTACGAAACGCCACGTTGCCAGATATGCGCAAAGCATCGCCCATCGCGGCCGCAGACCCCATCGTCCGCGCGGGTGCGACCACTCTGCCACATTCAAGTGGGCTGCTTTGCGTAGTATTGCGTCAACATTAGAGCTGACTAATTGGAAGCTATGGTGAATATTCTTATTCAGGCGATATTATGGCGCTGTCGCACGCAAGATACGGGCAGCCCCGGAGCGCTCAGCGCAGTTTCTTGGCCAGGTCTTCGGCGCTGATGTGATAGTAGCGGGACAGCATCTTGAGGTCGGTGTGCCCGGTGATTAGGCTAAGCTCAACCACATTCGGGATCTTTTGCGCCAGACGGGATGTGGCCGTGTGCCGTAGATCATGAAAGCGAAAATCTTCCAGTCCCGCGTTCTTCACGGCACGACGGAAGACGTTTTCAAAACTGTCCACCCGTGCCCAGCAGCCAAATATTTTGCTCACGCCCGCCTCACGCGGAATCTTCTTAAACGTCCGGATTGCCACGGGAGATAATGGAACCGTGCGCGGCACATCCGTCTTGGTCACCGGAATGTGCAGCGTGCATCGTTTCAAGTCGACATGTTCCCACTGCATGTTCAGCAGTTCACCCAAACGACAGGCGGTTTCCAATGCCAGTTGCGTGATATATGGCAACATTGGATGCGTGAACGCTCCAAAGAGCTGGGACTCTTCGGATTCACTCAAAATGCGAGTCCGTGCATTGCGCACCCGCGGGTTCTTCACTACACGTGCCACATTGGCTGGCATGTAAATACCCATATCCGTGATCGCGAAGTCGATCAATACCCGCAGCAGATTGAGTTCCTTGACGACCGTTGCCGGCGCTTTGCCCGCTTGAATCAGGTCATCACGAAAATCCGCAACATCCTTGCTATGCAGACTGAGTAGCGGATGACGCCCAAAACGGCGATCCAACTTGTCCAGGGTGAATCGATCAGAACGGTTGCGCTTGAATGGAAGTACACGTTCGCGATAGCGTTCGATGACCGCGGACAGACTGGTTTTCTGCGCATCATCGATGCACGCCATCAGGCCGCGCTGTAGTTCGCTCTCGCGCAGTTTGGCCCATTGTTGGGCCATCGATTTGGTAGCAAATGTCTTAGATTCCCGCCGGCCACGATACGCAATTTGAACGCGCCAGGTACCGCGGGAATTTTTGAGGATGGAGGCCATGGTGATTCCGGGTTCGGGATTTCAACCGCCACAATCGCGACATGATGCGCCGACTATAACCTGACCATTCCAAACGTCGCCAGTCCCGCATCGTCGAAAGCGCCGCCCTGATCCACTGGCCAAGGGCACGGATGCAGGACGGCTGTTGCCCCGGCTGGCCCCGATGGCTGGGCCACACGCGCGAATCCGGTTGTGCGGCCGTCGCAGGCTGAAGTGCTTATCCCTTACGGCCCCGTCGAATTCCGGTCGCGGCCCTGGTGCCCCCCCGTCGTGAACACTCTGCAAGCAAGGTGGATTTTCTCTCCCGCCTCGCTTGAAGGATAATGAACCATTCATTCACATCACCGCGGTCCGATGAAACTATTAATCCTGATTGGGTTGGTTTCGGTCCTGGCCCTCATGCTGATCCGCAGCTTCCGATCGGAGCCGTCCCTGCAGCCTGGAGACCTCGCGCCTGAATTCAAACTCCCGGACCAGACCGGAACCATCCGTTCGCTGTCGGATTTTTCCGGCCACTGGCGTGTGTTGTATTTTTACCCGAAGGATGACACCCCAGGTTGTACCAAAGAAGCGTGCCACTTTCGCGATGACTTTGCTAGGCTGAAAGCATTGGGCGCAGAGGTGATCGGGATCAGCGTGGACTCGCCGGCCTCGCACGCCCGCTTTGCGAGCAAATACCAGCTGCCATTCCTCCTCCTCGCCGATCAATCGGGTGAAACCGCGCGTGCCTATGGCAGTTTGATGGATTTTGGCCTGTTCCGCATGGCGCGGCGTTATACTTTTTTAATTGACCCAACCGGTCGCGTTGCCGCGGTCTATCGCAAGGTTGACGCAAACACGCATTCCAGTCAGGTGATCGACGATTTACAGAGCCAGCTTATCAAGACTAACAATTCCCCGACCCATGGCCGTTAATTCCATCAGCATCCCAGTTGTTGCTTCACCTGAGGGCCGGGACCGTCGTGCCAAATTTGCGATTAGGAGATGGCGCATTGATTAAACCCCTGAAGCATTACGCTTCGCTCGTCTTCGCTGGTGGGACCATCATGGTCTTGATCGGTATCATCGCCACTTTGTCCATCCTTGGCGTGTTTCAGCTGCGCCGCATTCACGAGGAAATGGAAAATGTGGTGGCGATGCACGAGCGCAAGGTCGATATCGTCACCCGTACCCAGATTGCGGCCCACATGCATGCGGACCGGCTTGCACGCATGGCGCTGGTCCGCGACCCCTTCGCGCAGGACGCACTGTGGATGGAGTTTCTGCACGCCGGATACATGGTTGGATTTGGTCGCGATCAACTCAAAAGCATGGGCTTTACGGAGCGGGAGAAGGCCAATTTCGACGCCCAATCGGAACTGATCAAGCAGATCGAACCGGCCCAGGACGAGGTGGTCACGCTGCTCAAATCCGAAGACTACCCCCAGGCCGATGCCTACCTGATCAACCACGTTATTCCGCTCGAGGATGCGTTCAACCAGAAGCTTGACGAGCTCCGCAATTTCTACCAAGACGGCAGTCAGGCCGCGATGCAAAACGCCCGTCAAGATTACCGCGATGACTTGGTATTCACGGTTGGGTCAGGCGCGCTCGCTGCGCTTTTGGGCGCATTGATCGGCATCTGGACAATGCGACGCATGGCGCGCAGCCATGATCGGATCGAGCAGCAGATGGCCGCTCTGGAAACATCGCGCGCCTCACTTGAGGTCGAGGCGACGCACGACCCCCTGACAGGCCTTGCCAACCGCCGTCTATTCTACGACCGCCTGCAACAGGCAATCCGCCATGCCAAACGTTATGGCAGCCAGATTGGAATCCTGTTCGTCGACATGGATCGATTCAAGGAAATCAATGACCGAAACGGCCATCATGTTGGCGATGCAGTGCTGACGGAGGTGGCGGCGCGTATTGTAAATAGCGTGCGCGAATCCGATACGGTTGCGCGCCTGGGTGGAGATGAATTTGCCGTGTTGCTGGAAAACGTGCGCGGCCGCAGCGATTGTCTATCGGCCGCACAAAAGATCGAAGAATCCTTGGGTGCCGAAGCAAGTTTTTATGGCTTGGGGGTGGAACTCGCGGCCAGCATTGGCCAATCCATGTACCCTGAAGATGGCCAGGACGAAGATGTGCTGCTTCGGGCTGCAGATGCAGCGATGTACAAAGTCAAGCATGGAGAGGCGACGCGGCGCCAGCGCGCCCTGTTTGGGACGGAGTAGTGCGCGGTGCATTCGCGGGAGACGCGATTCCACCGTCCCACGGAATCCGTGGCAAGGCACCGGATGCTGGAGTCCACGATCTGTCGACGAGGCCGTTGCGCGATCGGGTCGATGGCCGCCTTCGGGGAATCCCGGAATTCTGCCACGCTCAATTAGCCGATGCGAAGCTTTCCGGGCAAGCCCTGGGGTGAATTGGCAGCAAATCTGAATGGGTTGAATCGCATCGTCATTCGCCGCTTGGGCCCGGCTCCATCCGCTCGACGTCGTGCCGGTTAAGCATCGCGCGAAATGAAAGCCCCGGCTAACCCCATGTCGACGGACCCGGCCGTCTGCTGTTCCAGACGTATCCTATAGGCCGCCCACACGGCGCCTGGCCTTGCCGCTCCAAACCCAGACGTACTGAATCCCCGACGCGACCGTAGTCGCAAAGACCAGATCAAACATCGGCATGAGCCAGCGATCTCCTGGCACGATCCCCGCCTCGTGGCCCAGCACCAGCGAGAGCATGGCGAATTCGGCAACGGTATTTGCCTTACCCAGAACCGTGGGTTGGATCTCCAATCGGCCCGCCACGCCCTTGTAAGCGATTGCACCCAGCACGACCACGACATCCCGGAGGACAATCGCAAGCGTGACCCAGGCGGGCACCAACCCCAGCGCGGAGAGCACAATCAGCACACCCAGGCCGAGCGCCTTGTCGGTCACCGTATCCAGAGCCGCTCCCAAGGCCGTGGCCTGATTGAGTCGGCGGGCAAGCCAGCCATCGACTCCGTCAGTCAATGCAGCCGCGACAAACAGCCAGCAGGCAAATGCCCAACGGTCTTCCAGAATCAGCCAGACCACGCCTGGCGCCGAGAATAGGCGCAGGCTGGTGAACAGGTTGGGAAGATTGAGGTTCTCCACAGCCTAAACTTAGCGAGGTTTGCGCCCGCTCGTCAAGCGCTCAGGCCCTGCCAGGTTTTCTCCAGCCGTTTGATCGACACGGGATAGGGTGTCTTGAGTTCCTGGGCAAACAGCGAAACCCGAAGCTCTTCGAGATGCCAGCGAAACTCGCTCATCCCAAAGTCGGGCTTAAGGCCACGTTTGCGCAGCTTGTCGAGGCCTTCGAAATAGCGCATTTCAAGTGCCTGAACGGCGGCAGTGTGGCGCGGATCCCGCTCCCCGGCACTGGGCAGTTTCTCGAACCGCCGCTCAATGGCCTGCAGATAGCGGATGAGGTCCTTCCAGCGCACCCAGGGGAGCTCACGAATGAAGCCCGGATAAACAAGCCTAGCCAAGTGCTCGCGCTCGTCACGCCAGGCATGGGGATAGGCCGCCTTGCCATTGAGCTTGTGCGTGAGCGCGTTATAGAGGTTAAGCACCGCGTCCACATCCTTCAGCAAGCCTTGCATCACCACGGCCATCCTCGGCTTGGCCCGCTCCCGCTGCTTGTCGAACGCCGCTTCGTTGCGCGGCAGCGCGTCATCGCCAAGCAACGCACGGTCCGCGATGGTGTCGAGCAGGTCGGCATACAGCTGATCTGCGTTGCCCAGGCCGCGGTATTTCAGCGCGAGTGCCGTCTGTCGGACGACGTCCTTCTCCAGTTGCTTGAACTGGACTCCCAGTGCCAGACGGAGCAACCGCACCACGCCACCGTGGCTCTCTCGCAGCGCCTCTTCGGCATCATCCAACAGCAGCAGCGAAACTGCTTCGCCTTGATCGAGCAGGGCGGGATAGCCAACGTGTTCCTGCCGCTTGCGACTGAATTTAACCGCTTCAGGCAAGTCGCCAAAATCCCATCGGGTGATCCCGTCGCGCTCGAAGCCTGAAACTGAATCGTCCGATTTGCCATAGGTCAGGCGCGCCGTCTCGCCAAGTTGGTGGCGAAGTGCTGCCAAGTCCCGGCTGGACGCGAGCTCCTCTCCCGCGTCATTCATCACCTGCAGGTTCATTCGCAGATGCGCCGGCAGGTCTGGACTCCACTCGCCGGCTTTGATCACCTGATCGAATTGGCGTTGCACGTAGGCACTTAATGCCTCGGTCAGTTTCTGCTCCCCGGGCTTGGCCGTAACGAGAAAGGCCGTGACGTGGTCGGGAATCGGGATGAGCAGGCGTCGCCTGTCCTTGGGCAAACCCTTCAACAACGCCGTGATCTTGTCGCGGATCATGCCTGGGACCAACCAATCAACCTGTGCTTCGTCGAGGCGATTGAGCAAATAGAGTGGGACCTTCAAGGTCACGCCATCAAGGGGGTGACCGGGTTCGAACCGGTACCTGAGCGGGCATTCAACGCCATCGATGCGAAGCGTCTCCGGGAATAGGTTCGCTTCCGGCCCAAAGCTCTCGCCCAAGATATCTTCACGCGAGAGCATCAAGGCGTCGCGCCCTGCCGGGTTGGACTTAAGCCACGCTTCCAGCGCGGGTCCATTGTTTATTTCGGTGGGAAGCCGGGCATTGAATACGCGAAACATCCGTTCCTCATCCAGCCACACCCCTGACTTGCGCGCCTTGTGTTCGAGCTCGTGGATCGCCTCCACCAGTTGACGGTTGTGCACGAACCAGCGCTCGTTGCTGGCGTAATCGCCCGCGATCAATGCGCCCCGGATGAACAGCTCACGCGCAAGCGGCGGATCGATGGTGCCGTAATGTACCCGCCGTCGCGCGACTAATGTGATGCCGTACAGGCTGGCCTTCTCGTAGGCCATGACTCGGGCGGAGGTCCTGTCCCAGTGGGGTTCGGCATAGGACAACTGCAGCAGATGCCGGCCGGCCGCTTCAATCCATTCGGGCCGCACCTCCGCCGCCATGCGCCCGGTCAAACGTCCGGTGTCGGTAAGCTCCGCTGCCACCACCCACTTGGGGCCCTTTTTGGCGAGAACCGAGGCCGGATGCAAGCTGAACTTGATGCCGCGTGCCCCATCATAGGCGCCCTCCCCCGGCTTGCGGGCTTTCGCGTCTTCGGAACGGTAACCGACATTACCCAGCAGGCCAGTGAGCAGCGCTTGGTGGATGGCGTCATACCCCGCCGATTTTTCGTTTGGCTTAAGTCCCATCTCGACCAGCTGGGTATGGATCTGGCCATGGACTTCGCGCCATTCGCGCATGCGTCGATGCGACAGATAATGCGCTGCCAACTGCTCCCGCAACTGCCGGTTGGACTTCTTGTGGCGAATCGCGTCGTCGAAAAACTGCCACAGCTTGAGTACGCCCATGAAATCAGAACGCTCATCCTGAAATAGCTGGTGCTTTTCGTCCGCACTGCCCGCGCGATCTTGTGGCCGCTCGCGCGGATCCTGCACCGATAGAAAGCTCGCGATGATCAAGAGCTCATTGAGGCAGCGCTGTCCGTCAGCCGCGAGCAACATGCGTGCGATGCGTGGATCGAGCGGCAGGGTTGCCAAGCGTTGGCCAATCTGAGTCAGTTCACCCTGCTCGTTTAGCGCGTGCAGTTCGTTGAGCAGTTGATAGCCATCCTGAATCAGCCGGCTGTGCGGCGGATCGATGAAGGGAAACGCCTCCACACGGCCAAGTCCGAGGGATTTCATGCGCAAGATAACGCCCGCAAGGCTCGACCGCAGCACTTCGGGATCGGTGTAGGACGGCCGGTTCAGATAATCGGCTTCATCATAGAGACGGATGCACACCCCCGACTCCATCCGACCGCAGCGGCCGGCCCGCTGATTCGCGGAGGCCTGGGAGACTTTTTCGACCAGCAGCTGCTCAACCTTGTTGCGCGGCGAATAGCGCTTGACCCGCGCCACGCCGGTATCAATGACGTAGCGTATGCCCGGAACGGTGAGCGACGTTTCCGCGACATTCGTGGCCAGGATGATGCGGCGCGCGGCGCCGGGTCTGAAAATGCGGTCTTGCTCTTCCACCGAAAGTCGGGCATAGAGCGGAAGGATCTCGGTGGCCGGAGGATGATGTTTGCGCAGTGCCTCAGCGGTATCGCGAATTTCGCGCTCGCCGGGCAAAAATATCAGGGTATCGCCCCAGCCGAGCTGGGTCAGTTCGTCGGTCGCCGCGAGAATGGCGCTGGTAAGGTCCCCCTCATCCTTGGTTTTCTTGCCCCCCTGAGCGAGCGCTGGCTCAGTCGCTTCCAATGGCCGGTAGCGTGTTTCAACGGGGTAGGTTCGGCCGGACACTTCAAACACCGGTGCATTGGCAAAATGTGCAGCGAATTTTTCGACATCGATGGTGGCGGAGGTGATGACCACCTTGAGGTCAGGTCGACGCCCGATGAGCTCACGCAAATACCCCAGAATGAAATCGACATTGAGGCTACGCTCGTGGGCCTCGTCAATGACGAGGCATGAATAGGCAGACAACAGGGGATCGCCGTGACTTTCCGCCAGCAAGATGCCGTCCGTCATAAACTTGATACGGGTGTCGCGCCGCACCTTGTCGGTAAACCGCACCTTGTAGCCAACCAAGCCGCCCAGTTGCCCTTTGAGTTCGGCCGCCACGCGGTCGGCGACGGAACGCGCCGCGATCCGGCGTGGCTGGGTGCAGCCGATCAGCCCGTGTTCAGCAAACCCTGCCTCCAGGCACATCTTGGGAATCTGAGTGGTCTTCCCCGAACCGGTTTCACCACACAGAATCAAAACCTGATTGGCCACAAGCGCACGAAGGATATCGACGCGCCGGGCGGACACCGGCAAATCCGGGTAATCGATGGCGAAGCTCAAGGCTTACTTATCTTTGATATATCGATTGTCATCGAATGTTTCCAGCCAGCTGGGGCGATAGACCGCCATGAGGGTGACCGCCATGCCGGTGCTGAATGCTTCGGACCACGCGAGCAAAATATAGAAAGGCGTGTAATGCTCCAGCAAATAATCCAGTTTGTACGCGCCCGATAGCGCCATCAACGCAGTGGCAGCCAGTCCGATTGCGATCATCGACAAGGCCGCGATGAAAAAGCCATTGAACATCACGTAGATGAAGAAATGGTTTGGCAATTTGCGCTCGACGAGCCTGAATGCTCCATGGGTGCAAAATGCTGGCACCGCCGTATAGATAAGTACGTCCAGACCCAAATTCCTCCACGCGCCATGTCCACCCAGCAAGCTGCCGACCAAGGCGATCACCCCTGCGAGCATCCCACGCCAGGGGCCAAACATCAGGGTGGCCGCGCATACGCCGGACAGATGGAACACGAGGCCCGGCCGAATGCCGGTACGAATCTGCCACAGTCCGAGTAGCGCGACGGATACCCCCAGAAACAGGTTGGAACGTTGCGGCTCAAGCAACCGTCGCCATTCGCCCGCGCGCCAAAACCCGAACGCAAGAAGCACTAACGCGATCCATCCAACGATCGTAAAGGCGTCGGGAAAAATAAGAATCGGAGGGGTCATGGCCTGATTTTAACGCGGGAGCGCGATGGTCTGCGCCGGTATAATCAAGTCTTTCGACTGCCACTGTGCCGCCATGAGACTTGTATTGTTTGATCTCGACAACACCTTGCTTGCCGGGGATTCGGATTTTGAATGGGCCCAGTTCCTCGTCGAAAAAGGGGTGGTCGACCGCGAAGTCTATCAAGCGCAGAACGAGGTTTTTTACAATCAGTACCGGGATGGCACACTCGACATTCATGCTTTCCTGGATTTTCAGCTACAGCCATTGGCGCGCCATTCCCGCGTTCAACTGGACGCCTGGCATCGCGAATACCTGGAGTCGAAGGTCAAGCCCATGGTGGCCCCAAAGGCACAGGCGCTGGTTCAGCGACACCTCCGCGACGCGGATCTCGTCGCGATCATCACGGCGACCAATTCCTTTGTCACAAAGCCGATCGCGGAATTATTCGGCATTGAACACCTTATCGCCACCGAGCCCGACGTGCTGAACGGCCAGTTCACCGGCAGGGTTTCGGGCATTCCGAGCTTTCGTGAGCATAAAATCACCCGCCTCGAAATGTGGCTGTCGGGGCTCGGGCTCTTGTGGGAGGACATCCGTTCGAGTTGGTTCTACAGCGATTCGCTCAATGATCTTCCACTGCTGCAAAAAGTCGATTTTCCGGTTGCCGTTGACCCCGACGACACGCTCAGAGCGCACGCCCAAAATGCCGGCTGGCCCATCATCAGTTTGCGTTAGCCCATTGAGGGGGTCATTTGCGCCCCGCCTTTGAAGCGCACTGCCGTGGTCCGCAATGCAGTGCCCTGCCGCTTTATTGCTCGGACGCACCGCTCAGCGCTCAAGCATGGCCTCGAACCCTGGCAACCCCCGGGGCTAAGCGTGGTGCGCCATCAGGGTATAATTGATCCTTGATGATTCGCAATTTCATTAACTCCATCCTCGGGAAGGGGAAGAAAACCCGTTCCAGT
>JBKQNQ010000336.1:0-2654 GCA_052145875.1 Thiobacillaceae bacterium
TGGCTGAAGAAGGCACATTCGATATTTGGTGAAACTGTTTGCCGAGGTAGGCAAGGCGGCGGGATTGTTTAATCGCGAACAGCCAAAACTCAAGATAATCGTCGACCTTAAGGACGTCGGTGTCGAAATGCGACGCTTTTGGGAGCAAGCCTATACGGATCATTCGGCTGGTCGCGCGACGAAATTGACATTCAAACCCGCTAGAGATACTTCGCTCCCGCTTCCTTGCTCTTCTCGTTTGTCTCATCCGTCCCGAGCATGCACAGACTGTGCAAACGCGTTCTACAGCAGGGGCTCGTGCGGGTAGGCATGGCCGAGGTGCTGACGAGAACCCACCGCATAGGCAAACCCACATTCGCGTCCAAAACCTGCCGCCCACGCGTCATTCTATCCAGATACTCGTCAAGCCCGTGATGGGAACGGAGCCATTCCAGTTGTGAGGTGTGGCGGGCCTAGCATCTCGAGTTTGTTTGAAAACTGCTTGCTGATGTCAACATAGAAATGTGGATACGTCCGCTGCCCCGTAGGGTCCGTGCCCTCCATCACATCCGCATAGTAAAGGGCAGGTGTGGCGCGACCGACCTTGGTGGGCGGGTTCTGCAGGGTGTCGTAGTTCGGCATTGCCATTGCGAAAGTTGTTCCGCGCACCGGGCGGGAGGCCTCTTCGTGGTCCAGCTTGCAGTCAACTGCCGAATGAGTAATCACGATGTCGGGGTCGAATTGACGCAGGCATACGTCGCGCCCGGAAGCTCCGCCGCCGCTTGTGCCTCGGCGTACCGAATCCGCGCGATTTCTTCCCCCAGGGTGGTGTTTGAGCCACAATCCCCTGCCGTCATCGTGAGTATCCCTAACTCCCAGCCCAGAGCTTGCAGACGAAAAAGAGTTCCCCCGACGAGGATCTCGGCGTCATCGGTGTGAGCCATAACCGCCAGGACGCGAGGAGGTCGCTGGTTTGAAGGCATCAGTTGACCTCCGCGGCCAAAGGCCCGGCAAGCGCCTTGGTAAAGTAAAGGATACCCGGCTGCGTTGGCATCCAGGTTGAAGGTATATGGCGACTGGTAGGGTGCCGCAGCGTAACCCACAACGACAGGCCCTGCCACTGCATGCCGCGACCGAGTTCGCCGTCAGCGCCACCAATCGCATAGTCGGCGCGTGTGAAGAAAGCCGGCCCGATGGTGTTAGCGCGGGCTGGCACTAGCGTAGTCCGACTCTTGAAGCTGGTTATGGCATTCTGCTCAATCGTCAGCGGGTGCAGCTTGGCGCCCAAACGATGGGTTTGCTTTCGCCACTCCTCGTCATTTGTAAACTCTGCACCAAAGTGAGGCTCCCAAAAGGCGATATGGCAGGCACGGCCAATGCCGTAGACCACCACCAGCTTGGCCCCATCCTTGCGCAAGGCGCCGATGCGGTCCGGATATTCTGGCAACAGCTTCCGCGTGGCGAAGAACCGTTGCGCCGGCGGCACGGTGAGGTCCGCCAACGGCCCGTAAAAGGCATTCTGCATGGCGTACTGGAAGGCTCCGGTATTGTCGCTGGGAAGCGTGTTGCCCTCGGCATCGCTCCACTCATCCATGTTGAAACCGGTGACGTGATCGCAGGGAATCTTCCAGTCGCGCAGGAAGTAGACTGTCCAACGGTACATACCCATCGGCCCCACCGGGAGGATCAGCGCCAGCTTGCGGCCCGCATCGCGGCAGCGGCGAATCTCCATGGCCAACTCGTGGCCCAGCATGACGTCGAAATCCGCCACGGTGTTCGCCATGCGAATCGAGTAGTCCTTGTGCCACTTCGGTTGGCGCTCAAAAATAGCTTTGGGATCGTCGGCCACGCAGGCGTCCCACTTGGCCAGGTCCCACCCGGCCGGAAAAAAGGATTCGAGTAATGAGCCTTTCAAAGTTGTTAGAATATTCATCAGGGTTAACCTCTCGATGGCATTTTTCGCTCAGAGATGCAGTTTTTGTCTGTAATGGGGCAATCTGCCCCAGAGTTGGATGGATGCGCTAGCTTCAGCGAGCCCAACGCATGAAAATGCACTACGGCGTATTGCAAATCATTAGACATACAAACACTTTAATATGTAAATATAGCGCATATACGGCTTAAAATCCATATTAAGCTAGTAAATAGAAAAAAGATATTGACACCCGCCTCTCGCAGTGGTAAGAACCTACACGGCCAAAAGGAACATTGCTTTGATTTTGATGTTATCCCTTAATTGGAGTGTGATTTCACCATGGAGAAACTGGCGATAGAAGGCGGCCCAAAGGCGGTTACCAACCATTCGGTAGGTTGGCCACAATTCGATGAGAAGGCGATTTCAGCCGTCACCGAAGTGCTAAGGTCAGGGAAGGTCAACTATTGGACGGGCAAGAAAGGGATGGAGTTCGAGAAGAAATTCGCGGAATGGCAAGGCAGCCGGTACGCCATCAGCGTGGCGACGGGAACGGCGGCGCTGCATGTGGCCTTAAGTGCCCTGGGAATCGGGCCGGGCGACGAGGTGATTGTTCCTAGTTACACTTTCATCGCGACGAGTTTCGCCGTGGTTCAGGCCGGAGCCATTCCGCGTTTTGCGGATGTGAAATTGGTGGACCACTGCCTGAGTGTGGTGTCGGCGGAGAAGCTGGTGAACGAGCGAACGAAAGCGATTCTTCCTG
>JBKQNQ010000337.1:0-4378 GCA_052145875.1 Thiobacillaceae bacterium
GGCGCGCAGTTTCATAGTTTCCCAAACGTCAGTGTCAGACCCAAGGTCCATCTCCACTTTTCGACCGGGCTGCACATGTTCAAGGGATTGAAGCAGAGCAGGAACACTTTTTTGGACCAGCATTTTCCGATTGCTAGGGATAACTACAGCAGAAATGCGAAGGCCAGCAAAGCTTTGCTGATAATACATATTCTTGTCAGCCGTGACGAAAACATCGAACGCGGCATCATTGGCTAATCGTAGTAGCTCTCCGTTCTTGACGTTCGCCCAGCCAGCGTCTTGAACGGTGGTCGTTTCGTGTTTATTGGCAAGCGAGATCGTCAGCTGCTTTGGTAGGCATTCATCAATAAGTATTCGCATCAATGCCGCCGCTATGCGGCCTTGCGGTGTTGCAGGAGCGACTCAGCCAGACGCAATGCCTCGATCGCCATCGCCTTAGGTAGCGTGGGGTAGGACTCAAGAATCTCATCTAGTGTCAAACCATCAGCCAAGTTCTCAAAGAGCACGGCAATCGGGACTCGGGTACCCGAAAAAACCGGTGTACCGCCCAAGATTTCTGGATCAATCGTTACCAGTCTGTCTGTCATCTCGAATACCTTTTTTCACCCATAACCCTCGAATCAGTGTAGTGAAGCGTTCCATATTGGTCAATCAAAAAACACATATAAGTCACACCGTTAGAGCGGCGTCTAGCGCGCAGCCGGATAGGCCGCAAATGGAGTGTCTCGGTCAATTCTTGCACCGATCGGTGCGTGTCGGCGATACACAGGATTGTGTTGAAAAACTAATTTTTGTCTGCTGCCGGAGGGCCGAGTCAAAAACTCGACCTCTCAGAATTGACCACGTTCAACGATCGCTATTGAGTTGATGGTTTGAAGACCCCCAAAACTCTTCCGAAAATCACTTCCAAATAGTTTTCCAACACAATCCGCAGGTTACCGGACCTCGTCGCTCACTCTGCGTATGACCGAAAATGGCCGACTTGTGCCCGATTACGGTCCTCTTTTGATTTCGTGTCAACTTCCCCACCACTCACGCATAGAGCAGCCGGCTTATAGCCCGTCTGGCACCATGGTTCCACACTTGGTACACCGTAGGCCCGCAATCTTAGGCGGAAATGGTGCGGCAATTAAGAACAACGTGACGGCGCTCAAGAAGATTGAGTTTCTAGAACGCACAATTTGCAGTTGGGAAGACCCGCACTTAGGACAAATGGCGGGCTTCAGCTGAAGCTCAGATTCCAACGCGGTCTCGAAGTCTCCGCGCCGCACGGCCGCCAGGACCTCCTTTGCTTTCGCAACGCGTTCCTGAGGCACTTGGATTCGCACTCCACCCAATGCCTACGAGATCGGCCAATTATCTCAAACGTGATGTTCACCGGCGACGGATGCGGGAATGGAAGAGATAGAATCGAGCATCAATCGCTATCTCACGGCGCTGGATACGGCGGACCGGCAAGAGCCGGCCACGGCCCAAGCCAGGACCGAGCGGTTACAGGACAAGATTGCTGCCCTGAAGGTTCAGATGCAAACGCTCAAGGAAGTCGAAGTCCAACTCAATGCGACGCCTGAGCAGCAGATTTCTCTCACCGATCCGGATGCTCGCTCGATGAAGACGCGGGGCACCGGGGTCGTTGGTTATAACGTCCAGGCCACAGGTGATGCCA
The DNA here is from genome assembly GCA_052145875.1 of Thiobacillaceae bacterium. GTDB lineage: Bacteria > Pseudomonadota > Gammaproteobacteria > Burkholderiales > Thiobacillaceae > DASQBT01. The sequence continues at coordinate 1,667 of JBKQNQ010000337.1, forward strand.
AACACTATCTGATCGTGGCACATGAAGTCACCAAGGACGGAAGTGATCGTGATCACCTCACCTCAATGGCCAATCAAGCACGCGATGTGATGGGAACCCAGGAGCCGACTCGATTGTAGATCGCGGTTATTTCAGTAGCAAAGAAATTTTGGCCTGCCATGAGGCAGGCGTTAACGTGATGGTACCCAAGACCGTGACCTCCAGTTCGACTGCACATGGGTGGTTCGGTCGGGCGGATTTCATTTACGACGTCGATAAGAACAAGTATCGATGTCCTGCTGGGCAACGACTCATCTGGCGTTTCGAGACGATTGAGCACGGCTTGAAGTTGCATTACTACTGCAGTTCACACTGTAAGTCATGCTCAATGAAGGCGCAGTGCACACCCGGCACAAATCGGCGGGTCAAGCGTTGGGAGAATGAAGGGATCCTGGACGACATGCAAAATCGACTGGACCATGCGCATTCGTCGCCAGACGGGGTGGAGCACCCGTTTGGCACGATCAAGTCCTGGATGGGCGCCACCCATTTCCTGACACGGACCCTGCATCGGGTCGGCACCGAGATGAGCCTGCATGTGTTTGCCTATAACTTGAAGCGTGTGATGAAGCTGCTTGGAATTGGTGCCCTGATGGAGGCGATGATGGCCTGAGGCCATTTATCGCCATTTTTGCGCCCATCCCACAGCGGCCCATACAACATTCCGAAAGAGATCAGCCGAAAACATACTGGACAATTTGCGAATGTCCCAACACACATTTGACCCTGTGAAAAGAACCAGCGCTGCGTGAAATCGTCGACCGGGAACTACAATGTGTTCTTACACGCTCTGGGCCACAACCGAAGTTCCACGTTCCTGAAGTGGCCGCCGCAAAGCGGTCACCAAGAAGATGCGCAGCCTTTATTAAATCGAAAAGGAAACTCAAGCCTGCTCGGTTCGGCTCATTGCCAAGGCATGGTCGTGGCAACTCGGCCTAGAAATTTTGTGTCGCAGAAAAAAGCGACATAATTGCGGGGCTGCCTCTTGTTAGGCGCAGGGTTCGGGGCTCGCCGAATGACCAAAGCAGCGTGAATTCACCGTAAGGAGCATCAACGTGTCTACATTCAAAACGTCGCGTTCATTTTCGGCGCCACCCGAAGCTGTGTTCGCTGCCTTGTCTTCGCCAGAGCGCCTTGCCCAATGGTGGGGCCCTGATGGCTTCAGCAATACGTTCGAGAACTTCGAGTTCAAGAACGGTGGCGTTTGGCGCTTCACGATGCACGGCCCTGATGGTTCCAACTACCCGAACGAAGCAACCTTCTCTTCTATCGAGCCTAATCGCGGGGTTGTTGTGAAACACGTCTCGCAGCCGCACTTCACTCTTTCAATCAGGCTTGAACCCACTGCTACGGGAACAACTGTCACTTGGGAGCAGGCGTTCGAGAGCCCCGACGTGGCAGCATCAATCAAGCACATCGTTGAGCCAGCCAATGAGCAAAATCTAAGCCGCTGGCAAGCCGAAGTCGCAGAAAATGGTCGCGGCGGCTAACGATTTTTCCCCAGGTGACGTCCCAAACCTGGGCTTTGGTCCGCACACGAAGTCAGGCGTTAAGCCGATGGCAGTTATCGCAAAACTTACCTTTTTTGCGATAACTGCCCAGACCTAGACGTGGCTTGATTCCACTGCCCTATTACGGACGTTCGGCAACACCTGCGATTAGTTACCAGACATAGGATTGGGAATTCACCGAACGTGGGCAAGATCAACCCGACCCAAATTCGCAACTTGAGTGGCCGCCCACACATTCATTTCTGCTTGTTCCCAAAATCCCAGTATGGCTCGGGGCCGAACCGCTCGGCGAGGAAATCGATAAAGCTGCGCACTTTGGGGGGCAGAAACTTTCGATTGGGGTAGACCGCAAACACAGCGAGGTCGTCGACCTCCCAATCAGACAAAATGCGCACTAGTTTCTCTTCCCGCAGCGCCTCGTACACCATAAAGGTAGGGTGCAATATCACCCCAAGACCTTCGATAGCGGCAGCGGTCAGGATGTCACCATTGTTGCCACGCAGATTCCCCGAAACACTGACCTTCCGTTCCACCCCTTTGCGCCTGAAGTGCCACTCGTTATGCAAGCTCCAATAGGAGTAGGAAAGGCAATTGTGGCCAATGAGATCCTCGGGAGATTTTGGCGTTCCATGTTTTTTCAGGTAACCGGGTGAGGCACAAGCCACAATGCGTGCATGCGTAAGCTTGCGTGCGACCATTCCCGGGTCAATTCGCGTCGCAATGCGTATCCCAAGATCAAATCCTTCCTCGATGAGATCCACCACGCGGTCGTTGAGCGCGACATCGACATGAACGTCAGGATACCGCTGTAGGTATTCCGTGATCGCCCAGCCCAAGTGACGCACGCCAAAAGCGTGGGATGAGGTTACCCGTAGTGTTCCCCGCGGGACCGCGGCCCCCTGAGCTACTGATGTCCCGGCTTCCTCGATCATCGCGAGAATCTGGATGGCTCGCTGGTAATAGTCTGTGCCTGCTTCAGTGAGAGAGACCCTCCGAGTGGTCCGGTTGAGCAACCGCACGCCCAGATGCCCTTCGAGTTGTGCGACGTAGCGCGTGGCCATACCTCGCGACAAGTCAAGTTTGTCTGCTGCGCCGGCAAAGCTGCCGGCATCCACTATGGCAGTGAATACCCGCATGTTCACTACGATGTCGATAGCCATGA
>JBKQNQ010000338.1:0-3079 GCA_052145875.1 Thiobacillaceae bacterium
TGCGCACGCTGGTACCCGGGGCCACATCCGGGTAGGTGGGGGTTTCACTCACAACGCCGGCTCGGTCAAATATGTGCTCGGGAGCCTCATCGTAGAAGGCCTCTGGCGAGGCATTGGCCGCCTCTCGCACCGTCTCGATAAAGGCAGCGTTGCGCGCCTCAATGGCCGCCCGGGCCTCGTCCGGCAACCGCCGGCCCATCGCCGCTAAGGGATCACGGGCCCGGATTGCGGCCACCTCTTCGGGATCACGCAGGTCATCGCCTTTGGAATGGGGGCCCATGCGCCGGGTATCGATCACCAGAAAACCCGGCTGCTGATCTTCCCGCACCCTCTTAACCGCCTCTTCCGCTTGCTCGAAGAAATCCGGTGCGTCGTCGGATACCCGCCACGTCATCAGTCCGAAGGCGGCACCGCGCGCTTGGATCTCGCCGCCCAGATTGTGAATGGGGTAGGAAGTCTGGGCAATACCGTTGTTTTCCACCACGAAGAGCAACGGCGTGCGCCACACCGATGCCAGGTTCATCGCTTCGTAGAGCAACCCCTGACCCAGAGTACCATCGCCGACCATGGCGGCGACAATGGCCCCTGAGCCTTTGAGCTTTCGCGAGAATGCTAGCCCCGCGCCGATGCCGGTCATGCCACCCTGCACACCGTTGGAGTGAAAGTGCCGCCAGACTAAGTGTTGGCTGCCGCCCCGGCCACCGCATACCCCTGCCGTCCGGCCCATGATCTCGGCAACAAGGCCGGTGAAATCCCCTGAATAGGTCATGAAATGACCATGGTTGCGGTGGTTGGACAGGGCCGCGTCCTCAGGGTGTGTCAAGGCCCGCACCACCGCCATCGCGCACAGTTCCTGGCCTAGGCAGGTGTGGGTGGTGCCAGACACCAGGCCTCGGGAAAACTGATCCAGGATCAGTTGCTCGGTGGAACGGATCAGGTGGCCGTAGGCATAGAGGCTGTCGGGCGACAGAGGAATTACTGGCCGGCCCCGGGGATCGCGCTTGAAGCCCGGGATGGCTGGGGCCAAAGTGCTCAGAGGGACATCCTGCTGCGACATTAACATCATAAGGAGTGATCGAATGAACTTTGGGAAATGGCCTTAATTTACCATGGGCAGCAATACCGATGCCAGGCGCTCGGTGCTCCAGAGCACTGGAAGCATATGGACAATGCGTGGGGGAGGACCGGCATCCTGTCGGGCACGTGTCAAAGCCGGCGACCTTTCCACACGCCAGGACGGCGCTAACTCGAACCAGCTTCCGGCCAAATTGTGTTAACGTCTATCCAGACTGACAGCCTGCCCAATCCATGGCCCTGCCCAAACTTGAACCGATCCAGGATCAGCATCTGCCGGAGTTTTGCTCCTTTTTGCACGATCACCTCAATCCAGGTCATTCGCCCGAGGTGTGGGCCGATGCGTTTCGTCAAGACTGGGGCGTGGACAAGCCCAATAACGGCTTTCTCATCCGGGATGACAGCGGCCGCATCGTTGGCGGCATCGGTGCCATCTACGCCCAATACCCGGTACGAGGCAAACCCGAGCGCTTCTGCAACATTACGAGTTGGGTGGTGCTGGGCCGGTACCGGACCCAGAGCATGCGCCTGGCCATGGCCATCGTGTCCCAGCCCGGCTTTCACTTCACCGACCTCTCACCGACGGCGGTCGTGGAGGAGTCCCTAAAGTTTCTGAAGTTCAAACCCATGAACGAGCGCCGCACGGTTCTTTTTAACCTGCCGGCACCGCACCAACGTCTGGCCCGTATCCGAGTCGTCAGCGACCCCACCCGCATTGAATCCATGCTGGACACCGACGCGGGCAGGGTCTATCGAGACCATAGACACTTCCCCTGGCTCCGCTTCCTGATCGTGGGCACCGGCGACTCCTGGAGCCTTGTGGTCTACAAACGGGCCAAGCTGAAGCACCTGCCCAGCGCGGAAATCATCGGCGTTACTCATCCTCAGAACTTCTACCACTGCCTACCGATCCTCGGCTGCCATTTTTTGCTCCAGGGAATGGTCACTACCCGGGTGGAATCCCGCCTGCTACCTGCCAAGCCGGCGTGGCCTCACAAGGAGCTCGGTGGCTACCGCCACAAGATCTTCCGAAGTGACACGCTGTCCGAGGCGGACATCAGCAACCTCTATTCCGAGTACGTGGCCCTTGATCTTTGACCCGCCTCGGCAACTCATCCGCCTGCCCGCCGAGACCCGTCCTGTCCTTTCCGTGGTGATCCACACGGAGGAGGAGTTTGACTGGGACAAGAGCCACGACCGGGCCACCACCAGCGTGGAACACATGCGCCACATCGGTCGAGCCCAGGAGGCCTTTGACACATTTAATATCGTACCCAACTACGTTGTCGACTACCCCATCGCGACCCAGCCCCTGGCCTATGAAGCCCTTCGGGCCTACCAGGATGAAGGTCGGGCGCTCATTGGCACCCACTTGCACCCTTGGGTCTCGCCACCCTACGACGAGGCCCTGACCCGGCCCAACTCCTATCCGGGCAACCTGCCCCAAGAACTGGAACTTGAGAAGCTACGTGTCCTCACCGAGGCGATCGCTGCTCATTTTGGGCGCCGCCCCCGCACCTATCTGGCCGGCCGCTATGGTAATGGTCCCAACAGCGCAGCCATCCTAGAAGAGCTGGGTTACGAGGTGGACATCAGCGTGGCTCCCCCGATCAACTACAGCGCCGATGGCGGCCCGGACTATTCAGGCTACACGGCCGATCCCTTCTGGTTCGGGGAGCGGCACCGCATCCTGGGCCTGCCCGGCGGGGGCGGCTACGTCGGCTGGCTAAAACAGGCGGGCTCCCCCTTTTACGAACTCATCACGCACCCCACGCTGCAATGGGCGCGGCTGCCCGGCATTACCTCACGGTTGCGAGCATTCGAGCGTATCCGACTGTCTCCAGAAGACTACACGCTGGCAGAAATGCAACGGCTGACCCGGGCGATGCTAGACGACGGCCAACGTATCTTCGTGTTCAGCTTCCACTCTCCCTCGATCCAACCCGGCTTCACGCCCTACGTCAGGGACGAGGCAGGACTCAAGCGCTTCTTGGATAAGACCCGG
>JBKQNQ010000339.1:0-9776 GCA_052145875.1 Thiobacillaceae bacterium
TACCAGACACGGCCGCTCCGGCCTGGGTAAAGCTGCTGATGATGAGGGGTATCCAACTGGGCGCCATGGTCAGGAGGGTAAAGAAGAAACCGAGCGAGACAATCTTGAGCGTGATCGAGGTCAGAAACTCGGGCAGGTCATTCTTTCTCAAGAGATACTGAGCCCCAGCCCAACTGAATTCCAGGGCGGCGAGCCCCCCGAACAGGTGATTGGCGTAAGGGAGGGCGGCACTCATCCAGCCACTGCTCGCGGTCTGGAAATTCTGCTGGATCTGGTCCAGCGTGTTGGCGGCCACTGCGGGCTCTGCCACGCCGGACAACAGGAGAACAATGGCCAGAAGAAGTGAGGGGTTCATGGCCGGAGCCTCAGGAATGGCAACCTATCGTGCCGTTCCTAATCGGCTCGCCGGGAAGACTCGCCTGGGTTCCAGATTTCTGCTATGCGATGGAGTCGCTACTTCTTCATGTGCAACCTGCGTAAACCAACGCCGGAAAGGGAACGTATATTAGAAACGATCTAATTCATCAAATAAACGAATAGTTACCTACGTTATATAGTTCTTTCGCCCTTGAAAGTATATTATGTATGCTAATATTCATCGTTAAGATGAATTTCGACATATTTAATGTCCAATATAGAATCCCTTAAAGGCTTGGGAAAGACCGACCGGGAACGCTTGTCGGCGGTACTGCGCGCGACAAAGGGTACGGTTTCGGTTGCGCAGGCAGCCGAGGTTCTCCGCCTGCCTGCGACACCCACGGCCAAGATGCTGGCGCGGTGGGCAAAGGCGGGCTGGCTGTCGCGAGTTCGTCGCGGCCTTTACGTTCCGGTGCCGCTGGAATCCCGGACCTCAGATGTGCCTTTGGAGGACCCGTGGGTGATCGCCGCGCAGCTATATGGGCCTTGCTACATTGGCGGTTGGAGCGCTGCCGAATATTGGGATCTGACGGAGCAAATCTTCCGCACGGTGGTCGTGATGACTGTGCAACGCCCCAGAAATCGAAATCCGACTTTCAAGCAAACCGATTTCCTGCTGAGGTCGGTGCAGGAGAAATCTTTGTTTGGGATGAAGTCAGTGTGGCGGGGGCAGGTGAAAGTCGATGTTTCCGACCCAACGCGGACGATGCTCGATCTGTTGAGCGATCCCCAACTGGGTGGGGGGATACGCTCGACCGTTGACATGCTGAAGAATTACCTCAAGTCAGAAAAGAAAGATCTCGCCTTGCTGCTCGACTATGCAGCCCGGCTGGGTAACGGAGCAGTGTTCAAACGACTTGGCTTCTTGCTGGAGAAATTTTCTCCTGCTGATCAGCACGCGATTGCACGGTGCAGTGAACGGCTGACCACGGGCAATGCCAAGCTCGATCCTGCGCTGGAAACCGATAAGCTAGTGACGCGCTGGCGTCTCTGGGTACCGCAACGCTGGCTGGAGGCGTAGCACCTTGATTGATCGGCAGGAGGTCATGGATTTTTCGCGCGAGTTTGGGCTCGCGTCGAATGTAATTGAAAAGGACTATGTACTCGGTTGGATGCTGGCCGGTATTGCCGCGCATCCGGAGATTGGACAAAGCTGGGTCTTCAAGGGTGGTACGTGCTTGAAGAAATGCTTCTTCGAGACGTACCGATTCTCGGAAGACCTCGATTTCACCCTTACCAATCCGGAGCACCTTGCTGAGCCGTTTCTTCTGGCGACCTTCAATCAGATATCCGAATGGATCTATGACCAGGCGGGCATCGAGGTACCCGCCGAAGCCATCCGATTCGAGGTCTATTTGAATCCGCGTGGCAAGGCTTCGGCAGAGGGGCGACTCGGGTATCGCGGCCCGATGCAGCGGCGTGGCGATGCACCCCGCATCAAGCTGGATTTAACCGACGACGAGTTGCTGGTGTTGGAGCCTGCAATACGAGAAGTCCACCACCCGTATTCGGACAGGCCGGCTGATGGCATCCATGTCCGCTGCTATTCTTTCGAGGAAGTTTTTGCCGAGAAGATCCGGGCATTGGCGGAACGCGAAAGGCCGCGAGATTTGTATGATGTGATCCACTTGTTTCGTCACGACGAACTCAGGCCTGATCGGTTATTGGTGTTCAGCACGCTGGAACAGAAGTGTGCTTTCAAGGGCATTGCCGTGCCGACGATGCAGACCGTGGACAATCAACCTGCCCGGCTAGAGCTGGAAGCGGAGTGGGGGAATATGCTGGCGCATCAATTGCCGGTGTTGCCGGCATTCGACCAGTTCTGGCAGGAGCTCCCCGGTGTTTTTGACTGGTTGCACGGTGTCGCAGAAAAAATTGCCAGGCCGTCGCTTCAAGTGCAGACGCCCGGGGCGGGTGCAGTGGATGAAACATGGCGGCCGCCATCCATGTCTTATGCGTGGCACGCCCCAATCCCCTTCGAGATCATTCGCTTTGCCGCTGCAAACCGGCTGTGCGTGGACCTGACCTATCAGGGCACCCGGAGGCTGATCGAGCCGTATTCATTGCGGCGCACCCAGGACGGCAATCTGCTTTTGTACGCCGTGAAACATGAGACCGGCGAATCGCGATCCTACAGGGTCGACAGAATTCAGGGTGCTGAGGCGACCCAGGTGTCCTTCATTCCCCAATATCTGATTGAGCTGACGCCCAGTGGAGTGATTACTGCACCCCCTGTGTCCAGTCGCGCTGCAACGAATTTCTCGTCCAGGGTGAGCCGCCCTCGAACTGTAACGCCTGCTGGGCCGAGGTACGTGTATGAATGCCCCTATTGTGGAAAGAAATTTACGCGGCATTCGCGTAATTCGGCATTGAAGCCGCATAAAGATAAGGGCGGTTACCCCTGTTCAGGACGGACCGGTTATCTTGTCGATACAAAGTACTGAGCCTAACCATGAGCCCGTCTAACAACGTCAAAGAACGCTGGAATTGCTGCAACGTCGTACGTGACGACGCTATGAGCTATGGCAGCTGGTTCGAGCATGTCGCCCATCTTCATCTTCTCAATATGACCGGTGGATTGATCACATTGAATGACACATCGGGTTCTCTTCTCAATGCTCTCTGTCATGCACGTCCTTAGTGCTGCCGAACAGACGCTGCTAGGGCTTCTTTTGGATGACACGCCCAGAAGTGATGCTGGCCTAGATTGTCTCGCCCTCCGGGCCAAGAGAATTGACCAGATCGAGTTGATCGATCAACTTGAAGCTGAGGGGTATATCAGGAAAGACCAAGACCACTATTTCGTCAGTGTTACAGCACTCGTCCAATTGGAGAATGACCGCGCTGTGCACATCCTCAGTAATGCAGAGAGACTCTTTGGCGAGCTGAAAAGTCATTACAGGAAGGTGCAGCGTGAGTCGATGACCGTCGACTTGCTTTCTGAGCGCACGGGGCTTGAATCAATCTCGGTGCGTGAAGCATTGAGTTATATGGTGGAGGGCACATGGTGGGGTGGTCGATCGAGCAGCTTCTTCAGCGACCCCGACCCCTTTGTTCAACCTTCGGAGACCATACTGCGCTTCGACTCATTTGGGGCCGTCATACGCCAACTCCGAGAGTGGCAGGCGACCCGAATTCGAGATAGAGAGCTCGTATTGGCCAATTCACTGGGGCAGTACCAGGCCTCACCAGAGCTATTCCACGCGCTACCTCCTGAGGGTCAAAGGCAGAAGCCTGATTGGTTCGACAAGCTACCCGAGCCGCATCGGGACTTGTTGGCTGAAATTTATTCAGCCTTGACGTTAGATCTACGTGCGCTACCAGCCATGGGTGGGCGAGCCCTGATTGATATCGTGTGCAAGGAGCGCGTCGGAGATGGCGGCACATTTGAAAAGACGCTCGTTCTGCTAGAACAGGGTGGTTATATATCGGAGACCGAGCGCTCAATCTTGTCAGCTGCGATCGACGTCGGAAGCGCTTCTGCTCACCGTGGACATGTCCCGAGCCGAGAAGATCTGACAACGCTGCTCGACATCATCGAGCAACTTCTTTGGACTCAATACGTGCTTCCCGCCGCAGCGCATAAGATGAAGTCGAATACGCCCGTACGACGACGGGTCAAGAAGGATCATGAACAGTAAACGCATCACCGATCGCCCAAAACTCTACAACACCTGCATGGGTGAGATCAGGACTGAGTCAACATGAGCGAACCAACCAAATCCCCGATCAAGGATAAACCGTTACGTCTGCCCGGCCAGTCGCTTGAGGAAGAGTGCCGTAAAGTATTTGATGACAAACTTGAAACGCCGCTCCTGCTAGCTGTTTTCTTTGTTGTATTCGCCTTCATGGAGTGGTGGCGTTATTTCTGGAAGCAACCCCCTCATCCGATTGTTTTTACTATTATTGCCGTCGTGATGATTGGGTATGCGGCCTGGCGCGTCTGGAAAACCCGCCCCTATGTGCGTGCCCTCAAGCAAGGCATCGAAGGTGAAAAGGCTGTTGGCCAGTTTCTCGAACGTCTGCGCGAGGATGGGTATCAGGTCTTTCATGACGTCATCGGCACAGGGTTCAATGTCGACCATGTTCTGATTGGACCAGGGGGCGTGTTTACGGTTGAGACCAAGACCTGGAGCAAGCCGGCTCGTGGCGAGGCACGGATCAAATTTAATGGTGAACAACTCATCATTGCAGGACGTGAGCCTGAGCGTGACCCCCTCGTGCAAGCTCGTGCCCAGGCTGGCTGGCTCAAGGGCCTGTTGATGGAAAGTACCGGTCGAAAATTTGACGTCTTCCCGGTGGTCGTGTTTCCGGGGTGGTTCATCGAACACAGCGAGGGCAGCCTGGGTACTATCTGGGCACTTGAACCCAAGGCGCTTCGCGCGTTTCTTGGCAATGCACCGCAGCTCCTTGAGCCGGATGAGGTGAAACTTGCCAGCTTCCATCTGTCGCGCTTCATCAGAAGCCACGAAAAAGAGCGCAGTAATCCGTGACGGACGAATGTACTGGCGTAAATAGTCTTCAGTTTAACGTGGGTGGGTCAAGCAACGATCACGCGCATCAGCATGTCGATTCTCGCTGGACCTTTCCAGTCAGATATCTCAACGATTACTTCAAGCTCACGGCACATGAAGCGGCGCCATCGCTGCCGCATGGTCCACCCGTTCCCGGAGCTCCTTCCCGGGCTTGAAGTGGGGATTCTTTTTTGCGCTGATCTGAACGGCCTCGCCGGTCTTGGGATTGCGTCCGATCCGTGACCGACGCGCATTGAGCGTGAACACACCGAAACCACGAATCTCCACGCGCTTGCCTTGTGACAGTGAACGCTTCATGGCATTGAGGATCTCGATGACTGTCACCTCGACGTCATCAGACGTCAAGTTGGGATAGCGCGCCGCCAGTCGGGCGATAAGTTTGGACCGGGTCATACTCCCATTTTACCCATTGGATTCAGGGTGCCAAGGGTGAGCGCAATCCTCAATACGTGGTCTGGTAAGTCGAATTACTCTTGATCCAGGCATTCCCATTGTTTCGGTCCTGCTGTTCCTGGTTGGCCTGGTTGGCCATGGCATTCATCATCACCTGATTGCCGGACAGGATGTCCCCGCGCAGGAGTTGCAACTGGTTCACCATCATGCCGCTGATCTGGTTGCCGGCCTGGAGCACCTGCAGGCGGCCGACCGCTGACTGGCTGGCGTTCTGTATACCTTGCAGAGCGGACTGTTCGGTGCTGAAGTTGTTGGCCTCGAACCCATACTGCCGCAGGATGCTTGCGACCTGGCTGTTCAGGTTGGTTGTCCACTGCTGGAGACTCTGGCTGTAATTGGGGAGCCGGGCACTGGCATTGCCGTACTGCATCTGCACCTGTGATGCGGTATTCATCGAGGCGTAGGTGAGGCCCTGCGCCTGGCCGGCGATGTTGATGAGTTGCGCGATCTGGCTGGAAATGTTTGGCCATAACTGGGTGGGCAGGCTCTGCAGGTTCTTGATCTGGTTCACCAGCATTTGCAGCTGTTGCGAGGTCTGGGTAATCGTCTGAGTTAATTGATTGATGAGCGTGCCTTCCTGAACGATCTGCTCAGGCAGCGATGCCGCAAGGGGATTAAGACCTGGCACACCCGCACAGGCAGGGGCAACGGGACTTGCGGCCATCAGGGCCGCGAGAATCAGGGTGGGGCTAATGAAGAGCTTCATAAGGGCTTTCTTTCGAGTATGGGTAAAGGGCAATCGTCAGGCGCGGAAATCCGGGCGACCTTGACGTCAAGGTCAGGGTCAACCTCGATATCGTCTCTCAATCGGTCTCCCACAGACGCGCTGCATCGAAGAGGCCATGTTCCCTCAACCAGTGCGCCGGCCAGGCCTCTCCGACAGTTGCGACCAGATTCCGGATGCGGGCAAGGTCTTCCTTGCCCGAGGCGCCGACAAAGGCGAGTTCCGCGGGACTCAAGCCCAGCTCAAAAAGCCTGCGCCCGTCGGGATGGATCATGTAGTACTGGCGTTTGGGTATTGCCATCGAGAGGATATCGATCTGCCGGGCATTGAGTCCGACCGACTCATAGAAGGGCCGGATGCTATCGGTGCCGGCCTCTGGATTCGGTAACAATATCTTGGTCGGGCAGGATTCCAGGATTACGTCGGCGATGCTGGACTGGCTCAAATCAGACAGACTTTGCGTCGCAAACAGCACCGAGACATTGGCCTTCCTCAAGACCTTCAACCATTCCCGGATCTTCGCCCTGAATGCAGGATGACCCAGCAGGATCCAGGCCTCGTCCAACACCAGCAACGTGGGCTGTCCCCTGAAGCGCTGCTCCAGACGGTGGAACAGGTAGGTCAGGACTGGCAACACCACCTTCTCACCCCGGTTCAACAAATGCTCCATCTCGAAGACCTGGAACCGGTCCTCTCTCAGGCCATCCCGATCGGCATCCAGCAAATGCCCGGCGCTGCCCTTCAACGTATAGAAGCGCAGCGCATCCCGCAGTTCATGGGACTGGACCAGGGTGAGGTAATGCGTCAGGGTGCGCTGCTCCGGCAACGTGCTGCCCTGGCCGAGCTGGACGACTGCCCGATAGAGTTCATCGCGCTGGCGGGGGTTCACCTGAAGCCCCTGCAGCTCGACCAACGACTCCAACCATTGCGCCGCCCAGGCCTGTTCCCCGGGCTCGTCGACCCGTGCGAGGGGACAGAACGCGAGCGCATCATCCGCACCCGCGATATCGTAGTGCTCCCCACCACAGGCGAGCACCAATGGCTGCGCCGAGTAGCCCTTGTCGAAGGCAAACACTTGCGCATCTGGATAACGGAAGTGCTGGGCCATCAACGTACCCAGCAACGTGGATTTCCCGGCACCGGTCGGGCCCAGGATGGCGGTGTGCCCCACATCTCCGGCATGCAGACAAATGCGAAACGGCGTCGCTCCCGAGGTGGTCGCCCAGGTGAGCGGCGGGCTGTGCGCCGGATAGAACGGCGAGGGGTGGGTCTCTGGTCCCGGCCAGACCGCCGTGAAGGGCAGCATGTGGGCCAGGTTCAAGGTGTGCACCAGCGGCCGGCGCACGTTGGCCGCACTGTTGCCCGGCATCGAGCCCAGATACGCCTCAACGGCATTGACGTCCTCGATCCTCACGCCAAAGCCGTGGTTCTCCACGATCTTCTGTACTTCACGTGCGCTCTGGAACACGAGGTCATGGTCCTCACCCGCCAACAGGATGACACTGGTGTAATAGCCATACTGGACCGCGCCGCTGGAGGCTTCAGCGATGGCCGCCACGACTTCGTGGGCCATGCCGTCGGCATCGATGTTGATGTGGGTGGCTTGACCGCCGGACTGCTCGCGCAGCACGTTCATCGCGCTCTTGCGCTTCTGGCTCCAGCGTGAGCGGTAGCGGTTGAGCAGTTTCTCGGCCGGCCCCGGATCGAGATAGATGAAACGGTTGCTCCAACGATACGGCACCGGCAGCCTCGACAGAAAATCCAGTATCCCCGGAAACGAATGGCTCGGAAACCCGTCAATTGCCAGCACTGCCACACAAGTCCTATCCACCCGCGGCTGAAAACCAGTCGTGAGATCATGCCGCCCCAGCACCGCATCCAGGTACATGGGTACCATGGGGAGGCGGAAGGGCCGGCTCCGAAAGCTCACACAGAATTCCAGGAAGGCGAGCAATTCACTCTCCACCACGCCGCGTTCATCGATCGTGTCCCTGAGACGACGGATCTTAAGGAAGGAGGCGAGACGCCCCTCGATTTCACCGAGCCGTTCCTTGAAGGCCAAGAGATTCCTGGTGGCTGAGGCCGCTTCGCCCCCTTCCACGAACAGCATAGAAGCCCGGCCTGCGGCATCGGGCAGGGGTGTCCAGGTCACGGTCATGATGTAGCGGCTGGTATAACCTGCCGGGTCGCTGTCCAGATGCGAGCGACGGACCTCGTCGATCAAGCGCGTGGTGCGGTCCGGAAACGCGCCTTGGGCTGGGCGATCCATGACGGGTGCCCGGATCGCATCGCAGTTGAGCACCCAGCCATCCCCCAGCTTGAGCGCGGCGTTAATCCGGGTCGCCATAGCCGCCAGTTCTGCGGGGGTGGCGGAGTCCAGGTCCGGACCGGTGTAGTCCCAGCCGGCGAGATAAGCTCCACTTTTGGTTAACACAATGCCCTCATCCACCAGCGCTGCCCAAGGCAGCAAGTCGGGGAGGCCGTAGGCTTTGGTGCGGAATTCCTTGAGCGCGCGCATCAGCTCACCTCGCGGACCGGGGCGAACGGGGTGGCCGCTGCCGGATAGTGCCGGGCATAGCGCAGGTGGCGTAGCCCCGTGCGGGACAGGATAGGATCGTACTTGGCGGCGAGACTCAAGGCCCACTGGCCGATGACCCATAGACCGATGCCCAACACCGCCGCCCAGACCTGGGCCAGCGAGAAGATGAAGACGCCGGCGATGACGCACAGCATCAGGACCAGATTGCGCTCACCGCCCATCACCAGGATGGGGCGATTCAAAGCGGTGTAGATGGGGACTTCTTGTTGCACGTTTTGCATGGATTGGCTTTCGGATGGATTCGGATTCTGATCTTGACGTCAAGGTCGAACGTCAAGGTCAGGGGAGGGGATAGACAGGCACTTTTCTAGATGAGGGCTCCTGTCAAACCGAGGGCCGAGAGGAAGTTGTTGCCCAGTACGATCATTGCGACGCCGAGGACCACGAAGAGCGCCTTCTTCGCAATGCCGCCCAGTTCTTCTCCGAACACGAGCGCGGCGCCGGCGGCGAGGAACGCGATCACGCTGATGCCGGTGGCGACGGGGCCGGTGAGATCATTCTGCAGGGTCTGAATTGGGGTATCCCAGGGCAGGTTGCCGGTGGTGGCGGCCAAGGCAGAAGAGGTGGAGAGACAAAGGGATCCGACCAACAGGCCAGCGCGGACCATAAGCTGGCGGAGAGTACGGAGAGGTTTCATGAAAGGGCTCCTTGGTTAGGGCATCAATGTGTGCCGTAGCCAATCGGAGCGTGGGGAAATCGGACGCCAGGCTTGTTCGGGCCGGTTGACGTCAAGGTCGGACTTCACCCCGGGGAGGTTGCCCAAGCATGGCTAATCGAGATCCTGCCTTTGTGACTGGCTTTCGGCCCGCGCCGCGATTCGCACAGCGTCGATACCATTGCTCGGGCAACGACCGCTGTCAGGAACATCGAATAGTCAATGCTGGCCCACGAACGGCAGGATGACATTCGCAAGAGTTACGACCGCTTTACGATCCTCAAGCTGCCGGTCAGCTCTTCCGACTGACTGACTCAACTTCGGCCAAAGGCGACATTGGTATCTTAATCTTCTCAGTCCGTTGTACTCACAAGACCGGTCATCGGCCTGCAT
>JBKQNQ010000340.1:0-4061 GCA_052145875.1 Thiobacillaceae bacterium
AAAAAATCGGGTTTTTAAAGTATGAATGCAGCAAAATACAAAAAACTGCCAGCGCCGAAAGGCAATGTTTCTCCCAAAAACGGAAACGGACAAATGGCGGAATATTTGAAACGACCGCAAGCCGCGGAAGCAGGCAGGCAGCTCGCCGGGCACAGCGCCGAGATTTCACAAGAATATCTGCTGTTGCGGACACTCATTGACAACCTGCCGGACTGCATCTACGCCAAGGATAGCGCCGGCCGAAAAACGATGGCCAATCCGGCCGACCTGAAAAACCTGCGCTGCAAAACCGAGGACGAGGCCGTCGGCAAATCGGATTTCGATCTCTTTCCCAAGGATGTCGCCGAAAAATTCTGGGCCGACGACCAGGCGGTGATTCAGGGCCAGCCGGTCATTGATGGAACGAACACCTTCGGGCTACGATATGCCGAGCCGTTGCGCGTAAAGTCGGTCATGCGGTTCAGCCACTGCTCCGGGTTTTGCGGGATGTTGGCTTCCGGCTGGGGGGCGGGAGTGGGAGTTGGGGCATCGGCAAGGACGTTCTGGGCCAAGACTGCGCCGAGCATCAAGCTGATCAATTTGATTTTCATGATAAATCTCCTAGTTGAAACGGGTGAGGGAATCTCGGAAAGCGAGCGATCTCTTTGAATAACTTAATAATATATACGCGTCTTAATAGTGCCAATTAAATATTATGTTGTTATGATATTGGAAAGCGGAATATATCAATGAGCTAATATTTTAATAAGCTGTTCAACAAAAAACAACAGATTTTCGCCATCGATGGCGGTACGATTTAAGGCCAGTTGTTGCAGGGGCGGCACGGCGCCGGCCCCCACTGTAAGGCGTCGCCAGAATTTAAGGGTATTATATTCAATTACATGGACACGCCAGCACAGTATCGCATTCTCGTTGGGGCATTGCGTTGGCAGCATGCCCAGTGGTTAGGGGTGTTCTATCCAGAGGAACTGCCGGCCGAATGGCAGTTGTCTTTTTACAACACGCAGTTTCGCTGCGTGTACGTGCCCAACGCGGACTGGCAAACTTTATCTGAGACGGACGCCGGGACCTGGCTGACAGATACGTTGGTGAACTTTCGCTTTATCCTTCAGGCTTCGAATTCTTCAACGCAACTTGGGGCAGGCTTCCTTCAGGCACTAGGGCCCCGCGCGCTCGTGGAAAGTGCAGCGAACCCGCACGTCCACCTGCTCTGGTTTCCGCCAAAGCCAGATTTACGTGCGCTTAGACAGGAAATTCAGCGTGCCGCCGACCACGGGCACGAGCTTTATTTGTTGAGTCGGGAAGGCTGTTTGCCCGCAATGGAGGCGGTGCGCTCGTTGGTGGAATTGATGGGATATTGAACGGATGAAGTAAAATCGCAAAAAATGAAATCCAATTCTCGGGAATTGTCGAACGAATCTACCATGAACCCTATTCCCCCATATAAGGCGAAGCTGGGGCGCCGGGCGAGCGACCCCCGGCGCTGGCGTGTTTTATGTCGCATGCTTGAGACGGCCCTTTCGCCAATTTGCGTCGGGGAACCTCCGGGAACGGATCCGCAGGAGCCTGATCTTGAGTGACGACATTCTCGTCCAAGTTGATAAGCTCTCGTTCGGTTACGGTGACCGGCCAGTGCTTAAGGGGATTAACTTGACCGCGCGACGCGGCCAGGTCCTCGCCATCATGGGTAGCAGCGGCTGTGGCAAGACGACGTTGCTTAGGCTAATCGGTGGCGAGCTAGAGCCCAACGAGGGAACGGTGCGCGTGGCAGGCGAGGTGGTAAGTGAGCTCAGTCAGGACGGCCTCTACCGCTTGCGCCGCAAGATGGGCATGCTGTTTCAGTTTGGCGCCCTGTTTACGGATATGTCGGTTTTCGACAACGTTGCGTTTCAGTTGCGTGAACACACTAATCTGCCTGAAGACATCATCCGCGATCTGGTCCTAATGAAACTCCACGCTGTTGGACTTCGTGGTGCAGCGAATCTTATGCCCGCGGAGCTTTCCGGCGGGATGGCCCGGCGTGTTGCTCTGGCGCGGGCAATTGCACTTGACCCGATGCTGATTATGTACGATGAGCCTTTCGCGGGGCTGGATCCAATCTCCTTGGGCGTAACCGGCAACCTGATTCGACACTTGACCGACACCTTGGGGCTAACCTCGTTGGTCGTCACCCATGACGTCCAAGAGTCGCTAAAAATCGTGGATTATGTTTACTTCGTCTCAGAAGGCGTGATCGAGGCACACGGGACGGTGGAAGAAATCCGCTCTTCAGGGCTTCCCTTTGTACACCAGTTTGTTCACGGGGAACCCGACGGACCCGTGCCGTTTCATTATCCCGCGCGGCCGTATGCCGAGGATCTGAAGTTGGAGGCCCCGCGTGTTTAAGGCCTTGTTTGCGGGTATATCGAGCATCGGTCGGCAAACCGTGGAAGGGGTCTGGCAAATCGGCTATGCCACCCGGTTCTTCTTCGCAATCTTGCTGCACTCCGGTACCGCGTTTACCCGCTTCGGTCTCACCATACGGGAAATCTATTTTACGGGCGTCTTGTCGCTCATCATCATCTTGGTATCAGGATTGTTCGTTGGCATGGTGCTTGGGTTGCAGGGTTACGAAACCCTACAAACTTATGGATCGGAAGAAGCATTAGGCATCCTCGTGGCTTTGTCGCTGGTCCGGGAACTCGGGCCGGTGGTCGCCGCGCTGCTTTTTGCCAGTCGGGCTGGATCCGCCATCACCGCAGAAATCGGCCTGATGAAGGCGACTGAGCAACTCACGGCCATGGAGATGATGGCCGTCGATCCAATTGCGCGTGTCGTCGCCCCCCGGTTCTGGGCAGGCGTGGTCTCCATGCCCTTGCTTGCGGCAATGTTTTCCGCGGTGGGGATTATCGGCGGGTACTTGGTTGGCGTCGTATTGATTGGCGTGGACGAAGGGAGTTTCTGGTCGCAGATGCAAGCGGCGGTAGATTTCCACCTCGACATCATGAATGGAATTATCAAGAGTATCGTGTTTGGCGTCGCGGTAACTGCCATTGCCTTATTTGAAGGCTACGATGCACCGCCCACCGCCGAAGGGGTTTCCGGAGCGACGACGCGCACCGTCGTGACGTCGAGTCTCGCGATTCTGGCGCTGGATTTCATTTTGACTGCTTTTATGTTTCGGGGATTGAAATAGATGAACCGGGTAATGGTGGATTTCTGGGTAGGATTGTTCGTCGTTGCGGGCATCGGCGCGTTAATGTTCTTAGCGCTCAAGGTGGGCAGCATGAACACGCTGAGCAGCACAGATACCTATGAAGTTTCAGCCGATTTTGACAATATTGGAGGGCTGAAGGCGCGCGCCCCGGTGAAAAGTGCGGGTGTTGTGGTTGGCCGGGTCGCGGAAATCGGCTTCGATAGTAAGAATTATCAGGCCGCGGTTATGCTAAGACTCAATAAGCAATATCGGTTTCCGAAGGATACCTCTGCCTCCATCATGACCTCCGGTCTGCTGGGTGAGCAGTACATTGCGCTGCAGCCCGGGGGGGATAGCGTAAACTTGAAGGCCGGCGACAAAATCCAGATTACCCAGTCTGCGGTCGTGCTGGAGAACCTTATCGGGCAGTTTTTGTATAACAAGGCTCAAGATGGAGCAAAAAATGAAACCCACTAGATTGGCGCTGGCCTGCGTCGTGGCGGGCCTCCTAGCTCAAGGCAGTTATGCCCGCGCGATGACAGTAACCTTGCAGCAGGCCGTCGAAATGAGCTTGGCGGCTGATCCCCGCATCAAGGAGCGGGAACAAGTGGTCGAAGCCGCGCGTGGATTAATTGAAGAGGTCAAGGCCAACGCAGGCTGGCGCGTCGATGCCAATGCGTTCGTTGGTCTCGCACCAGAAGTTAATGGTGGCTTTTATCAGAATGGGGCCATAACCTGTGCGCCCCCCTGCGCGCTTCGCACGGACGGTGCCACGTTGCATGGCGTGTCTGATTGGGAGCACCTTGACTTCGCGCTGATCAAGCCCTTGTACACCTTTGGCAAGATCGAACAATATACCGCTGCTGCGCGGGGCAATATGGAAATT
>JBKQNQ010000341.1:0-13844 GCA_052145875.1 Thiobacillaceae bacterium
GAACCGCGCATCTGGCGCAGCAGGGCAATGCCAATGCCGCCCAGGTGGTGAACGCGCTTAAAGCCAAAGGCATCAGCATCAATCCCAACGCCGTACCTGGGAAATAACCGCCTGGCCCCTTAGTACATTGGGGACCGGTCCACCCAGCTAGAAAAAAGCGATCATCTGCGCGCGTGGCAGACGTAAGCTCCGCGTGCCCCGATCTGAATCGATTGGATCATTGCGGTGCCAGCCTACCCGTTGTGATGGCGTGCCACTCCCGCACAAGATGCAGCTGGAGGCCGGCCCATCCGCCGAAAGACGGGTCGAGGTTTAGATCTGAGGGGCCAAGTCCCTGCGCGTCACTTCCTCACCCTGATAAAAATACGCACCAAAACTGACCCGATACGTCGCATCGTCCCGGCCTGCATCCGCTTCCCGTAAGGTCCTCGCGGCTGCCTCCAGCTGCTCCATTGCCCGGGTCGCGAGCATCCGGGCTTCGGACTCCAGCCTAAGCGCGGAATCGGCGCTGAGACCCTCGTAAGACATGGCCCGATCGAGCATGGGCGGATGCGAATTAAGCAGAATGTTGTGCGTACTCGCGGCCAAGTGGTCATGAATGCGCGTCCCGAAGCGGAACAAGTCTTCCGCCTGGGCCTCAGAGGGAGTGAAGGCGTGACCGACAAGTTCAACATGCCCGTCCTTGTTCAGATTCGCGATACCCCGCCGCAGCCATTCATCGAGGACAACTCGGGGTCGAAAATCCTTGCTGATGGACTGAACCAGGCGCTCGAAGGATAGGTCGCCCCCTTCGCTTGCGTGGCGGGCGAGCGGCTTAGGCTGCCCCGTGGAATCCAGGTACTGGGGTTGGCCCAACCACTTCCCAACCAGTTGGGCTCCGAGCGACGCCGTCGGTGACGGCCACGCATCGAATTCGAGCTCTGCCCTGAGTCGCTTCACGTCCTGGCGGTGTATGCCCGTCAGGAGGGTAATGCGGCTATCGCTCTGTGCTTTGCCCTCTAATGCAAAGCCCTGCAATGCAACGTCAACATAAGCCGCCTTGAGGAGCGCAGCGAAATGGGGATACGTCACACTGTAAGACAGCAGTAAACGCACCAGCGGACGAAGCACACGTCGGACAGCCGCAATCAAAGGCTGGGGCGGGGTGAGCGGGGAGGACGCCGGGGCGAAGCTACACATGCCAATCGAGCCGCTGCGGAGAAAGATCCATCAGTGCCATCGGGTTACCCCCTACCGTAATTGCGTGATGAGCCCGCACCCGCCTGTTGCCAAGACCCAGCGGCATGGCCCCCGTTCAGGTTGTGTTACTCGTTAACACGAGGCCTTTGCTCACCATTTGCAGGGGCCCCAACGCGCGTGAACTCAGCGCCCCAGCTGTGCTTTCTCCCCCTCGGTCTGCGCGGCTTCCAGCGGCGACCCGGCTTCGAGGTACAGCCTGTCCGCTTTATCCAGTTCGGTCAAGGCCAACGAAACGTTTCCTTGATCACGCGCAAGCCAGCCACGATAGCGGTGCGCCACCGCGCGCCAATATCGGTCCCCCGCTTTTTCTTCCAGTGCATTCCCTTCATCGATCAAAGCAGCGGCTTCGCCATAGCGATGCTGCAAGCGACGCAAGTTCCCCAGGTTCATCAAATGCTTGCCCAGATGGTGAAACTGACCGCCGGCGCGGTTGATCGCGATGGCTTCCGTCAGCGCCTGCTCCGCACCCTGCAAGTCGCCTCGACTTTGCAGAATCAGGCCAATGTTGTTAAGCGATGCTGAGCGCTCTGCCGCATCCGGATTTATTGCTAGCGAAGCCAAGTACGTCTGAATCGCCTGATCGGCATATCCTTGGTCATAAAGCATGCCGGCAGAGTTATGCAACGCCGTTGCCAAGCCGGGCGTGTCATTGATTTGTCGCGCGAGCGCCAATCCAGCCAACTGCGCTTGCCAAGCCTCTTCTCTGCGCCCCAGGCGGCGCAATGTCACCCCAAACCAGTTCTGCAATAATACCCGCTGGGTTGGAGCTAATTCGGTCTTGCTTGCTTGAGTCAGGCTGGTCAATGCGGTGCGAAAATCGCCCGTTTCATATTGCGCGCGACCAAGACAGATTAATTGTCCCCCATCATTGGGATTGGCATCCAATCCACGCCAGGCGGCCGCCATCGCTGCCGGATAATCGAATCGAGATAAGGCGGCGTTACACGGGTCCGTCGCTGCACGTGCGAACTGGCTCGTGACACCGATTCCGGCCACGAGGAGCGCTGTCACAACAAAGCTTATTTTGCCCATATCAACTCCAGATGGATATCCACTTAGGGCCGGTCGAGGTAAGCGCGTCCGACACGACACCCGGGATTGTATTGCCAATGTCCCACAGCGCGCAGTGGCAATGGGCCATCGGGCTCACCGGTCACCGGGTCTCGCGCAAAATAGATCCTAACCTCGCTCAATACAGGGCTTGCGCCACGATGCGGTAAGTGGCATTCAAACACCGTGGCCGCCGCGAGCGCGGGATCCACCCGACTCAGTCCAGTACGCAATCGCTCGAGCGAAATCTCGTTTCCAGTGGCCTCTGAAATCTCGGATCCCATCGCGCGATTCGCCCAGTTCACGAGGTCAATCGCTCGACTGAAGTAGGCCTCCGCCTTAAGTCCCGAGCAGCTCCCGTGTTTGGCCCATTCATAGCGGTCCAGGCAGTCCGATGTCCCCGGCATGATTTTCGCTAGACGCTGCTGCGTGCGCAATGACAGCGGCACGCGGTCCTTGCCGCAAAAATCACCCCCCTCCTGGCGATCCGTGCCGCACCAAACGGGGGCGTGGCGATCTCGCCGACTTGGCCATAGACCATGCAGAGTAAGCGGCTGCGCGCGATACTGTGCTTCCGTAAGCTGCCTGCACTCGCGCGATGCCCCCCGGCTTTGAATGTGCTCGTCGCAAAATGCCGGCTCAAGCGAAAGGGAAAGGAGGTAGTAATCAAACGAAGTGGGAAGGGAAGCCTCCCCGGCAAGCGCTGCGGATGAAACAACCAGCGCCGCGAGAAAAATGATTTTTGCCATCGTCACAGTTTAGCCGAGCAACGCGGCCAATACGGTAAAATGTGGCTAACTGGGATCTATTCTGGAGTTCAATTATGTCCATGGCCGATCGCGATGGCCTGATATGGTACGACGGCAAAATGGTGAACTGGCGCGATGCCACGACCCATGTTCTGACACACACCCTTCACTATGGTATGGGCGTGTTTGAAGGGGTACGGGCCTACAAGACCGACAACGGTACCGCCATTTTTCGCCTTCAGGATCACACCGAGCGGCTGTTTCGCTCCGCTCATATCCTGGGCATGAAACTCCCCTTTGCCAGGGAAGCAATAAACGAAGCCCAGTGCGCGGCGGTGCGCGAGAACAAGCTTGAGTCCGCCTATCTGCGACCGATGGCGTTTTACGGCGCGGAAGCCATGGGGATTTCCGCCAAGACGCTTTCGACTCACGTCATCGTTGCAGCATGGACCTGGGGCGCGTATCTGGGACAGGAAGCGCTTGACCATGGAATCCGGGTCAAGGTCTCGTCGTTCAGCCGACACCACGTTAATATCACCATGTGCAAGGCGAAGGCCAACGGCAATTACATGAACTCGATCCTTGCCCACCGGGAAGCCGAGCAGGACGGTTATCAGGAAGCCTTGTTACTCGATGTGGACGGCTTCGTTTCAGAAGGTTCAGGAGAAAATATCTTTATCGTGCGTAACGGTAAGCTCTATACGCCTGACCTAACCTCTGCGCTCGAAGGAATTACCCGAGACACCATCATTCAACTGGCTGCGGATGAAGGCATCCCGGTAATCGAGAAACGCATCACGCGCGACGAAGTCTATTCGGCCGACGAGGCCTTCTTTACCGGAACGGCAGCAGAAGTTACGCCAATTCGCGAACTGGATAATCGTGCCATCGGCAATGGTGATCGCGGCCTGGTCACCGCAAGATTGCAGAATCGCTATTTCTCCTGCGTGACCGGTAGGGACACCAAACACGCGGACTGGTTGACTTATGTTAACGAATAGGGGCACACCACGATGACCGAGACAACCGGCCAGATGCACACTCAACGGGTCATGGAATTGAGCAGCAGCGACTTGCCGCTGCATTGCCCGCTTCCACAAGATGCCACGTGGAACGCCCATCCCAGAATCTACCTGCCGATTGAAAAGACGGGCGAAGCCCTATGCCCGTATTGCGGTACCTATTACAAATTGATTGACGGAGCCGCCGGCGATCATCGAAGCCACTAACGAGGAAAGCACATAATGAATCTGAAATTTCTAGCCGTTGCCGGCGCAATCCTGTTGAGCCTCCCATCATTCGCAGCCCCACCCGCAAGCCCAAGCGATGTACAGGCCTCGATGGAACAAATGGCCGCCGCGCAACGCAAGCTGATGCTCGCCATGATGCTGGAGAAGCAAAGCAAACTGGGCTTTGATGAGACGGTGTCGGCGTTACAGCGAAATGCACTGACGCGCGGATGGAAGATTGCCGGAATCATGGACGTTCAAGATGCGATGCGCAAGTCCGGTCACAAGGAGGCCAAGCCTATGAAGATCATCGGCATGTGCCCCCAGCCTTTCGTGGAGGGCGTGCTCAAAGCCGAGCAAGCGGCGAATTTGCCCCCCAGTGGCATCAACTGCCGCTACAGCGTGTATGAAGGCTTGGACGGCAAAGTCTATGTCATGCGCTTTAACACCCAGTTATTTGCGCAAATGGCCCAAGGTGACGTCGCAGCGGCCCTATCCAGCCTCAGTCGGGAAGAAGACGCCGTCCTGGCGGGTGTGCTTCGCTAATCGGTCCCGTTGATGCCTCGCCCGAGGCGCCCTTGAACCTCAACGTGCGCGCCGCTTGGGCGGCCCCGCGCGCGGATGGGTTGCTCGCGCTCGCACAAGGATATCCGCGTCGCATTCAGCCAGCCCGATTGGGCGCGGGACCGCAAACCATTCCCCGTTCCGGCCACATGTAGGCCGATTTGACCCGGAGCTGCCGTAGCGTGTCGTTTTGGATGGATCGCGTGAAGCTTCGTGGTGCGTCTGCCCGCATGAAACAGCGGCCCGCTGGAGGACCCCGGGGGACAGGGACGCGCGTCGGATTGCTACCGCATCACGCCCGCGCTCGGTTTTCAAGCGCGTCTATGCAGTCTTTGAGTACCGCGCTCCGACCTGGTCACCCTTCTTCTTCAAGTAGGCATCGAAGCACATGGCGATGTTGCGCAGGAACAAACGACCCAACGGCTTCACCTGAATGACCGCTTTGCTTGCCTTGACCAGTCCATCTTGTTCAAGTGGCACCATCGCTTTCAGGCTGTCAGCAAAATACGTGTCAAAATCGATGCTCCAACGGCGGGCTATCGTATCCTTGGTCAGTTCTAGGTCGCACATGAGCTCGGTAATCACATCGCGGCGAATGCGATCATCACGACTCAGGCGATAGCCTCTTTCCGTGGCAAGCTCGCCGCGGTCAATCTTGCTCTGATACGTTGCCACGCGCTTTTCATTTTGTGCGTAAGTCGTCTCCGTCTGACTGATCGCGGACGCTCCAAAGGCGTAAATGTCCACGTTGCGGTGCGTGGTATACCCCTGAAAATTGCGCCAGAGGGACTTATTACGCTGCGCCTCCACCAGCGAGTCAGCCGGCTTGGCGAAATGATCCATGCCGATATGCACATACCCCACGCCCTCGAGCGTTTCCAGAATGAATTCCTGCATCGCCATGCGGGCTTCGAAATTGGGCAAGTCGGACTCCAGAATCAGCTTCTGGTGCTTCTTGAGCCACGGCACGTGCGCGTAGCCGAAAATGGCCAAACGATCTGGATTGAGTCGAATGATCTCAGCCAGCGTGACCCGGTAGGTTTCTAAGGTTTGATGTGGTAAACCGGTCATCAGATCCAGGTTGATGCTCTCAAACCCTCCATGGCGAAACCAGCCATACACCTCTTCAATCAGTGCGAGCGACTGCACCCGATTGACCGATTTTTGCACGGTTTCGTCCAAGTCCTGCACGCCCAGGCTGGCGCGGTTGAACCCGCTCTCTCGCAGGGCGATTACATGATCTTGAGTCAGTCCACGCGGATCGACCTCCACCCCAACTTCTGCGTCGGGCGCAAAGTGAAAGCGCTTGTGGATATGTGTCGCGAGCCGACGAATATCATTTGGATGGAGATAGGTCGGCGTGCCTCCGCCCCAGTGCATCTGCGCCACCTCACGTCCACGGTCGGTCAGCGCTGCAACCCGGTCAATCTCTGCCATAAGATAGGCCAGGTACTGCTCTGCCTTCGCATAGTTCGCCGTCGCCACCATATTGCACCCACAGTAATAGCAGAGCGTGTCGCAAAACGGGATATGCAAATACAGGGAGATGGGGCGCGTCGCGTCCTGGCTCTGAATCAGTTCATCCTGCCAATATGCGGGGCCAAACGTCTCACTAAAATGCGGCGCCGGCGGATACGACGTATAGCGCGGGCCAGGCTGGCTGTACTTGGCAAGTAACTTCAGATCCATGGCAGCTTAATGAGCGGGCAGTCCAAAAAGAATCAAACGGCCCGTTTAATAATAGACTTTATTATCCTATTTTATTCTCCTCTCCTTGTCCAGCCCTTTGCCGCGGATTCCAATGCAGGGCATGTCCAAGCGGCGTGACTCCCCGCATTATCTGGGTGTCTCGGCTTTGCACAAACGCTCCAGCAACTCAGGTGGCGGCGTTCGAAATGCGATGATCTGAACCGCAGAGGAACACGTTCGCGGCAGCGACAGGAAATATGGGCTTTGACTCAAGGCCGCTATAATCAGCAACATTTATCCCACGATCGACTCAAGCAATGAACATTCCTAAGGAAATCTTTAAGGCCTATGATATTCGCGGGATCGTCGGCAAGACCCTCACCGCAGAAATCGTCGAAGCGATTGGCCAGGCAATCGGTAGTGAGGCCAAGCAACGGGGCCAGACGGCGATCTGCATCGGCCGTGATGGACGCGTGTCGGGACCCGAACTCGCGGCGGCGCTGGCGCGTGGGATCCAGAAGGCTGGCATCGATGTGATCGACGTGGGCATGGTGGCCACTCCAATGGCCTACTTTGCTGCCTACGAGCTCGAAACCAATTCCGCTGTCATGGTTACTGGGTCGCATAACCCTCCAGACTATAACGGTCTGAAGATGGTGCTGGGCGGCGAGACCCTTTCGGGTGAGGCCATCGGACAGCTGCGCGTACGTCTCGAACACAACAAGCTCACCACGGGCCAGGGCAGCTATAAAACGCACGACATCGCGCCTGCCTACCTTAACCGCATCGCCAGCGACATTAAGCTCACGCGGCCCATGAAGATCATCGTCGATTGTGGCAATGGCGTACCTGGCGCGTTTGCGCCTGAGTTGTATCGCCGGCTGGGGTGCACGGTCGAGGAAATGTATTGCGAGGTGGACGGGAATTTCCCCAACCATCATCCGGACCCATCTGTGCCGGAGAATCTGGAAGACTTGATCCGGCGCCTGAAAACTTCCGATGCCGAGCTGGGTTTTGCATTCGACGGCGACGGCGACCGACTGGGCGTCGTCACCCAAGATGGCACCATTATCTTTCCTGACCGGCAGCTGATGCTGTTTGCAGCGGATGTGCTCTCGCGCAACCCCGGTGCCGAAATCATCTTCGACGTGAAATCCACCCGCAACCTGTTTGACTGGATTCGCCAGCGCGGCGGCAAACCCACGCTTTGGAAGACCGGTCATAGTTTCATCAAGGCCAAAATGAAGGAAAGCGGCGCGCAACTTGCAGGCGAAATGTCCGGTCATATTTTCTTTAAGGAGCGCTGGTACGGGTTCGATGATGGGCTCTACGCGGGAGCACGGATGCTGGAATACCTGAGTAAACAATTGGACCCGAATGCCACGCTTAAAGGGTTGCCGGATACCGTCAACACGCCCGAGCTTCAGATTAAGATGGCCGAAGGCGAGAATTACGCGTTGATGGAAAAACTTCAGAGAACTGCCAAATTCCCGGACGCCAGAGAGGTCATTACGATCGATGGCCTTCGAGTCGAATATGCGGCTGGCTTCGGCCTTGCCCGACCCTCTAACACCACGCCCGTTATCGTGCTACGCTTCGAAGCTGACAATGAAGTCGCGCTGGAGCAAATCAAGGCCGACTTCCGGCGGGCAATCCACGATGCAGCACCCGGGCTTGGGTTGCCTTTTTGATAGGGGTCGCAATTCCTGCGGGAATGCGATTCGTTAGTGATTGGCAACTTCCAGGAACGGTCTTGATTCCAAGCAAAATACTGCACAGCTCCTGGGGAAGTTTTCGGCAAGAACCCCAATTAAAAGTTATAGTAGTCAAAGTGAGGACTCTCTTTCGAACCGTCGCCCCCAAGCACAGGGGTCCCTGAGAACTTGGAGCGACGCCTCATTGCATCTGCAGTACACCATTTATGCCGTATGAGTACACAGCCCATTGGGGGCGTGACGATATTGACGGCTTTCTGAGGAGCTCCTGATATGGGAAAAAAGTTATACGTCGGCAATCTGAGTTACGACATCAAAAACAATGACTTGGAACAAATGTTCTCGGCACATGGGAAAGTGCAATCTGCCGAGGTAATCACGGATCGTTCAACTGGGCAGTCGAAGGGATTTGGCTTTGTTGAGATGGGAAGTGATCAAGAAGCGCAAGCTGCCATTTCTGCCCTCAATGGCAAAGACATGGGGGGCCGTGCCCTCACCGTTAACGAGGCCCGCCCCAAGGAAGCAGGTGGCGGCGGAGGGGGTCGCGGTGGCTTCGGCGGGGGTGGAAAACGCGGGGGCGGATACGGCGGCGGCGGGGGCGGTGGATTTGGTGGTGGGGGTGGTGGCGGTGGCGGTGGACGCCGCTACTAACACACTGCGGGATCCAAGAGGCGCGGGAGGGGCAGCAAGCGGGCCGCTTCCAACGCTCGAAACCACGCCTCGGCCGAGTGCTACACTCGGTTCACCCGAGGTTAGAGTCAACCCTTGGACTCAGGCGAGCGAGCCTGCGCGACAGGATCGACTCCCCGGTGCTGCAATGGCCAAGACGTTTCCTCACGGATGGCTGCAGCACCTTTCGGACCTCGTTCGCTGCCTACTCCTCTTGGTCCTGGTTCCACGGGATGCTTCGCGGCTCCGACACCCGTGGAGCGGGTTGTCGCGCACCCGGTCAGGAAATGTCGACAGTCTTGGAACCCTGGTTTCTCCAGCGTTGCAGCGACTCGACCCCCCTCGGAATGTTAGGTGATTAGGCTCACTGCTTTCCCGAACAATCCTGACCCACAAATCGTTGCCCCGCCGCTTCTTAGTAGCATTTGCCCCGGGAATGACACCGCAACAGGCACAGGTGAGTCCGAAGAAATTTTGAAGTAACCCTTGCAACTGCGTGTCTTGGCGAGCGTTGTGCCCCCATCGTCATGCACCCGAGCGTCACGGCACATGCACGTTGCACCGCGGCCGAAGCCACGTCGCACAGCGAAGACCGGCGCACGATGGCCCGCTTGCTCCTTTCCTGACCATTACCCGGTAGCCACCGGATCACTTAACCTTGGCAATAACCATTAATTACGAGTGATTCGCGAGATGCGGGTCGATCCTTCCCAAAAATAACGGGCGAAGATCATTCCGATAAGCGCGTCAACGGGGCGTAATCTTCACGTCCACCGTCATCCCGAGCCTAAAGGGAACCGCCTCATCCAATCCAACCTTGACCTGCACCACTTTCAAGCCGAGATTGACAGCCGGGTCGTTAGGCTTGACGCGTCGTTCCCCCGCGTAGTCGGCAATCTGACGGATCTTCCCGTTGAAGACTCTTCCGGGATAAGCACTTGAACTGATGTCCACCGGGTCCGCGACTGCTATCCGACCCACATCGGTCTCGTCGACTTCTGCGTTGACCCAGATGTGGCTCATGTCCGCAACCGCCAGGATAGGGATCTCCGGCGTTACGCCCTCTCCCTCGTCCAGATAGCGTTTGATGACCCTGCCAGCGATGGGAGCACGAATCAGGGTCTTGTCGAGCAGCTGGCGACGGCGTTCGAGCTCTGCCTTCGCCAAAGCAACTTCGGCACGACTGAGCGAGATCGTTTCCGGCCTGGGTCCCCGTTCGAGGAGCAGCTTCTGCTGCTTGGCTCCATCGACTCGGGCCCGTGCCTCCTTCATATTCCGTTCGCGCTCGTCGAGCGCGGCGGGCGACACCATTCCCTGGGCGCGCAGGTCCTTATAACGCAGGTACAATCGCTCGGCCTCCTGCTGGCCTGCAATGGCACCGTTCAGGACCGCGGCAGCCTGTTGAATTTCTTCGCGCCGTGAACCGGAGAGGACTTCCCTGAGACGGCTCTGTGACACCGCCAGCTCCCGCCTCCCCGCTTCCACGTCAGCAGCCCGGTCACTGTTTTCGAGGACTGCCACCAGTTGTCCGCGAGTGACGGTATCCCCTTCCTGTACGAGGATCCGCGCCACCTTCCCATTCAATTCGCCCGTGCCAATATTGATGTCATAGCCAGGCATCGTCTCCACCTTTCCCTCCGCTGCCACAAAGCGTGGCATCAAGGCGGGAGCGCTCGGGCCTCGGGATGAGCGATTCTCAATTTGAAAGGTCACGGCCAAACCGATGGCAATGAGCAACAGCAACAATGGCCCAAGAACAGACTTCTTCATTACTTGATTCTACCGTCTTCGAGTACCACCACCCGATGTGCCTGGGCCTCGGCCTTGGGATCGTGGCTGACGATGGCGATAGCCTTATTCGATCGTTCCGCCAAACCACGAAGCATCGCGAGCACCTCCTGGCCTGTATGAGAATCCAGATTGGCAGTGGGCTCATCGGCCAAGAGAATAGGCGGGTCACCCGCCAAGGCACGCGCAAGCGCGGTGCGTTGCTTCTCGCCGCCACTCAAGTCTTCGGGGTAAAGATCCGCTCGCTTGGCGAGCCCGACTAACTCAAGCAGTTGGGTAGAACGGTCATGGAGATGATGCACGGCACCATCCTTGAGCCTCAGTATCACCTCCACATTCTCTCGCGTGGTAAGCGATGGAAACAAGTTGAACGACTGAAACACGAATCCGATATAGTGTCGGCGGATGTCAGGCAACTTGGCCTCAGAAAGGCCGCTCACCTCCTGCCCCCGTACATAGATTTTCCCAGTGGTCGGGCGAAGGATACAACCCATCATGGACAGGAGCGTGGTCTTGCCCGATCCTGAAGGTCCCATGATGAGCAGTACTTCCCCAAGGCTTAGGCTCAGGCTTACCGCATCAACGGCCACGACCCGAGTCCCACCCGCGCCATAGATCTTGCTTACCTGGTGCGTTTCGAGGATCGGCGTGGAACTCATATTCAGGCCTTGAACACCGTGACAGGGTCAAGGCGATGGACCTTGGCCACGGAAAAGTAGGCCGCCCCCAAACACATCATGAAGATGGCGATGAACAGCCCCGCAAACAAAGTGGGGCTGAGGTACAGTGGCACGCCCGCACCCTCGATGCCGCCCCGCATGACGAGCACCAGCAGCGCCCCGATCAAATACCCGCCAACTGCACTGATTCCGGCCTGCGCAAAGATCGCCTGATCAATCTCCTGGTTGCGGGCACCCATGGCCTTGAGGGTCCCATATTCGCGCAGGTGCTCAAGGGTACTGGCGTAGATGGTCTGGCCGACGATGGTGCCCCCAATGATCAGGGCGAGCGCTGCCGTGATAAAAAAGGCCATGCCCATCCCGGTCTCCACCGTCCAATAGATCACGGTTTTTCGGATGAACTCGTCCTTAGTGAAGACGTCATTGTCCTTGAACTTCTCCCGCAGGTACCGGACAACGGCATCCTGGTCAGCGGGATCTTTGAGCTTGGCAACGATGTAGCATGTGAGGTCTGACCACCCAGCCTCACCGAACATGCGATCCATTTCGTTATACGACAGAAATATCAGAGGAATGGTGGTGAAACTCTTGATCCCTTCGGACAAGCCCACCAGCTTGAACGGATGCTCCCTGATGAACGTAACCTCCCACAGACTCCCGGGCTCCAAACGCCCGAGGCGCTGCTCCGACGTCTTGTCCATGATCATGTAGCGGCCGCCCTTTACATCGGTTGAACTGCCCGTAATAAGATTCCACGGCCCCCCCACACCGGTATCCGGGTTATAGCCAATAAACTGGACCTGCTCACGTCCGCCGTTGGCCAGCTTGATAAAACCGTAATTGAGCAGAATCTTTTCCGCCCATTTCACCTCTCGCAGTCCGCGAACCGTATCAATGCGCTGCGCCGGAAACGGCAGCGCAAAGTCAAACGATTGCACGTTCTTGGAGGTCACCCAAATATCGCCGGGCGTATGTCGGATGACCGACGTAGCGTTGCCCATCATGCCAAGATAGATCGCCACCTCAACCAACGCCAGCACGGCTGATATGGTAATGCCAATGAGGGTGATGAGGAGGCGCACCTTCTGGTGCAGAAGCATCTTCATCGCCAACCACCACATCGCGCGCAATTATTGAACTCCTCCCGATCGCCCGTTCTTTTCGTAATTGCCATTCACCCGGCAACGCCCCAATCCCATGGCCCGGATCCCAGCACGACATCCCAAACGCACCCGACACTGCTTCGCACGCCCGTCCGATCGCCGCGCCCAAACGTCCACGGCGACGGCGCAAGCCGGACCATCACGCGCGTTGTTCGCTAAGCTTATTGGATTTTCCGCTAAGCGGGAGCCATCCGGGATTGAGTCTCATGCCACGCCGAAGCTTATAGCCAGTCTGATGACGTTTGCACCGGGGTACGCGCAACGCGACATCAAGCGGCTCATCGCATCTCGGATATTGCCACAGTCATGAAGCCCGCCCCGGTTGCGCCCACTGGCATCATTGCCAAGAATCATAGCGGGCGTGCCGCCACAAGGCTACATTACGCCGCCATGACTCTGCTTTTTTCAGCGACCGGAACGGGCAATCTGCGACACGTCGGTCAACAAAATGGGTGCGCAGTTGCAGCGTTAATGCGGCCACGATGCGGAGGGCTTTGTTTAGAATTGTGCTGTTGGGACTGAGGCATTGCGGGGACGTATCAGCCCGATCGATCACGGCTGATTCACTCATCTTATATAATGATGGCGCTGCTCGGCTTGCATTGCGTTCCTATCGCCGCCTGTCAACATCGTTATGAGACCTGTGTTTCCCAACCGCTAAGCGCATGTTAGCCTTCATTGACCGATGAAAATTTGCCAGATCATTGCCAGTCGTGGCGAAGGTGGACTGGAAAAGCATGTGCGTGAATTGAGTGGCGAATTGCAGCGCCAAGGCCATGACGTCTTAGTGTTTGGCGATGAACGCTACCTCGCGACGCTCCCGGACAATCTTGCAAGAAAAGCGATCAACTTCGGATCAAGCCGCCACAATCCCTACCTGATCTTCAAACTGCTGTACGCATTGCGCCAATGCAAATGCGACGTCATCCATGCGCAGGCAAGCAAGGCAACCGCTTTGATCAGTACGATACGTCGTTGGCTGCCGTGCCCCGTGGTGGCGACCCTACATAACATCAAGCGCAATCGGAGAATGTTTCTCGGGGTGAACCATATCATTACCGTAAGCAAGCACCTGGCGGTCGGATTGCCTAAGGACAAGACCACCGTGGTGTATAACGGCATCCTTCCACCCCAATTCGAGACACTGAATTTAAAGGCCGAGTTCAATCTCCCTCTCGAACAACCGGTTGTATGCGGAGTGGGCCGACTGGTTGAAGCGAAGGGATTTGACCTGCTGCTCCAAGCCGTCGATGGTTTGCCCGTAAGCGTGGTCATCGTAGGGGAAGGTCCTGAGCGGCGGAATCTTGAA
>JBKQNQ010000342.1:0-3523 GCA_052145875.1 Thiobacillaceae bacterium
GACGGCAGGCTTTCGAGGTAGTCACGCAAAGGCTTGGCGAGGGGGAGAATCATCCGCCGTCCCGTCTTGCCCGTGGTGAAGGCGACTTCCTTTGTCTGCAAATCCACCGCGCGCCATGTCAGCCGCGCAATGTCGCCAAGACGCGCGCCCGTGTAGATGCCAAAGAGCACCATGCCGCGCCAATCGGTGTCACCACACGCTTGCAGCACGCGGCGAAGCTCTGCCGCTGTGAAGGGCCGACGCTTGGACTCACCGCGCACTTTCAGTTTGTCCACGACAGCGGCAGGGTTGCTTGTGATTAGCCCCTGCTTGGCAGCGCCGTTGAGAGCCGCACGCAACACTTTCACACCCAAGTTTGCGGAGTTGCGGGAAAGCTCTTTCGCCATCCGATCACGGAAGCGCCCCACTTCGGCGGGCGTGATGGAAACGATGTCCTTATCCGCCTTCGCCCCAAGGAAGGCTAGGAATCGCTCCACGATGCCCCTGTAGCGCACGAGAGTTGTCGGCTGTGATTCAACCTGCTTCGTGTCCAGCCAAGACGTGAGCCACTGCCGCACGCTTTGGCGTGGCATGTCTTCCTGATTTGCCACGGCGTAGATGCCAGAGACGGCTGACGCGACAAGCTCGCGCGCTGCCGCTGGCGTCAGTCTTCCCGTCGCAGCGAGGCCATTTGCCTTTTCCAACGTGCCCGCGAACTCCTGAGCCTGCTTCTTATCCTTGAACTTGGTGGACTTGTAGTGGCGCGCCCCGTCAGAGGTGAAGTAGGCAACCTGCCAGTAAGGGGATCGCGCTCGCTTGAATAGAGTAGCCATAGTGCCAACAGTAGTGCCAACACTCACCCGTGTCAAGCGTGTCATGCAATGCCGTATTTGCAAGGACTTATGGAAGCCGTGATTGGAAAAAGGTCACACGGGTTCGAATCCCGTTGGGGCCGCCAATTCTGTTACGGCAGGTCAGGATCGTATTGGCTGGCAGGCTTAGAGCCCCTAACAAAACCAGCAGCCGCAGGCTTTAGCCTGCGCAGGTAATCTGTTTTTCACGCACCCTAAAGGGTGCGGCTACGATCAAAGTCAAGTTTTTTTGGGCGCTATCAGCGCCAGCGGAGGACGCTGAGGATGTTGGAGAAATCATCCGTCCAGACTCTGGCGTTTGGTTCCGGCGGCAGCGGCTTCCACTCACGGGCTGCGGGTAGCGCCTGCAGGTCCTCCTTCCGCCGGGCCATGACGACCCATTCGGAGGATTCTTTCCCCGGGGGACCGGGCGACAAATCCCTGTCGTACAGCGCGACCAGGCCAGCATCATGGGCCAGATTGCCCATCACGGGTTCCAGATTGAGGCGACGATTGGTGATGTGGAATGCCAGAATCCCGTTCTCGGCAAGCTTGTCCAGGTAGAGACGAAACGCTTCCCGCGTGGCCAAATGAACGGGAATCGCGTCGGAGCTGAACGCATCCACGGCAATCAGGTTGTAGTGATGATCGGGCGCGTCTTTCAGGCGCAATCGGGCGTCCCCGAGAACGACATCAAGTTTTTTGGCGAGGCTGAGCTTAAGAAACGTAAAACAATTCGTGTCGCGGGCGATGCGTTCGACGGCCGGATCGATTTCGTAGAATGTCCAGTTCTGGTTGGGGCGAGCATAGCAGGCCATGGCTCCGGCTCCCAAGCCGACGACCGCCACGTCGGTGCGGGACTCGTCACGGAGTTGAGTGAACATGTCAAACACGCGTCCGATGGGGCCGCTCGTGTGGTAATACGCCAGCGGCTCGGATTGGCGCGCGGGGTCGAGGCTTTGTCGACCGTGAAGCGTGTTGCCGTGTACCAGCTGATGGAATTTGCCCTGGGCATCCTCGGTGACTCGCAGGACGCCGAAGAAGTTGCGCTCCGTCAGCAGCACGCGTCCGTGCGTTCCGACGTACCCGAGGCAACCGGCCACAAGCATGGCTCCCAGGCACAGGCTGAAGCGGATCGGCTGTTTCACAAATCGATACGACAAGAGCGCGGGGATCCCGAAGGTCCAGAGCGTATTCAGGTGACCTGGATTGGCTTCAAAGGACCGGGTCATGGCGATCAATGCCATCGTCGCTGCGCCAATGCCCACCGCCCAAATCACGTCTGCCCAACGGAAGCGTGGCGGTTGCGAAGAGGTGTCCCCGGACGGCCGGATGGAACAGGCGACGATGATTGCCAGTGGATATTCCAGCACAGACTTGAAAACCAGCGGCGCAATCAATACGTTGAACAGTCCGCCAAGAACTCCTCCCAAAGACAGGCACAGATAGAACTCGGTCAAATACTCTTTTGCCGGCGGTCGGTCCCTGGCCAAATCCGCATGGCAGATCATGGCCGCCGTCCAAAATACCAGCAGATGCATGACGACGAACAGCCAGGCCGGTTCCGTTGCCTCAACGATAAACGTGACGGTCAGCACCACCGCGGGCAGGCAGAGCACGCGGCCCATCCAGGGAGGTGGATAGACCGGCTTCCGCGCGAAGACGAGTATGAATGTGAGCAGATACAGTGCGAGCGGCAGGACCCAAAACAGCGGGAACGGCGCCACGTCCGTCGTCAGGTACATGGTCACTCCCAACATCAAACTCGACGGCACCGCGGCCAGAAACACCCAGTGCAGCCGTCGCGTAAGCGTTATGGCGGTCGCGCGGTTGGATGTCCGGTCAACGGCATGTTCTTCGGGCGCAACGGGTGTTTCGCAATTCTCGCCAGCACCGCCGATGGCTTGCGAGCGCCACAGAACCAACGCGCAACCGATGATCAGCACGGCAAGCCCCCCGTAGAACAACGTCCAGAGCCAGGCCTGTTGTTTCAGGAGAAAGGTCGGTTCGAGGAAAGCAATGTAGCCCAGCAGCCCGACCATCGAGCCGATGTTGCTGGCGCCATAGAGGAAATACACATCATGCGCGTGCGGATGCTCGGTGCTGGCAAACCACTTTTGCAACAACGGGGCGGTCGCCGACACGACCAGAAACGGCAATCCCACGGTTGTCGCGAGGCAGACCACCAGCCACAGGGTCGGATTGTCCGAACGGGGAAGGTGCCGGAGGATTTGATCGGAGACATGCATGGGCAGCACCAGAAGCGGCAGCGCCATCAAGCCCACATGGAACACCGCCTGGCGACGCGCGCCCAGCCACCGCGTGGAAAAATGCGCATACGCGTAGCCCAGCAACAGGACCGCCTGATAAAAGACGAGGCACGTGTTCCACACCGCCGGCGCGCCTCCCAAAAATGGCAGGATCATCTTGCCCATCATGGGTTGGACGACAAACAGCAAGCACGCACTGAGCAAGAGCGTCAGCGAATACAGATAAACCAATTCGAACCTCCTTCCGTCCGGAGACGCGTGAGATGGCGGCAGGGATTACTCACGCTTCCGACCGCACGGGATTCGTCAATTGGCCGATGCCCTCGATTTCCACGGTCACGGTATCGCCGGGCTTGAGCCAGAGCGGTGGGGTGCGCGCCATGCCGACGCCATGCGGCGTGCCGGTGAGAATCACTGTGCCCG
>JBKQNQ010000343.1:0-7684 GCA_052145875.1 Thiobacillaceae bacterium
TAGTCCCTTGAGGAGCGCAAATATGACCTCACGGTGGTCAGGCGTAGCGAGAAAAAGAAGATCTTGCGAGCTGTTTGGATCAATCGGCGCATTGCCTGCCTCGAGCTCGCCGGCATCGAAGACGATCTCCCGGTAGCCAAGTCTTGTCGCCTCTTGGGTCGTCCGACTATCGCCTGCCGGGCAACCTCTTGCCACGATCGCGGCCCGCCCTCCGTGCGAAAGGATACTGTGCTCAAACGACGGTATCGCAGATTCGGGGCGCCACTCGTACAAGGGGTGACAGCCCAACAAAGTTCGCGCGCTCTTTCCGGTACCATCAATCAATAACGGCAATGCCCCAAGGCTAGCCCAGGCGGCCATCAAGCCCTTGGCAACATCAGCGCTTGCAGTCTGCGCTGGCAGGCCCGCGACAGACAGGATGCGCACCCCCCGCCCTCTACCACGCAAGCCGTCCGCCTGATCAACCATGCCGATCAACCCGGGCTTCGGCGCCGTCGATCAACGGCCAATCTTCCTCATGCATTCTAAATATCTCGGACTGCCGTGCCCGCAACGCTCGATCAATAAGCACCTGCGGCTGCGCCACATAGAGATCTTCCGGCACACGCTGACCGCTGGCCAATCCGGCAATCGGCAGGCGATGACGAATCAGACCGTCCAGCGCCGGGCCAATCAATCCACCCTCATCGAGCTTGCTCAAAATGCAGCCAGCCAAGGACTGTGTGCCATACGCCGCGAGGGTATTCTCCACTACGGGACCCTGCACACCGGCCGTCATGACCAGCACTTGCTGCACGTTCGCCGCAGCAAGTTGCCTTTGAAGGCCGGCGATGCGCGCATCGTTCGGACTAAGCCCCGGTGTATCAAGCAAGACCAGCTTCCTGTCGCGGACGGTATCAAGCACTGATGCCAGTTCTTCTGGCGCTCCTGCCTTGAGTAACTCAACACCAAGCAGGTCGGCATAGGTCCGCGTTTGTTCGTACGCACCGATCCGATAGCTGTCCAAGGTCATGAGCGTCACACGATGGGCACCAAGAGCATCAACCGCCCGAGCAGCGAGTTTTGCCAGGGTGGTCGTCTTGCCTGCGCCGGTCGGGCCGACCAATGCCCAAACGCCGCGTCGCACCCACATCGAATCATGCTTTGGCCAAGCGGATAAATTGCGGATCAGAACCGCGCGCAACCATCTATTTATGCCATGAGAATCTAATTTGCTTGATACGCGAGCGGCAAGACCGCGCGCGAGAGGCGGACTGAATCCCGCATTTAGCAGAGTCCGCAGCAACTCGACCCGCATGGGGTGGCGGCGCTTTTCCACGCTCCAGGTCAAGTTCGCCAGTTGCTCCTTGATTAATTGTTTGACCCCCTTGAGTTCAGCCACAAGCCCCGCCGTCGTCGGCGCAGCCCAATCCTGGCTGGCCGCCACCATTGGCCCGTCCTCGGTCAGGTCCAGGTATGGTGCCGCCATGATTTCGATCCCTCCCGGCACTTCTCGCGAGGTCACTACCACCGCATCCGACCCCAATTCCTGACGAATGCGGGTCAGCGCGTCGCGGGCATTACGTGCAAGAAAGCGTTTAAGGTTCATGTCATGACGCCTTCAATTCAAAGGTGGTTTCGACTCGTTTGTCAGCGGGTATTTCTGCATAAGAAATTACTGCCAGACCGGGCAGGGCACGGCGCAGGACGCGGGACAAAACCGGGCGCAGCAGGGGCGATACCAACAGTGCACACACATAGCCGGCTTGGGCTTGGTGTGCACACG
This sequence comes from Thiobacillaceae bacterium, assembly GCA_052145875.1. Classification (GTDB taxonomy): domain Bacteria; phylum Pseudomonadota; class Gammaproteobacteria; order Burkholderiales; family Thiobacillaceae; genus DASQBT01. The sequence continues at coordinate 1,766 of JBKQNQ010000343.1, forward strand.
CGTGCTCCGCAGCCTTGGTTAGGCTCTCCAGCAAATCCGGAGACAGCAACGCTTCGCCCTCCTCACCCATTTCCTGGAGCAGGCGATTTTCGGTTTCCGCGTCCAGGCTGACGACTTGAAGCGTGTCGCTGCCTTCGAACAGGCGATCAACAATGCCCCGACCCAAGGCCGCTCGCACGGTTTCCGTCAGGTCTTCCAGGTTTTGTGTCTTGCTCGCACGCGCCGCCAAGCATTCAAGAATGGTACGTGAATCGCGAATGGACACGCCTTCGTTGACCAGATTTTGCAATAGCGCTTGCAAACTGGTGACAGGCAGCAGACCGGGCACGACATCCGCTACCAGGCCGGGCGTGGCGCGCGCCATGCTGTCCAGTAGTTCCTGGACTTCAACTCTCCCGAGCAATTCCCCAGCATGGGTGCGAAAAGTTGCTTCCAGATGCCGGCTAATGACCTGGTCAGTTGTCAGCACCTGGTAACTACGCATGTTCGCATCGTCTTCCTGTTCGAGCGGAATCCATACGCCAGGTGCACCGGTCAAGGGATCAGCTGACGCTCGGCCCTCCAAGCGACCCATCGTATCCGGTGTTTCAATCGCGAGCAGGTGGTCGGGATACGCCTCAGCACGCCCCATCTCCACCCCTTTTAGGGAAATGCGATAGGTATTGGGCTTGAGGTCCAGGTTGTCACGCACTCGCACCGGTGGAATCACGAGGCCCATCTCCAGTGCAAACCGTCGCCGGCTTTCGGTAATTCGATTGAGCACTTGTCCCCCTCGGTCTCGATCAAGCAGCGGAATCAGCCGGTACCCAACTTCAAGGCCCAATACATCAACGGGTGGAATGTCGTCCCAGGTTAGTTCCTCGGGTGCTTCGTGCTCTGCTTCCTCCGCCGGCGCTTCGTAATCATTCAATTCAGCTGAACGCCGCTCAGTCCAGTAGGCTGCGGCAGCCAATGCACTTGCCAGCAAGAGAAAAGCCACATGGGGGGTGCCCGGAATTACCCCCAAAAGGGCAAGTACCGATGCTGCAACATACAAGATCTGCGGACTGCCAAACATCTGACTGAGGAGTTCGCGGCTGAGATCTTGCTCGCTTGAGGTGCGTGACACCATTATGCCTGCCGATGTGGAAATAATCAGTGCAGGAATTTGTGCCACCAGGCCATCTCCGACGGTCAACAGCGCATAGCGATCAAGCGCTTCGCTCAAGCTCAAGCCATGCTGTATCGCACCCACGGCAATCCCGCCAAGCAGGACCACGATAAGAATGATGATCCCCGCGATGGCGTCACCACGCACGAACTTCGAAGCACCATCCATGGCTCCATAAAAATCGGACTCGCGTGACAAGTTTCCACGTCGGCTACGCGCTTCCGGTTCGTTTATGAATCCAGCGTTGAGATCGGCTTCGATGGTTAGTTGCTTGCCAGGCAGCGCATCCAGCGTAAAACGCGCAGCCACCTCGGCAATACGCCCGGCACCACGCGTGATGACGATAAAATTGATAAGAATGAGAATCACAAAGACGACCAGCCCGACGGCATAATTGCCGCCCACCAGAAAATTGCCAAATGACTCGATCACCTTGCCTGCCGCGTCTGCTCCGTTCTGGCCATAGAGCAAAATGATTCGGGCGGATGCCACATTGAGCGACAGTCTGAGTAGCGTTGTTAACAGGAGCACAGTGGGAAAGATGGAAAAATCCAGGGGACGAATGGCATTCAGGCTGGCAAGCAGGACGATCACCGCCATGGCGATGTTGAAGGTGAACAGGACATCGAGTGCCAGGGTCGGGAGCGGTAGAACCATCATCACCAGAATCAGGAGCACCAGGATCGGCCCCGCTAATCGGGTCAATGGAACGCCCAACATGCTCAGGGTTTGAGACGGTACGCTCATTCGACCGCTCTCCTACTCACTTCCTCACGCGAATTCGCCATACGGGCGCGAACTGCTGCGGACATTTCCTCTTCGCGTGCCTCAGCCAGCACTTCACTGCGCGACATCGCCAATCCGGAGAGATATCGCCACCATTGCCAAAGGGCATCGAGCAATGCGATCAAAGCAACGCCTCCTGCGAGGATCATGAAGCCTTTGCCAAGCCAAATTGCCACGTTCGGAAGCACCGTTTGTGGTTTCGCGATCCATATTGCACGCAGTTCCGGCCAGCTTCGACCGAGGTAGCCCCACACCATGACGCCGAATAGAATCGATGCAAGTAGCGCCTTCACGGCGCCATATAGACTGTCGAGCGAAAACAAGCGCTTCAGGGGACGCAGGGGATCCAATCGTCGAGGTTGAAAGCCCATGACCTGCGGCGCGAACACCCAGCCTGACAAAAGCAATGGCGCGATTAACGCCGCCAGGAAAACTCCGACAAGAATCGGCAATGCGGCGATGCTGCCGTCGGCTGCAAGCTCAAGTGCGCGCCGGAAGGAAAGGGTAGCGGCTCCCTGCAAGCCCTGGGCTAGCATTGATACGAGACCTTGAAACAACTTGCCTCCGCCAAAGCTGAGTGCCCCTGCAGCCGCGAGCAGCATAGCCAGTGAGGCCAATTCGGCCGATCGAGGAACCTCCCCCCTGGCACGTGCTTCCCTTAGTCGCCGCGACGAGGCTGGCTCTGATCGGGACTCGAAACGTTCTTCTGCCATGTCCTCCTTACGGCAAGGAGAGTATGGCGAACTCCCTTGCGTTATCTGCGGTTAAGTGTAACACGATCATCAAGAAAATACGTTTCGCTCGCGACACCGTTCCCCAGCCGGGGAAGGACCATTTGGACCGTAATCCAGGCACCTTTGGCCTCAGCCGCACATCGATGGCATAAACGCCCGCAGAGTGGTAAAAAGCAACTTTGGATCAATACGCTCGGATGTGAAGGCACCGAGCGTATTCCTTTTTTCTTTCATCCGAGGAACCCTGTATGCCCGAGACTACGCAACAAGCTATCACCAGGGCGTTTCTCGCCAGTCTCCAGCATTCAGGAAAACATACCCATCCGTATGACCATTGGTTGCTGGACCATTGCCTCACCGAAGACATGGTGGATGAAATCATCGCACTTCCCATCGCACCTGCTGCGGTGGACGATACCAAAGGACGGCGCGAAACCAACAATGACACCCGCGTCCACTTTGGTGCGCGCTACCGCAGCCAGCACAAGGTGATGGACACACTTGCCCGGGTCTTCCAAACCGAGCCCGTCGTCGGCGCCCTGAAGGCAAGCACGGGCGCCCCAATCGCCGGAACTTCGCTACGCATTGAATATTGCCAAGACACCGACGGCTTTTGGTTGGAGCCTCATACGGATATTGGGGTCAAGAAATTTACCATGTTGATTTACCTCAACCGGGAGCCAGAGGGCGCTGATTGGGGTACAGACATCTATGCTGATAGCGTTACACATTTCGGTCGTGCTCCGGCAGGATTCAATAGCGGCCTAATTTTCATCCCTAACGATAATACCTGGCATGGCTTTGACAAGCGGCCCTTAAATGGCGTGCGCAAATCGCTCATCATCAATTATGTCGGCCCGGAATGGCGCAACCGCCAAGAGCTGTGTTTTCCCGACGACCCGATACGCTAGCGGAACTCCTAAGAAATGGCATGGGTCGCTCCGGATTTGCGGATAGCGTCGGGCAACACATCTCACCTTCCGGATGCGGGCTAGGACACGAAGGTACGTGAACGACGCGTGGACACCCGCGGGCACAACCCGGGGGAAAGCCATGCCGGTGATCAGGAAGCCTCGTCGATCCAGGCCATCTGAATGGCTTCAAGAATTCGTTCGCTTGAATGATCCGCCGGAGCATCGAACCCCGGCAGGGCCATCACCCAGGCATGAAGATCGGTAAATCGAACATATTGTGGATCCACGTCAGGATGGGCGTCGTGAAGCTCGATGGCGATATCCCGCACGTCGGTCCACTTCACCCTAATGTCCCTCTTTGACCATGTTTATCGTGTACTTCGGAATCTCGATAACCAGGTCACCGGCTGCCACCTTTGCCTGACAGGAAAGTCGCGAGGTCGCCTCTAGCCCCCACGCTTTATCAAGCAGGTCGTCTTCCTTCTCATCAGACTGCTCCAAGGATTCGAACCCTTCACGCAGAATTACGTGGCAAGTCGTACAGGCACATGACTTTTCGCAAGCGTGCTCAATTTCGATCCCGTTCGCAAGCAGCGTGTCACAAATCGATACGCCTGATTTGGCGTCAATTACGGCCCCTTCGGGGCACAATTCGACATGGGGTAACACAATTAGCTGTGACATCAGCCGATTTCTTCCAGTCTATGGCCGGTTAGGGCCCGACGAACATTGGTATCCATACGGCGCTGGGCAAATTCGATGGTCGCGAGATTGAGTGCCTCGACGGCACGTCTGATAGCCTGGTGGTCCTCTTTATCCAGGGTACGCTTCAATTCGGCAACGCGCGTTTCAATCACCTGCCGCTCTTGGTGATTTAGCAACGCATCGCCATCTGCGAGAAGGGCCGCGAGCGTCGCCTCAAGGAGGCTGGTTCCGTCTACCCGCAGTTCGTTTAAGGCACGCGCATGCATGTCGTCCTTGGCATGCGTATAGGCATCCTTGAGCATGCGCGTAACCTCGTCGTCGGACAGGCCGTATGAAGGCTTGACAGTAACGGACGCCTCTACTCCGGTTGAGTGCTCCTTGGTATTCACTGACAACAAGCCATCCGCATCGACCTGGAAGGTGACGCGAATGCGCGCCGCGCCCGCCACCATCGGCGGAATCCCCCGCAGCTCAAATTTGGCGAGCGAACGGCAGTCATTCACCATCTCACGCTCGCCCTGCACCACATGGAAGCTCATTGCGCTCTGTCCATCCTTAAACGTGGTGAACTCCTGGGCCCGCGCAACGGGAATAGTGGTGTTTCGAGGAATAATTTTTTCCGACAATCCACCCATGGTTTCAATACCCAGCGACAAGGGGATGACATCCAACAGTAACCAGTCATCCGTGCGATTACCTGCCAAGACGTCCGCTTGCATGGCAGCCCCCAATGCCACAACTTTATCGGGGTCCAGGTTGGTTAGCGGAGTCTGGTTAAAAAATTCACCCACCGCCTGACGGATGCATGGCATACGCGTCGCGCCACCCACCATGACTACCCCTTTGATGTCCTCGATACCCAACCCCGCATCGCGTAAGGCCTTGCGCGTAGGTGCCAACGTCTTGTTGACCAAGTTCGCGGTGATCTTATTAAATACCGCCTTTGTGAGGCTAAGGTCCATCAGTTCTCCGGTACAAAGCAACGCGGTAATGCGCGCATCGGAGTGCTCCGTCAGCGCCTCTTTTGCTTCTCGGGCGCGCGTAAGCAGAAGCCGCGTATCCGATGGCGACAGCGGGGCCGGTTTAGCCTCCTCAACCATCCAACAGAACACCCGCTGATCAAAATCATCCCCGCCGAGTGCGGAATCGCCATTGGTGGCAAGCACTTCAAACACGCCCTGTGTGAGTTTGAGGATGGATATATCGAACGTTCCCCCACCCAGGTCATAAACCGCGTATACCCCTTCAGCGCCATTATCCAGTCCGTATGCGATTGCCGCAGCCGTGGGTTCGTTTAACAGCCGAAGCACATTAAGCCCTGCAAGCTTGGCTGCATCCTTGGTGGCTTGGCGCTGCGCGTCATCAAAGTAGGCCGGCACGGTAATCACGGCACCTACCAACGCACCACCCAAGGATTTCTCTGCACGGTCGCGCAGCACCTTAAGGATTTCGGAAGAAACCTCCACCGGACTTTTATTGCCCGCCACCGTATGCAACTGGACCATGCCAGGCGCATCGACGAAGGCGTAGGGAAATCGGCCCGGGTCGCCCAAATCCCTCAGTCCGCGACCCATAAAACGCTTGACCGAAACAATCGTGTTGTGAGGGTCCTTGTTCTGCAGTGCTTGGG
>JBKQNQ010000344.1:0-8042 GCA_052145875.1 Thiobacillaceae bacterium
GTTACCGGGCTGTCGTAAACAAGCGCGGCTTGACCGCCGCGACCGTCGCGCATGTTAATGACTTCGATGTCGCATCCATTGCACGCCCCAGTATTTGCGTGGTAAACCCAAAGCGCTTTGCCAAAGGCCTTTCTGCAAAGACTTCGTAACATGGTGCCACCTCACCTTCCACTTACTTTCCCAGGGTTGCCAAAACTCCCGCCGCGCGGTCCAGGAGAGGGTATGGAGCCTGGGGGTAAATCCCGAGTAAGACACATATGACCGCCAATATCATCATAGGGACAAACATTCGCGCTGGTACCTCCTTCCGGTTGGGCGGAGAGGCGCTGCCCGTGGGTAGATTGCCCCAAAACACTCTATACCCCGCGCGAACCATAACAACCATGGTCAGAATACTCGCCAGGATGGCAATGCCCGCTGCCCACCACAGTCCAGCCCTGGCAAGGGCCAGATATACCGTCAGCTTACTCCAGAACCCGTTGAGCGGCGGGAAACCAGCCAGGGCTAACGCCCCCACGAAGTAACACGCGCTCGTGATAGGCATCTGATTTCTCAGCCCCCCGAGCTCGGATATTCGCCGGGCACCAGTGGCATACATCACCGCGCCTACGCACATGAACAGCAGGGATTTGCAGAGCGCGTGGTTGAGCAGATGATAAAGGCCGCCATAGCATCCCAGGTAAGTTCCAAGGCCGATTCCAACCAGTACATAACCCATCTGGCTTACGGATGAATAGGCGAGCAGCCGTTTGAGGTCGTTTTGGGTCAACGCCAAGATGATGCCGAGCAGCATCGAAAAAGTACCCAGGGCTACAACGAAAATTGTCACCTGAGGCCATGCCGGATAGAATACGCTCACCGTGCGGGCGAGGGCATAGAGTGCCATTTTTATCATGACGCCCGATAGCAGCACGCTAATCGGCGTTGGCGCTTCTGCGTGCGCGTCAGGGAGCCAAGGATGAAACGGAGCAATCCCGGCCTTCGTCCCAAATCCGATTAAGAGAAACGCGATCGTAATGGCCGCGGTGCCCCCCGGTATGAATTGAACCACGTGCCGGATGTCGCTGATCAGCAGGGCGCTCCCTCCATCGAGTTTGTTTGTAGCCGCCGCGCTGGCGTAAAGCAAAACGCATCCGAACAAGGCGAAGGTAATCCCAATGGTCAGTAGCATCAGGTACTTGTAGCCAGCTTCCAGCGCCCGCCGATCCCAATAGAAAGCCACCAGTAGGCCCGAGGTAAGCGTGGTGGCTTCGATCGCCACGTACAGCATGATCACGTTGTTGGTTACGCATCCCCACAACATGGTTCCCAGAAACCACAACAGGAGGCCATAGAATGTGCTGGTGCGGCGGGTGGCAGGACCGTTCGCCATCCGATCCTCGATGTATCGGACGGAATAAACCGAGGCGAGCAGCCCGATCCCTCCGATGATGACGACCATCAGGGCACTCAGGGCATCGACACGGAGTTCACGGTTCCAGGTTGTGAGCACCACATTCCCCAGGATCCGGTACGCCATCCAGGCACCCAACCCGGTGACGACCGCCATCGTCAAAACCGATATCCATTGCTGAAGAGCTCGGCTCGTACGCGTTGCCGAAATCACAACCACGCCTGCCAACACCGGCAAAAGAAATACAGCCGCAGGCAGGGCTGATGTCTCTGTCAAGGCTTCTCCGGACATATCAACATCCTCTGAACGAACCGCTAGGTCTTACTCACCACCTTAGTTCCCGCAGCCTGAACGTATCCGTCGAGCCGAACGCCTGCCGGACTCCACCAATGACGTACAGGAGCAAAAAAGCCGTCACAACCACCTCCGTCGCAACTCCAAAAAGGGCAGTCTCCGGCAAGCCGGGAGCCAGGCTGACCAAGCTCAAGTGCACCCCGTTCTCAAGCAGGCAAAGCCCAATCACCGCCTTGATCGCATCCCGACGCGTCAGTACAGCGTACAAGCCCAACGCGAAAATCGTGGATGCTACCGCCAGGTTCGTTCTAAACACCCCGAGCTGCCCCATTCCGCTTGGCGCCAGAAGCGCGACTCCGCTGTGTGTGAGACGGAAGAAGCTGATCATCAGCAAGGCGACAATCACAGCCGAAGGGCCAAACCCAATCACCGGCTTCAATTCGTGGTCATCCAGACCACGAATCGCGCGGAAAAGGAACCAAGGTGTTAAGACTGCCTTGGTGACCAGGGCGGTAGCAGCCCACCAGTACAGGGCCCTGTTGACAGAGGCAAAACTCAGAAGCAGCCCCACAATCAGAAGTGCCTGGCAGAGGTAGGCGACAATCGAAAACTTGAGCCTTCGCATCTCAACCGCAGCCACCGAGGTGATCACCAGGGTTAAACTCAGGGTTTCGATCAAACCAGTGTGTAGGGCTTCCGGGTTCATGCTCTTCCTCCTCGCGGGCCCTCCCTGAAACCACTCGTCATCATCCGGTCAAGGACCGTTGGAGGTGGGAAGCACCTGCCGCACCTCTGGCAGGGCCCCATGAAAACCTCCAGCCGCATGTACATGTCCTGGGAAGCGTTCGTGGCAGTTTCGAATTGCTGGCTGAGGCGGATGGCTTTTTCGGGACAAACTTCTTCGCACTTGCCACAATACGTACACCTGCGCCAGTAGAACTCGAGCGTCCTGATGTGCTGTTCCGCATCCGACACCACAATCACGTTGGCCGGGCAGACGTTGGCGCATCCAGCACATCCGAAGCATAGATCGGCGTCGACCGTGATCTTGCCGCGGAACCCGGGCTTCGGCTCGTGGGACGCAAAAGGGTATCCGAGGGTGACACGCCCCGCTTTCAAGCAAATCAGCGCTTCTCGCAGCTTGCTCAGAAACACCTCAACCCCCTGCTACTTTCCAATCATTGCAAAGGCCAGGGCAGCTAGAGACGAAACCCCGACCCGCATGAAATAACCCATGGCTTGATCGATGCGGAGCCTTGGATTTACGACATCAATAACCGACACCAGTACCAGAACAACGAGCACTTTCACGGTCGTCGCGACCAGGTCAACCAGGTAAGTTCCAAAGTGCGGCCAAGGAAAGAACACCTCCACCAGCAAGAAAGCGAACACCAGCTGTTTGGTCCACATCGCCCATCGGAGGAGCGCCAGGCGCGGGCCGCTTTGCTCCACCAGAGAACCTCCCATGATTTCCTGGTCGGCCTCCGCAATGTCGAATGGCAATTTACCTGCCACCGCCTGGAGAGCAAGGAAGAATGCCACGCCCCCGATCACCATGCTGATGCTCGGTCCAGTCTGCACCTGCCAGTTGACACTGCCACCCCGCGCCAGGGTCTTGGCCTTGAACGCAGCCGCGGAAAGAGCAATGGCCAGGATGGGCTCGACTGATAAGAGCATCATCATTTCGCGCGAGCTCCCAATGGAAGCATAGGGGCTGGCGCTGGCGAAACCCACCAGCATGATCAGCACGCTGCTCATCGTCGCGACATAAAGCACCACGATCAAATCACCCACGAAGGCAAGCGGTGCGGCGGCTCCCATGGGGACCAGCGCAGCGAGCAGCAGCACCGAAGCAAGCGTGATTGCCGGCATGCCCGCATAGACGACTCCGCCCGTGCTTCGGAGATCCTCCTTGCCCAGGAGCTTGAGGAGATCCCAATAGGGTTGCGTGATCGGGGGCCCAATTCGAGAGTGGAGCGCGGCCCGCAGCTTGCGCATGATGCCTTCGAAAAGGGGCGACAGAAGCAAAGCGGCCGCCGCGTTCAGCAAGAAGAGCAGGAATATCTTGATGAGCCAGGCTGTCATCGCACCCCTCCGCCGTGCGCCCTTTTTCTGGATATCTCCAGAAGTTCAGCGCGGGAATAAACCCTGACCTCGCTTGTCCTTCGATCGACCGTCTCGAGGCGCTCGGTGCACGAGAAGCAAGGGTCGAGACTCCCCAGCGTAATCGGCACGTCCGCGATGTTGGTACCCGCAACCATCGCCGGCATAGCCTGGAGGTTTGGATAGGTGGGGGCGCGCACTCTCCACCGATAGGGCCGGTTATCACCACCCGTCAGCACAAAGTGGATTGCCTCGCCCCTCGGCGCCTCCACCACCGACACCCCGACTCGACCCGGCGCTATCTCCTCCTTGATCTCCGCGCAAATGGGACCCGGAGGCAGGGCGGAGAGAGCCTCGCGCACTAGCCGAATTGATTCCAGCAACTCGGCGACCCGCACCAGCACGCGCGCCCATGTATCACCCGCCTCTTGCGTGGCGATCCGAGGGGGCACCTCGTCATACGCCGCATAGGGGTGATCGATCCGCGCATCGATGGCCACCCCGGAAGCTCGTGCAGGAGGGCCGACGACACAGACCTGCTTCGCCCATTCGTTGGTCAACACCCCGACTCCCCTGGTCCGGGCCTGCAACGTCGTATCCCCAATAACCGCGTTGCGGACCGCTATGGTTTCTTTTTCTACCTCGGCAAGCGTCTCGAAAAGCTTGGGCTTTATCTGATCGGGGAGATCGCGGCGCAGCCCGCCGATTGTATTCATTCCATACGTCTTGCGGTTCCCGGAGATCTCTTCACAAAGCCACATCACTGGCTCACGAATCCGCCAAGTCTGCATGAGCACCGTTTCGAAGCCGATAATGTGCCCCGCAATGCCCAGCCATAGCAGGTGCGAGTGGATGCGTTCCAGTTCCAGCATGATGGTTCGGATGTATCTGGCCCGGCGGGGCACTTCGATGCCGGCAGCCTTCTCGACGGCCTGGCAATAGCAGGTGGAATGAATGAAGCCGCAAATCCCGCATATTCTCTCGGCCAAATACGGGATCTCGTTGTACGTCAAAACGCTATCGCCGAGCTTTTCAATTCCTCGATGGTTGTAAAAGAGGCGGGTATCGCATCCTACAATCGTTTCCCCTTCAACGAACATCCGCCAGTAGGCAGGTTCCTCCAGAACCGGAAAGAAGGGCCCGATCGGCATCACGCTTGCCCCGGCGGGGGGCTCGCGCAGTTGTGGGCGCACATTTTCAGCGCGCGGAGGCTGGTAGTTGTAAGGAAAATCCTTTCGCAGGGGAAACACGCCTTCCGGCCAGTCGTCTGCCAGGAGCAGGCGGCGTGGATCCGGATGCCCATCGGGATGGACGCCAATGGCGTCTTGGAATTCCCGCTCTGCCCAATTGGCTCCCGGGATGACCTCGGTGATGGACTCAATCCTCGGGTCCTTTTCCGACACGGGAGATTCGAGCAGAACGTAGAGATGCTCACGGTCGAGCGAAAACAGATGCAGAATCGAGAAATCTCCGGTCAAGGGTCTCTTATCAGTCCCCACCGAAATCAGGAAGCGCGCTTGGAACTTGTCGACCAGCGCCAATACAACGGCTCGCATGGCCGTCTTCTCGACCACGAACCGGAGGGTATCGGCGTGAGGTTGGGTCGCTGACAGGAGAGCGCCGTCGCTTCGTTCGGCGACTACTTTTTTCACCCGCGCAACAGTCGCCTGATCTGCGGTCGCCTGATCTATGGTACTCATACCGGTCTCCTCAACTCCTCACCCACAGCAAGATTCCAGTCACCACGATGGCCCCAATGACGATCCACAAAAGATAGATTTGGGGGGTGCCGACGTGCGTTCTGCTTACTCGGTCCGCAGTTCGGTCAATCGCTTTCACCGTCGGCGTATACAGCCATCGGTCAAAATCGAGCGCGCGACGCAGGGAAGCGGGGAATTTTGGCACGGGAACTTTTCCGCTTGGATAGATCCCTTGGAACGCGTGTTTGAAGGGCAGATAGAGGCTGCCGGCGGAGTAGCGGACCATGGCCGGAGCGTGCTCTTCTCCGCAGTACCAGACCGGCACGGACCTGGACTGGGCCCCGCCCGCGCGCTGAATCGCATAGGAGAGCAACGCCAGGACTGCCAAGGCCGCCAGCATGGCGAGGGGCGACCAGAACCCGACAGCTGATCCGTCGATCAGCCGGAGGCCACCCCATATTCGGGTTGCATCCACGCCCGAGACCGGCATTGCGGTAGCTCCTTCAATTGCACGCCCGACAAAACGCAACACGAGTTGTGGAAAGATTCCCAACAGGACGCAGAGGGCGGCAAGCGTGACCTGGGGCACGATCATGGATGTCGGCACTTCCTCGATTCCGGAACTCTCATCCGCCTTGCCGAGGAAGACGGATGCGAGCACCTTCAGGAAGGAAGCGAGCGTGGCGAGCGAAATGAATAGTGCTATGAGGCCCAACACCAGGAACAAAGGGAAGCGCATTCCTGCCAACAGGCACCCGGCGACGATGAGCCACTTGCTGGCAAACCCGTTGAGGGGTGGCACCCCCGCGATACTCAATGAGGCTATAGTCGTAGCGCCGGTGGTGAAGGGCATGAAACGCGCCAATCCGCCCAGTTGGTCCATGTCGCGCTTGCCGGTCCGGTAGAGCACCGAGCCGGCCCCAAGAAACAAGCAAGACTTGAAGCAGGCGTGGTTCACAGCATGCAGAATCGTGCCCGCGAGCGCTATCGTAGCGAGGGCCGGGTACATGTCGAGACAGTAGATCCCCACTCCAAGGCCGAGGCAGATGTAACCGATTTGCCCGATAGTGTGGAAAGCCATCAGCCGCTTGGTGTCGGTCTGCCGCAGTGCGGTCAAGGTCCCGACAAAAAGCGATCCTGTGCCTGCGAGTGCCAGGATAATTCCCCATACCTTGAGCGATGGGGAGACAACCAGAAAAGAGCAGAAAAGACGGACCAGCCCATAGATTCCAAGTTTGACGAGAGCACCGGAAAGCGTCGCACTCATACCGGAAGGCGCAACCGGATGTGCATCGGGAAGCCAATCACCCATGGGCAGGATGCCTGCCTTGGTAGCAAACCCCAGGAAAAAGAGAAAGATGATGGTGTGCGCCAGGAGCGGTCGAGTGACTAACAGCGCAGACAGGGTCTGTCGGATAGCATCAAAAGCAAACGAGCCAGACGTCCTCCAGAGGAACAATACTGCGGCCACCATACAGAGCGTGGCACCGTGCGTGATGATGAAGTATTTCAGGCCTGCGCGCTGGCTCGCCGCGTTCTCACTCTCGAACGTGACCAGGAAATATGAAGTCAGTGTCATCGACTCCCAGAAGATGAGGAAAAACAGGAAGTCCGTGCATACTAGAACTCCCGTCATACTGGCGACGCAGAGGAGAAGAACCGGGAAGAACTTCGCGACGCTGTCGTGCGGGTAGAGGTCCATGTACCGGACTGAGTACAGCGTACTCAGGAGAGCAATCACGGCCACGATGGCCAGGAAGATGGCACTGAGTGGATCAACCCGCAGTGAAAGACTAGAGCCCAGTTGGGGCAACGAGAGGATCGTATGTTCAGCTGAAGGCGCCGTGAATGCTCCCACGACCGCGAGCCCGGTATATACGGAGGACGCACAAACGAACGCGAAGCTGATCCAGCCGCACAGCTTCCGCTTGCGCGCAAAGAGCAGGCTCACCAGTGACCCCACGATCAGGATCACGATGCTGGCTTCGACGTTGCTAACTGGGTTAGCCATTCTATTTCCCCATCAACTGCACCAAGGGCATGCCCACGAAGGGAACAGCCACACAACCGATCATCAGGATGATCAAAGTGGCGTTCATGGCCAAAGGCGGATCGGCTGGGACTTGAGCCACCGTTAAGGGTGCGCCCAGGAAGATTTTCTGTGCGATGTAGAGCATCCAGCCGAAGGAGATCAAAGTTTCGCTAAGGATGAAAATGACGATGAACGGTCCGATCGGTCCGGAAAGACGCATGGCGCCCGAAAGAATCATGAACTTGCTCCAGAAACAGGCCAGGGGCGGGACTCCAGTGACGCTTAGAACGCCAATGAAAAATGCCATAGCGGTGAGGGGCATGCTTCTGCCCAACCCTCGCAACGACGATATGCTGCGAGTCCCGGTGACGTAGGAAATGACGCCGGCGCAAAAGAAGAGAGTCGCCTTACTGTAACCGTGGCAAATGATGTGTAAGACACCGCCGCGAAACCCTAGCGTCGATCCCAACCCCCCGACCGCGATGCCGAGCAGCACGTAGCCAAGATGCGCGATGGTCGA
>JBKQNQ010000345.1:0-5216 GCA_052145875.1 Thiobacillaceae bacterium
TAACGATAGGCGGAGTGCTCGGCTTCTGTTGAGCGTGTCGATTTCCGCTCCCGCGACGCAATGACGACGACGGCATGAAGTCACGGCCGGAATCTTGAGGAGAGGTGACTATGGCAGCTGCCCGAACGAATAGCGCATGGCGGATGGTCGGGCTACTCGGGGTACTGGCAATGTGCGGGGCCATCGCGCTGTGCCTGGCCAGATGGCCCGACATTCAGTTTGAACTGGGCTATGCGTACGCGAATGGCAATTTTCACGGCTGGGTCCAAGGTTTCGGGCCTGACCGCCGAAAGGCGATCGAGTGGTTGGGAAAAGCCGCACGGGCGAACCATCCACGAGCGCAGTACATGTTGGGCATCCTTCTTGCTCATGGTTGGGGCGCGCCCAGCGATGACGCGCGAGCCGTGAAGTGGTTTACCCGGTCCGCCGAGAACGGCTACGCTCCTGCCTGTTACCATCTCGGATGGATGTACCATAAAGGCGACGGTGTGGTGCAGGACGACGAAAGGTCATTACGGTTGATGGAACAGGCAGCTGACGAAGGCATGGCGGCGGCCCACTTAGCGCTGGGGCGATTTCATGAGCACGGCGAAGGCGTGCGCACTGATTCGGTCCAAGCCTTGAAGTGGTATTCCCTGGCGATGCATTTCGCTCAATCCCAGCCCCTACAGTTCGACAACGCCGCCTTCGCCGAGCGCGCCCAAGCCGCCCTCGATGCACTGGCCGCCCGAATGGACCCATTCAGTCAAGAGCAAGGCCGAAGGCTTGCCCGCCAATGGCTAGCGAACCTGCCGCAAAACCGAACGGGCCCCCCGCGACTATCACTTGGCATTTTCCGGAGTTTAGGGCCAGGTGGCACCGGCCGATCTCTGCGTACCTTCCTGGCGGGAACACCCGTCGCCAAATTATTGGCCGGCACGGGCAGGGCCCCCTTACCGATATCCACGCGGGACAATATCTAGTGCGTCATGAATGTTGGGATGGACGGGCACTGCATCCAGTCAACAGGTTATATTGAAGAAACGACAGCTGGCGAGCAGGATCCTTCGCTGCACGTATGACGAGACACGGGCTGGGTCAGATTGAAGCGGGTGCCCATGAACAAGCGTGGAATGAGAAGAGCAAACGCCTTGGCGCAAGGTTCCGGCTGCCTTACTCTTGCTATGGAACCTTGCAACCGCTTGTCCCGAGGTCAGCGGGGGATTGTCAGTAATGCTCCTGAGCCAGTGGGACGACACTGACGAGGGATCTAGGCGGTTCCGATTGGATTTCTTAAAACGTTCACACCGGTGTCGCATCGATTCCTGTCGCATAATCGTTGGCCCTCATGCATCGGCTGTATGGGGACGGAACGTGCAAACATGGGCGTTAAGCCCCTTGAGACACCGCGATACCCAACAATCCATCAGCTAGTGGCAACTTTTGTGTATAATTTCGCCTTCTTCGCGCGCCCGTAGCTCAGCTGGATAGAGTACCTGGCTACGAACCAGGGGGTCGGGAGTTCGAATCTCTCCGGGCGCGCCAATCCAGGTTAAAACTGGGCACTTGATTCAGGTTGCCCATTTTTATTGTCTGCATGGTCTCCGCCAAAGCCGCATAGCTGCCCTTGACGGTGGCCGTGTTGTCCTGCACCACGATCTCATCCACCAGGATGTTTAGATAACTCTTCGCCAAGGCTGAGTTGGGGGTCAGCAGCTTCTGCCGCAGCACCTTGCCGAAGACGTCCACTTGACTCGCCTTCAAGTATTCCACCGACGGCAGCGACTGATCCCGGCGCACGCCTGCCAGTTCAATAAACAACGCCTCACGGGCGGCCTTGTGCTGCTGGGCACGGCGTTGGGTGGTTTCATCCAACTCGATGACGCCGGTTTCGATCGCGTCCAGGAGCCGTTGCTGGCGTTCCTCGACCTGCTTGATCTGCCGGTTGAGTTCGTTAATGCGATCCTGCCGGGTGTCCTTGGAGGACCGGATGCGCTTTCTGAGTTCTGCCATCAGGAACTGCAAGCGTTCAGGAGCCAGGACCTTATCGGCGAGTTGATAAAGGATGAGCGTATCCAGCGTGTCCATCGGCAGGTTGCGACTGCTGCAGGCGTGGTTGCCCTGGTTTTGGCGGCGGGTGCATTTGTAATACTTGTAGCGGCCCCCTTTCCCCGTGGCGAGCGTCATGGCCGCACCACAGCCGCATCGGAGTAGGCCCGTCAGCAAGGTGGGCGAGGTGGTGAGCCGCGGTGGTGTTCTAGCGGGGGCGCGGGCCTCGCGTTTGAGTCTCACCCGCTCGAAGGTGGCCGCATCGATGATGGCCGGGATCGCCGTCTTGATCCATTCCTCGGGCGGTCGCTGGGTCTGGGTTTTCGAATCGCGGACATAGGTAAACTGCTCGCCCATGTAGAGGGAATCCGACAGCAGGATCTGTACCTTCTGCATTTGCCAGGGCTTGCCGCGCATGAGCAGCCCCTTCTTGGTCAGGTGCTGGGCGATCTGCTTACATCCGAGCGGACGCCCTTCATGACCATTGAGATACAGGTCATAGGCGATGCGCACAATCCCGGCTTCGGCTTCGTTGATGACGAGCTTCTTGCGCTTGCGTCCCCGGCTGCCGGAAATATCGGTACCGATGGCCTGATAGCCAAACGGCGGGGTGGAGCCGTTAAAAAAGCCCTGCCGGGCATTCTCCTGCATCGCGCGAGAGGTGTGCTTGGAGTTCTCCTTGGACTGGTGCTCGTCAAACAGGTTGATGATGCGCCGCATCATTTCCCCACCGGCATCGTCACTGGTCGGCTGTGTAATGGAGATGACCTTGACGCGGTTCTTGGCAAGCTTGCGTTCATAGACGCCAAACTCAATTCCATCGCGAAAGAAGCGCGACAGGCTGTGAATGATGATGGCTTCGAATGCCGGCGGCTTCATCAGGGCGTCCGCGATCATCTGCTGGAACACGGGCCGCTTGTCATCGGTGGCCGAAGCCCCCGGCTCAACGTATTCCTGCACCACCAAATGGCCATTGGCCTTGGTCCATGCATGCAACTGGCGCAACTGGTCAGGGATCGACAAGTCATTCTCGGCCTGCCGGGTGGTGGACACTCTTGCATAGAGGGCGACGTGCATGTTGCTTCTCCGTGGTGACTCTATTCCGTCGTTACGTTTTGCGGACGCAGCTTCACCGCCCACCGCATGGCCTGATTCTGGCACATGTGGCAGGCGGGGCAAGCGTCATTGCGCTTCAAGCTCTGCTTCTGCCTCGATCATCGCATGGATGATCTCGGGCAGGATCGATTCAAGCAGGTCAATTTCGGCAAGATAACTATCCGCCTCCGGCTTGAATTGAATCTCGATATCGATGGATTCGTTCACGCATGGTGGCACCTCCTTTCCCGCCCAATCTATTCCCGCCCATTCCTGTCCTCTTTCCCTTCACGATCTTCGGCAAACAGCCTGGCCAATTCCGCTTCCAATCCCTTCTGGCCGAATTCGTCGAGTAACAACGTCCTGAATGCCTTGAACTGGTGTTCCGGCAAGGCTGCCTGTGCCAGCAACAAGGCCCGGTTCTTCCGCGCGTTGATCAGGTCCAGAACCATCCGCAGCGTTACCATGGCCCGCCCCTGTTTCCCCGGGAAGGGAAATTCCCCACCCTGTCATCCATTCCATTCATGATGCGTTGCCTCTATCTGTGCAGCAGGGAAAACGCTTCCCCGTTAAGCACTAATCCGCGGGAAAGGAAATGGGGTTTTAAGTAGTAATCGGCGGGCGCGGAAATGGGCTTTCCCGGCCTTGCCTGATTTGTCCGGACAAGCTTGGAAATCAGCCCGGCGAAGGTTCTGGGGTCGGGCGCCGACGCCCCCCTTGTCATCAAGGGGGGCTCGATTGGCTGGCCTCCCGTGTTACGAGTGGATGCGAATTCGCGTGAGGTGGAGACGGTTGCGGTCGCGGTCGCTATCCTCCGCCGGGATTCTTGTTCCGGTCCTGGATTTTCTGGGCCAGGGCCATCAGCTGTTCGTGGCCTGCCCAGTAGCGCCGTTTCTCTTCAACCGTCCAGTTGGCATTTTTGGGATAGAAGTGCTTGAGCATGGCACCCAACCGGCGTAGCTCGCCCACCATCTCGCGGTCGGCGATCGATAGGGTCTTTCGGCCCTGGGCCGTCCGGCGCACGAACTCACTGAGGGTCAATCCTGCCGTCTCCGCCTTGTCCCGGATGTCACCCCGCTCAGCTTCGGAACAGCGGAATCTCACACGCTTGATTTTTTCCATTCACGCACCTCTCTCGATCACCCAGACATCAGGTAATCCGTCGGCAGGGAAATCGTCCCACTCCATGTTGCGACAAGCGAAGCGCGGAGCAATTGACCTTCATTTCCATCTCGGGTGTCGGGCGCAGCCTGACCAGGTGGTTGGGCTCACATTTTTCCCATTGACGGCCGATGGCCGATCATGGGAAAGAATGTGGGTACAACCCTTACCCTGTACTAACAATCACGACTCTGAATTCGCGAATGGATTGTGCATGGACTTCACATGGATTGAGATTGGGAACCCTGGACACCCGGAATGGGCATAAAAACGTCACGGGTTGACTTGACGATGGCGCCACCGTGGGTCCGTGTTTCAATTTCCTCGGCTGCCGATTAGGGGTATCTCCAGCTTAAGTAAAGGTGGCCCCCATGAAGAAACGATCCGACGATCTCTCAGTGACCGAACGGCTCCGCAGGCGAATTGAAGCAGTCGCGGACGCGGCCGAGCGGGAACGAAGTCAAGACGAAACCCAGACCAAAGCCAAAGTGATCCTTCAGGCCCTGGCCGGAACGCTCGCGAAAGCTGCAGACAGGGGAGCCGCTTACGATACCCTGGTGTCGGTGGTCATGGAGGAACTCGGGATCGGACGCCGGGCCGCGGCCAATGCGCTGCGACCGTTCTTTAAACATGGCCAGCCTCCCTCGGGTACTGGGAAGGAAGAGAGCCCAATCGTCATGGCATCCCCCCTCTCGGATACGCCCAGCTCAAATCCCCGACCCGCACCCAAAGGCGGCAAGCAGGCTTCATCCCCGATTCAAGCGACGTTGACCTCAAGATCAATGAATCCCGCTTCAGCGTCTTTGGCATCCTCCGACCGTGATGAAAAATCGCTGCCGCCCCTGCCCGCCGATCTCATGCCCAAGGATGGCAAGATGCCCCCTGTTCCCGCAGCCAACGAATACCGCATCGAGCCCCGATCGGATGGCGTG
>JBKQNQ010000346.1:0-3302 GCA_052145875.1 Thiobacillaceae bacterium
GAACCTCGCCGCGCGAAAGGCTCCCATGCAGGATCTTCAGGAGGCTTTCAGGTCGCGGCGAATCATCGCGGCATCCAGGAAGTAGCCGATTCCAACAGCCAATGGCAGGATGCCGAAAGCCGCCGCAACCAGAGTCTCCGGCTCGCCCACAACGCGGGCAATGACCGCAAACATGGTCATGAATCCCAAGCCGCCGGTAACCAGCAAGATCCCGGCACGACGCGACTTGGCATACTGGGAAAGCTCCGGCTCCATGGGAATCGTCGCGCCGCGAGCCAGGGCCGCCAAGCGCTCTTCGGTCCGCAGCTTACGGACCCGGTAAAATGTGTAGATCAACGCCAGGGGTATACCGCAAGTCAAAACCACCGCCACGAGGCCGATCAGACCGCCATCCATAGTTCACTCCTTCTCGCAACCGCCATCGTTCTCCGCGTGCTGCGCTCTCATCTAAAGTTACGCATGGGCGGGCGGAATTGTTCCCCCGAAAGAGGACAGAATGGGAGGATGAAATCAGAGTTTACTGAATTTCCCGGATTTCCATCGTGGAGTCGATGGCCAGGGTAGGGTAGCGGATGGCCACGCCAGCGGGAGGGGGAGCCGCGTGCCGCGCGACAACGCGGAAATCCGACCCGGAGCACTCCACTTCATACGTGTAGCCCTCGCGTTCCCGGCGGGCCATGTTCATCGTTCCTGCGGTAGCCATTTCGTCCAAGGAGGCACACCGGCTGTTCAGGGCGATGTTCCCACGCTCAGCCTGCGCGATGGACAGCAGGTCGCTGCGCACACCGGTAAGGCTGATGGCCTGGGTGGGCGCGGTGCCGGCATCGCTGCTAGGCATCTGCTTCAAATAGAAATAGTAGATGCCGATGGCCAAGGCGGCGGCAACAAGGAGTCCAGCTAGGGATTTCATAGCTCCATTGTTTCGCCGCGTTCCACGCGGTTCAAGCATTTCTGTGTCCCGGCGTGCAATTGGTAACACCCCCAGGAGATTTCGGCCGGGGCACACCCCTCCCTGTGCTACGCTCGAATTGACGCCGCCCCTCTCCCGGTGCATTCTCCCCTCCGGATAAAACCATGTCCGTTCTTACTCGGCCAGCCGAACCTCATTCGATCGAGAAACTGCGCGAACAGGAACTTGAGGAAGCGCGCGCCATCCAGGGCGTCATGCTGCCTGGGCAGCCTTTACGCACCGATTGCGTGACGATTTCCCATGAGTTCCAGCCTGCCGCGGAGGTAGGTGGCGATTTTCTGGACTACTTCCTCCTTCCCGACGGGTTAATCGGCCTGTACCTGGGCGACGTATCCGGGAAAGGCCTTCCGGCGGCGCTCTATGCCGCGCTGGCGGTTGGCACGCTGCGCGGCATGCACAAGACCGGCCAGCCCCCGGCCCGGGTCCTTTCCGTCCTGAACGAGAGGCTGCTCCTCCGGGGCATCCCGGGGCGCCACAGCGCCATTCAGTACGCCATTTTTGACCCGCTTCGCGCGCAGGTGCGCATCGTGAGCGCCGGCATGCCCGGCCCGCTGCTCATCCGGGGTGAAGAATGCCGCGTACTGCAACTCGCGGGGATCCCGCCAGGCTTATTCAGCGGGGTAATCTACGACGAATTCACGCTGGACCTCGAGCCGGGCGATTCCATGCTGTTTTGTACCGATGGACTGACCGATGCTCGGAATGTCCATGGGCAGGAATTTGAACTGGAGGGACTCAGGGAAGTCTGCCGCAGACATGCGGGCGAAGCCCCGATTGAATTGCTGAACCACGTCTTCTCAGCGATCCAGGAATTCTCCAAGCACTGCCACCAGTGGGATGATATGACCGCTGCGGTGCTCCATTACGCTCCCAGCCCGGTGGAGGCAGGCGCACGCCCTGTTGCTCGATGAGCAAGCGCGTCCCTCTTTTCATTTGACCCTTACAGGCTTCTCCGGTAACAACGTCTGATAACTTTCGCTCGACCTTGAGGAGTCCTTAGATGAAGACAAAATCCCCGTTCCTCGCGGCCTTGGTTTGTCTGATGTCGTACGCGATTGCCATCCCCGGTGAACTTTGGGCAACTCCGGCGCCCGCCGACCAACGGGCTGGCGAGATTTCCCGGGTGATCCCGGCGGTCAGCATTGCGCGTGGTTCCAAATCCATCACCGCGTCGGCCAAGACCGTCGTGGACTGGCAGGATGTGGTCAGCACGCAGGCCAATGCACGCGCCAGGGTCTCTCTGGATGGCGGTTCAGTGCTGAATGTGGGCTCGGATTCCTCGGTGCACATCGTCCAGAACGACGCGAGGGCGCAGCAAACCGATCTGGAATTGAGTTTTGGGAAGATGCGCTCAGAGGCGCATAAGATTTCCCAGCCGAATGGCAAGTTTGAAGTGCATACACCCGCGGGCGTGGCCGGCGTGGTGGGCACCGATTTCTACGCGGCCTACGAAAACAACGTGATGACGGTGATCGTTTTTGATGGTTTGGTGCGGGTTTGCAATCTGGCAGGCGTGTGCGTGGACGTCAAGGCCGGGGAGACGACCACCGTGCGCAACGGCGATTCTTCGGGGCCGGCGGCCCCGGCGCAAGCCTTGCTGGGCATGGTCACGGATGCCGTCAATAGCACGAATCTGGGAGATGGCCCCGGTGGGGAACCCATTCACCACATCGCAAAAGGGACGGCCATTGCCATCGGGATTCTCACGCTCGTCCCGATCATCGTGAGTCCCGTGGTGGCAACTCGCGGCACGAGTGCTGCCCCCGCAGCCACCTGCAATCCCAATGTGAAGGCATGCCCGTAATTCAGATTTCGGCGGGCAGCGGCCCAGTTTCCATTCAATCCGCTAGGCGTCGCCAGCGGAATCCGCACTCTCGCTCAGCTCAGCGACCAGCCAAACAGTGTGAGTGTAAGAAACAAGGTGAGCGCACCCAGGCTTACAAGGACGAGGACTTTCCCTTTGCCCAGCAGGCAGTCGCGGGTCTCGGCCTTGACACAAAGAACTACTGCCACGATGAGCACGCCGCCCCAGGAAATGGCGCTTGGCAAGCCGGGGTACTGCGAGAGCGCGGCAAGCGTCTTGTCCGACGGCTGATTGGCGGGGATCCACCAGGGAAGGATGGGCGCAAAACCTGCGGCAAGCACAAACGCGAGAATCTTGCGGCTGACCCACCCCTTTATCTTGGTTACGGGTTTGGCCTTGCGAACCTTGCGCCAGACAAAGAATTCCCAAAGCAGCAGGGCGGCGGCCAGCGGCATCCACCCGTAGGACGAGCTCTCGCGGTCCGCCCATAGCCAGCCGCGAAATAAAAGAACCGACGGGTGCAGGGCA
>JBKQNQ010000347.1:0-4970 GCA_052145875.1 Thiobacillaceae bacterium
CTTGCGTTCCAGATTGTCACAAACGCGGACCGAGCGGCCCGAGAAACGGCTAATGTCCGTCGCATAATGAGAACACAGATCCCACGTGGAGTCGCAATACAAATACCGTTCCAGGCCGTCAGCCTGCGCCGTTCCAGGCAGGTCAAACGTGCCGGTATGTAAAATAGATTTGACGCCAGCCTGGAGGCAGCGTCTCTCAGTCCGCCGTGCCGCAATCAATCTGGCCACAGGCCCTCTATCGGTGTGTCCTGTAAGGCCCATAAGCCGTTGCGCCAGCCGGCAAAACGCTCGCACGGGCCGGCTAAGGGATGCGTCGATTGCCAGGACAGCGGCACCAAGTTCTTCCAATGATCTGACCAAATTGCAAGTCGTCCCTGACCACGTCCTTTCCAGGCGCGGGTCTCCGGCGGTGCTGCTCAAGGCAATTGTGATATCATTCCGAGACATTGAGGCTCGGCTCCTGTTTGCTCCCAACGGCGGGGCCGACCGGTGAAATCGACACCAACCCTTGATCGCCGATCCTGAGCGCATCACCAATCTTATTGGCGGTCGTCAGCCGCAAACCCACGCGCCGCCAGCCGCGAATGGCCATGCTATTATATTGAACGAATTTTTCAATCTTAAAGCCGACTTTTGCCGCAAGCCGGGCGAAGCTTTTGCGCGTGAAAAAACTGCAGTGCGTTGGCGGCATCACCATCGACCAGCGCGCGCCCATGAGCCATGGCCTGAATGTGTCGGCAAGCGGAAAGGACAGATAAGCCCGGCCAGTATCGGCCAAATAGTGCCGGATAAGATTCATCAGCACGTAAGGGTCCGACTGATGCTCCAAAACATCGGTTGCGGAGACATAGTCGAATTTTTTTGAGAATGTCCCGAAGTCCAGCAACCCTTGAACAACGCGAACCTGTTTCTCGCGGGCGGCAATCTGTCCCCAACCGCCCGGCTCGATCCCTGTTGGGTTGATGCCCCGGCTCTTGAGATTGGAAAGCAGATAGCCCGACCCGCAGCCAATATCGAGCCACTCCTTATTTTCAGACTGCTGATGTTGCAAATCCTCCAGAATCTGTCGCGTTGTCAGAA
The DNA here is from genome assembly GCA_052145875.1 of Thiobacillaceae bacterium. Lineage (GTDB taxonomy): Bacteria > Pseudomonadota > Gammaproteobacteria > Burkholderiales > Thiobacillaceae > DASQBT01. The sequence goes on from JBKQNQ010000347.1 coordinate 1,081, forward strand.
ACACATGGCCACCCTCGACTTCTCCGCGGCACAGATATTCGTATTGAAACTGGTCGCTCGTTGCCATTCCATTGGTGATCTGCTTGCGAAATTCCTCCCCGTCCTCAATGGCGCTCGCCAGCTTGACATTTCCGGCGAAGACATGCGTGCATTCCAGGCATTGATAGATAGGGTAGCCGTCTTTGGTTCCCCAGTCTTTCAGTCTTCCACCAAAGCACACTGGACACTGTGGCGAGTTCATATAAATCACGGCGGTGACGCCAGTAACCAACAGTGTTTACGAATTAGCAAGCCCCCGCGCAAGCTAAATGCGGCTGCGAATCGTCATGGGCAAAATCCATGCCGAGATTTACGTCGGGCGGCTACTTGACTGCCTCTCGCTTTGCCAACGTCGCTTCAGGAGTCTGAGCACTTGCCGGAAAGTCCTCCATCCCAAATACCTCCTCCAGAGCAGCAACAGGGCGCCTGGAAGTGGAGACGTGTAAAATTCCCACTCTATGCCCTTCTCGTGCAAGCGTTCGATCACTCCTGCCTGAAGTTTTTCGGACTCTTCCTCGGGGAGAATTCCAAGAACGCTCGATTTTCGCAAATCCTGAAGCCAGTTTACAAGGTGCGCTCGATCGGAACGCAACGTTTGGCGCCGCTTTTTCAAAGGTGGTCGTTCAAAACACTTTAGTTTTGGTCCCGATGTATTTTTCTCGAATCTTCGATAGTAAACCAAGGGTTCAGCAATATATCCTATCGTCCCCAGGAGAAGGCCTCGAAATGGAATGACTTCGTCCTCATGCACAACACGCTCATCCATCGGGCCGAAGACTTCGAACACTTTGCGGTGGAAGGCCTGAGTACATCCGTAAAGCCAGATACCAGGCCTGCCGATCGCTGTGGCGAGTGACGTCGCATGGGTTGGTGGAACACCGGGATTCCATAACCCCTTCTGCGCGCCGGAGGAATCGATCTCCATCATATTTGAATATATTGAAAAGGCACTGTGCGAAGATTCGCCCCATGCCCGGTAAATCCGCTCAGTTCGATCTTTGAAGGAAATGTCATCGCCTGCCGCCCCAACGAGAAGCTCTCCGCGTGACAGTTCAACGATTCGGTTGACATGCCCGCCAATACCCAGATTTTTCTGGTTCCTATTTAGCACCACACAATGCGGCCCTCGATAGGCCGCCGCCATCTCCTGCATTATTTCGAATGTGCGATCCGGAGAACAGTCGTCGGATAAAATGATTTGCAGTGGCGAATAGGTTTGGGCCAGGGCGCCCTCCACGGCTTGGCGTATGAATTCTTCCTGGTTGTAGGCGCAAACGAAAAAAGTCAGGAGAGGATTCGACATGGCAATGGCCTGTGGTCAGTGGTCGGTGTCGTTCATGCGCTCTCCGGCTGAAACTTGCGACGCACAACTTCCCATATACTCACACCCAGCAATTTTTGCAGGGCCAGCAGCGAAGCCGCGCCCGTAAAGAGCGTGACGGCCAGACCGATGCCTACGCTCCACCGTTCCGGCAGGAACCGGGAGAACGCAAAGATCGCAACCGTAACCAAAGTCGCGGGACCCAAAATTTTCAACGCGGTGCCTGACCAGCGGAATTCCGTCAACCGCCACGCCACCACCATCATCAAAGCGGTGTAAAATGCATAGACCAGGGCGAATGCGATGCCCACTCCGTCCAGCTTCCACAATTTCATGCACATAAAAATCAGTGCGACGTTGATAACGCCAGACACCAGTTCAGTCAATGTGAACAAGAGTCCCTTTCCCTTGGCAATCAACATGTAACCCATCGGCCAGCTCACGACGCGCAAAAACACGCCAACAATCTGCCAGCGCGCCATCTCAGTTCCCGGCAAAAAGGCGGCCGAGTAAAAAACCCTGATTACCCACGGGGCCAGGGTCAACGTGGCAAGCACCCCCGGAGCGGCAATGAGCACGCCCATCTCGGTCTGCTCATTGACCAGCCGGTTCATGGCGGCGGGATCATTGGCGGCGGCTGTCAGGCGCGGCATGAAATCCGTGCCCATGGCCGTCAGCACAATGCCAACGTAATAGGAGGAGAGCGTCCAGGTGGCCGTGTAAATGCCCACGGCTTCCAGGCCCAGTTGGCGTTGCACCAGAACACGAGTCAGATAGGCCGTGCCGCTGGCAATCAAGGCTGATACGGTCAATGCCAGTCCCAACGCCAGCAGAGCGCGCGAGTCCGCCAGCGTCTCCGGCCAGGTTACCGTTACGCGCGGCACCGGCACCCGCCGCGCATACCACCATGATAGCAAAATGCTGAAAGCGGAAATGGCGACCAGATAAGGAACGATGCCCTCCTCGCGCAGCCACCAAACCAATGCCACGCTGACGACCGCGCCAAAAAAACCGCCGACAATTTGCGATGCCGCGAGGTCGCGCAACCGGCGCAATCCCTGCAACAACGCGTATTGACCCGCCGCAACGCCGGAGAACAGAAGCGTCAATGACATCAGGGCGATGCCAAAAACATGTTTGCCATCGCCGAACGTCGCGCGGCTCAGTAATGGCGCCAGCGCCAGCACCAACGCCATCCCGAGAAGCCCGGAAATGAGCGCGACCCGGCGCAGGGTGATGACGGTGCGGGCAATCCGGTTTTCATCGTGAGTGCCGGCGGCTTCGGCAATCTGGCGCACGCCGCTGGCGTTGAGACCCAATCCGGCCACCGAACCAATCAACGCCGTGGCCGCGGTGTAAAGCCCAGCCAAACCCATGCCGGCCGTGCCCAGCAGAACGGCCAGCGCCTTGGTGCGCACCATCCCAACACCCATGAGGATGACCTGCATGCCGCCAATCAGCGCCGTGCTTTTGAATATTTGCCGGTGGGAGGACATTTACTGAATTACAGACTGGCAAGTGCTTGGTTTACGCCGGCGATAACCTCGCCAACTTGTTCATCAGGCAAGTGCGGCCCGATGGGCAGGCTCAAGATGGTGGAGGCGATAGCTTCCGCGACGGGCAGGTTCCAGGCGCCAGAGGCCGCGGGCCGGAGGTTTGAGTAGGCGCCGGAACGATGGGGAGGGACCGGATAGTGAATCAAGGTGCCGATGCCGGCTTCGGTCAGTTTCTTCTGCAGCGCGTCGCGCCGGGGATGGCGGATGGCAAACACATGCCAGACCGGTTCGGCCCAGGAGGGAACGTGGGGCAGGGAAAGCGGATAACGGGAAGCGGGAAGCTGATGCAAGTATCGTTCGGCAATTTTGGAGCGGCGGGCGTTCCACTGGTTCAGGTGGCGGAGTTTGATGCGGAGGAAAGCGGCCTGCAATTCGTCCAGACGCGAATTCAGGCCGGCTTCTTCGTGCTGGTATTTGATCTTCGAGCCGTAGTTGCGCAGGCGGGTCATGAACATTCTCAGTGACCGGACCATGGTCTTATCCTTTCAATATCGGCGTGCATTGATGCCTTTTTTTGCCCATTGGGCCATGTTCTTAAAATAAAAACGAAAAAAGCTTTGGCAAGCCGTATGCACAAAAAAAACCGGGGGATCTGCGGGAACTGACGCTGCCTGGCCTGGGCAGGCACAAATCCCTTTGCCCCGGGCTCCGGTTGCTTTATCATGAAGGGAGACCAACCTCGTTCCCAAAGGAGGCCTGATGAAAAGGATCGCCCTGTTAACGGTTCTGGCCGCTTGCCTGGGGGTTTTGATGCTGGGCCGGCCCGCCATCTCTGCCGAAGCCGAGCCCAAGGTGGGCCTCAATCTCGGCAATGTGGCCTTCTCTGCCCCCATTACGGCTGAGGATGCCGCCAACCTCGGTCTGCCCGGCCAGGCGGACTTCACCCTCAAGGACATCAAGGCGCCCTACGTCCTGATCGAATCCCTGAACAGCACCTGACCGCATTGCATGGCACAGGCTCCTGTGCTCAACGC
>JBKQNQ010000348.1:0-4267 GCA_052145875.1 Thiobacillaceae bacterium
TCGGTCCGCGAGCCCGGCCCTCACGGCGCAGCAGTGAGGCCACGGCCAGGACCGCATCACGCTCTTGTTCAAGGATCTTGCGCACGGTGCTGAGGACCGCGTCGTATAACGCTGCGGCGGAGCCTTGGTCGGGTGTTATCGTCTTCGCCCACTGTTGGCTCGTGTACACTTCGTCCAACGAACTCCCGAGGCGAAACTTGTCGCCTTCAAAAACCATTTCAGCCGCACGTCCTGCGATGGCAACTGCCACAACAGCGATTGCTCGATCGGGATCTAGGCGTGGTTCGAACGTGGTTCTCCAAGGATGGTCGTCAGGAAAGTATGTCATCCCTGTCCAGTTGCCAGAATGGTGTGGCTTTATCCAAACCAGGGTGGATGGGTGGCCGATTACAGAATTGATTACTGTGTGTCCAGCCTCGTGGTGGCTCGTAGCGGTGAAGCCTGAATGGAAGGCTTCGTTGCCTTGGAGCCCACGTGCCTTTCTAGCAAGCTCAATTACTTCCAGGGACGCTGGGCTCTCGGTCCCATCCAGGGGGTTATAGTAGGTCAACATTATTGGGCTCCCCCTTCGTCTGCACAGTGCTGCAGCTTCATCGCCTGCTGAATTTGACGGGCGTAGTGGTACGCGCAGATCAACGTCTCGGGGCGCGGCTCGAACTGAAAGATCGAAAAGTAGATGACCGCGTACACATGGTCAGGCCAAAGGGCGATGCGGACTCTGAAGCCGGGCCTACGCGCTGCCACCCCCGCCAGGTCAGTCGGCGGGACCCAGTCGCTGGGCAGGTCAGGGTCATTCGCGGCAACGTAGCGCGCCTGTTCCACAATCGCGGCGTCAGTCAGGCTGGGAGTGTTGTCGTGGAAACTGAGCAAGAGTTCCGGGTCGAAGGTGCGGCTCACTTTGAACCCATAAGTGCCGGTAGTTTTGCGGGTCATCTCAAATTCCCTCGTCTTGTTGGCGGCTGGCGGCGATGCATTCCTCGACCCACGAATCGATCTCGGATTCCAGCCACCCGACCGCACGCGGGCCTAGGGAGAATTGCTTTGGGAAAGATCCCGAAGCGATGCGTCCATACAAATTGCTTCGGGACAGGCCGGTGCGGGCCTTTACTGCGGGGAGGCGAAGAACAGTTCTAGTCATGATTCCTACTCCTTAGCGCGTGTCGGCGCTTGTTGATGAGAATAGGAATATTAGGGTGTTAAATCAATAGGTTAAATGCCATGTACCGGCTTCCTGTACACCATACGGGCAGACCTTACACTCTGCTAGCAGACGGGGACTTAAGATACTCGTTAATCCATATGGCTACTCGTTCAGGCGTCGCTGGCACAAGGTTTCCAGCGATCGCCTGCGCTGCTTCGTCGACGCTTTTGAATTCATTCTTTTGGTCCTCGTAGTACTGGATACTTTTCGCCTTAAAATGTTCGCTAAGCCAGCGGGCTATTGCCCGGTGCTTCGCTAGAACAAGTTTCGCAGCGACGATCTGCCGGGCTCCGTCCTCGGCGCTTTTGACGTTACCCTTTTGCTCCTCGTAGTACTTGATTACCTCCGCGCGGTCAGCGTAGTCGTCTCGGTGGCTTTTGTAGGCACCCGCTCTGAATTTTTCTGTCCTGATCTGCGCGGCTTTGGCGAGCGTGTCAATCTTCTGCTTATGCCCCTCAATCTCATTGTCCTGCTTGGCCACCTTCGCGTAATGGCGCTCCGCCGCAATCAGGTGCTCCGCGTAACCCACGGCATCCATGGCCAGCAGGGCAGACTGGCCAGCAAGCGAAAATTTCGCTGCATTGTCGGCGGGCATCTTCCGTAACCCGCTCGGCCCTTCGCTTGCCTGAGAGCTGTGGCGAAGCCACTGCAGGCAATCGGCCACAAGCCAAAGCGCCATGACCGCGAAATACTCATGCTGCTGCGCGCCCTTGAACTCTCCGCTATCGAGATCGTATGCATCGATGGAGTCCTTGAGCGCGTCAACTTCGGATGTGTTGTCCCTCGCCGCGAAGTCGAAGTATTCTTCTGGATCGGCTTCATCCGGCAGGCCGCGCTCGACTAGCAACCGCAAGCCTTCTTCATCGCGCCCATCCTTTTCGAGGTACTTGCAGGCCCAACCATCCCACTGAAGTTGGTCCTGTATGAACCTTTCCCGGGCTTGCTCAAAGTGAGCCTCGATCATCCATTCGATGATTTGGGCGGCTTTGACAATTTCTTCCCGGGTGCGCGCAGACAACATTGATCGCGCCCGCCTGACGATTCTCGGCAATAAGGAAAACGGGAAATATGGCACCGCGCCTTCCTTCGGGTCGAACTGCTCGAATTGATCAAAGAATTCCATTCGTCACATTCCTTCTGACTCTGTGTCGGTGCCGCGCAGAACGAGGCGCGTTCGATCAACCATCACCGCGTCTAATGTTTTGTCGATCGGCTTTTAGCTGGTCTAAGTAATCCGCCCACTTCTGCATCATCTCACGGCGCACTCTTGGGCTATCTTTCGAGGCAACCAAAGGCATAATGGATGGGTGAACAGAAGCAGTTGATTTTGAACGAAACCTTGGACGGGTAAAAAATTGGGTAAAAAGCAATATCAAAATGCGCACATCCGCATGTTCATTAGCGAATAGCCACAAGTTAGATGCCCGCCGTCGCACCATTTATCGGCAGCCCCGAGTAGCCCGCGGTCGTTCCAGCGGGCCCAAACAGGAGGCTTAAGCAAGCCTCACCCCGAATCAACGCGGCACTCCTGATTTTGTCCCATCCCACGAGGCCGAGCCGCAATCTGGCCATTTCTCTGCATCCTTTCGGTTCGAGGTAGCGTGTTGCGTCGGCGCGCGGACCCCATGCGATCCGGGGTGCTAACCGTGCCCACGTCGCCTCGCAATTTCAGGCGAGACCCGGGAAGTTTCGGTGCACCCTTCAAGAATGGGCTGAAGTGGCCGATGCTAGAAATGGGCGCTTAGGCCGCACAATGGGCTTCGCGTCAGTGGCGCATGCGTAGCCCTCCCGCGGGCAGGATTCAGTGAGGAAGAAGGTTTGTTGCGAACAAATTAATGGGGCGGGCACATGCCAATCTGGGCCGCCCAAGCACCGTGCCACCAAGATTAACGTAGGTGACAACGCTTGTTGGGCGAATACCTCTGCGGCCATTCGACAGGCTGTTTGACCTCAGTGTTTTCCCGGCGGATCAGGTACGGTTCAAAGGGTCAATCATGAAGTCCAATCGTTTAGGGAGAGAATTTTGATTGTCGTGACTACAGAAAACATGCCGGGCTATCGCGTAACCCGTGTCTTGGGCCAAGCCTTTGGTGTAACCGTAAGATCGCGTGGAATTGGGGGAAATTTTATGGCCGGGCTCCGCTCGATCGTTGGCGGGGAAATCACCGAGTACACCCAGATGTTGGAGGAAGCCCGCCGTCACGCCGTGGATCGACTGGTCAAAAATGCCACCGTGATGGGCGCCAATGCGGTAGTAATGATGCGATTCGATTCGAGCGAAATCGGCCAGGTCATGAGTGAGATCGTCGCCTATGGAACGGCAGTCGTGGTTGAGCGACTTTGAGCTTGAGACGCGGAACGCTCATTGGGCTCGCGGCCCTCGGTGCCGTGGGAGTGGTACTGGTGGATGCCGGCATTTTGCCCGGGTGGCAACTGATCGTGCTTGCGCTGATCCTGATGCTCGGTATCCTCATTGAGCGCCCCGGGTATCACCGGCAACCACCTGCCAATGGGGACATCCAGCCGACTGGGGAGGTTTTCGAGGATCCGGTAAGTCGGAAGACCGTCAAGGTACTGTTCGATCCAAACAGCGGCGAACGTTACTACGATGATTCGGAGCAATAGTGTTTTCTGGTCATCGCTGTGAAGCGTCCGGTTTACGCATTATCGAGACGGGCCAGCGTCCTTTAGGGTACGCGGATCACCGCCAAAGTGCTCGAGAGAAACGCGACGCCGGTGGACCGAAAAGTCCGCTAGTAACGTTCAGGGGCCATAGGCGGCCAATCGCGGCGGCTTTGTGCAAAGCGGGTCGATGCGAGGGCGCTGCGTAGGGAGACTCGAGACGGGTTGCGCACGCCCGGGGACGTCGTTAACAGGGGGGCCGTTCCAGGTTCAGTCAAGTGATCCATCGAGCCGCGTGAAGGGCCGGCGCTAACGCAACACGAGACGTTGAATTTAGACAGGAATCCGGACAATGATTGAAGTTAGGCATTATACTTGCGCCAAATTACGGGTTGGCTCGCAGCGGTCAAATAGGTGCCGGGCATTATTCATATTTGTGATGCG
>JBKQNQ010000349.1:0-4480 GCA_052145875.1 Thiobacillaceae bacterium
CCACATGATCGGGCGCATGCCGTTCGACCTCGCGGAAAAATACGGGCCCGGTGGTGTTCAACTGGGCTTTGGCGAGCGACTCGCGCTGAACGTCTGGAGGCAGGAAGCCTGGAAAGCCCTTAGGGTCATCGAAACCTTGGGTAAAAACGCATGAGTCGGCGCGACGAAGTTTGGACGGCGTTCCTGGGCCGTGAACCGAACTCGGTCGAATTTTCCGACATTGCGATGGTCGCCGACACGCTCTCGCTTGGTGATAACGACCCGTTTTGGGGCGTCATCGCCTTGATTTATTCGCGGCTTCCAAAAACGGAAGCCCAACAGCGGGCGGAACACGAGCGTTTTCGGGCCATTAGGGATCTGGCAGACGAGGTGATGTTGAAGGTCGACGCCCTGGACGCCCTTGAAGATCGAACGCTGGCTGCGGTTCGCGCCGCCCTCGCCGAGTGGCTGCCCCGCACCGCAAGCTTAGAGGGCAGTTTGGGGGACGCGGCTGCCCGTCCCCTTGAACGGGCCAAATTCAACACCGCCTCGCGGCTGTCCCACGAAAAGGTGTGGAGCGCGCGAGGCACCACCGTGGGCTACCTGGCGGGCGGATGCTTCCTGGCGGTGGGGCTGCTGATCATTGCGGCGTTCCGATGGGGGTTGCACGAGGCGGATCAACGGCACGCCGCCGTGGATGTAATCACGCAGACCCAAGCACACCGTATCGCGGATTGGGCCAGGACCCGCGATGGGCGCCGGATTTACGCCTGGGCCGTGTTAAACGGTGCGGGGCTCAACCCGGTATTGCAGTGTGACTTCGGCGCCCCGGCCAAGCTCATCTACCGCAATGGCACGGCGATCTGCTATCCGGCTGGACGGGGCAATGGCTACTACGTGGTGGGCCGGTAAGGCACCGGGATACGCCGCTCGCCTCGCCTTGGGCGGGGCCATCGGACTGCTCTGGCGAACGGGCTCGGCCGGGGCCATGTTCTCACCTCTGCTCGTTGCATTGATCCCCACGGGAGAGACAGCGTCGAAGCGCTGGATCGGAGCGTTTGGCTATTTTCTAGGTGGGGCCTGGGATCTTCCGGCCGCCGCTGCCACCTTCTTCGCGCCGGGCCAGGCTTCTTTTGGCCCGCTGCTGTGGCTGTCGAGCGCGGCCCTGCTCGCGCTGCCCTGGGCTTGGGCGGCAAGCGGTTCACGAGCGGTGGCGACGCTCGCCATCAGCGCCCTACCCCCGCTTGGCATGATCGGCTGGCTGTCGCCGCTCACCGCCGCCGGCCTCTGGTTCCCGGGCATGGGGTGGATGGGTCTGCTCCTGATTTTGGGCGTGTGTTGGACGCTCGGGGAAAGAAGATGGATCGGGGTGTTGGCCTTGGGGCTCGGATCCTGCGTCGCCAACCGGGCGTACAGCCCCCCACGTGCACCGCCCGGTTGGATCGGAGTCAACACCCAAGTGGGCGCCGCCCGGGGCGATTTCATGGCGCAATATGCGCGGTTGAACGCTTGGATCAGCCAGGTTAGACGTCAATCGCGTGGTGCCAACGTGGTGGTGCTACCGGAGACGATCGCCGCCAATGGGTGGGACGGCACCCGGTTCGTTCTTCGCCAAGCCATCCCGCCCGGACAGACATGGCTCGTTGGCATCAGTATCCGCAATCATCAGGGACTGTGGGATGCCATTGCGCTCGCCCGCACCGGCCAGGTCGAGTCCGATCCGCTATTTCGTGCGGTGCTTCCGGTCCCCCTGTCGATGTGGACCCCGTGGACTCGGGAGGGGTATGAGGCATCCTGGTGGCCGGCACTGCGCACCATTGAGGGCCAACCGACCCTAGCCGTGATTTGCTACGATCAGCTCCTGGTCTGGCCCTGGTTGGAAGCGCTGCTGCAGCACCCGCGTCTCATCATCGCCCCGAGCAACAGCTGGTGGGCGCGTCAGAGCCGCATTCCCACCATTGAGGCGACCTCGAGTTTAGCCTGGACCCGACTCATGGGCGTCGCCCTCATCTCGGCGCAAAATGCCTCCGTCGCATTGCCATCACCGTAAATAACGCCGCGCCGGGCATCGAATCCTGCCGCCACCGTATCGATGCGCTGCCCGACGGAAACCCTTTGCCATGCTCCCGGACCCGGGGATCGCCACGATGCCAAGGACCATCGGCGTGACAAACAAAGCGCCGCCCAAAGCGTCAGTGCGGTGCGCGCCAAAGCGAGGTGCGCCCTTCGGCGCATTCTGCTTCCCCATGCCATCGGGGGCCGGTCCAATCTTTCCAGACGGCGTCACGCCTCAAGCAGCGCTTGCCCGACAAATCCGCCTTCCGAAACGCCTCCAGGACAGGCGAACAGCCCACTTCCGGTGTGCGTGACGAACTGGTTCATCATGTCAAATTTTGATACTTTTTCAAAAACCTTCACGAATCCGGTACGCGGGTCTTGCTGGTAACACACAAAAAACAGGCCCGCATCGAACTCGGTTCCTTGATGCCACGGTGGCCAACGTTCTGCCACCAGACTCACGCCATTTTGGTAAGCGTAACCGCGTCGCAGAATCTGCGTGCCGCCATTGCTCGCCGGAGCAGCAAGGCGCGTATGGGAATTCTCCGGTAGCACCGGATTGCCATCGGCGTCATTGGCATCGAAATCCAGGGGGTCGTGCTCGTCTTTTCCACCGAGGGGAGCCCCCGAGAGCTTGTGGCGACCCACGACTTGCTCCTGAAAACCAAGCTTCATCCGATCCCAATGCTCAAGCGCTATGCGTATGGGACGCACGACCATGTAGCTGCCGTTGTTCATCCAGCCATTTTGGTCGGCCACCCAGACATACTTCGCCATGCTGGCCGCATCGGTCCCCGAGATGTTCATGGTGCCATCCTTGAAGCCCATGAGGTTCCGCCCGGTTTGGCCGCTGCCGTAACTCGGTACAAACCCGGTGTGCACCCAGCGAATCTTGGCGATCCCATCGGCCAAGCGTGCGAGCTGACGAATCGCATGCAAGGTGACCTGCGGGTCATCGGCGCAGATCTGGACCGCGAGGTCGCCGCCGGTGCGCTCCGCGATCATTTGGTCGCCATTGAAGCGAGGCAGGTCAATGAGCGCCTCGGGGCGATGCGGCGCCAATCCGTAACGATCAACGCCATCCTTGAAGAACAGCCCCGCACCAAAGCCAAAGGTAATCGTTAAGCGGCGCGCGGGTAAACCCACGGTATCGCCAGAATCAAGCGGCGCGGCTGTCAGGTCCTCTTCAGCGGGCGCCGCAGGGTGCCCCGCCGTCAGGCGCGCCGCCGCCTGCGTCCAGGAACGCATCAGTGCCGCCACGTCCTGGCGCTGCTTGGTCAAGAGGTCAAATGCGGCAAAATAGAGGTTCGCCTGCTGGGGCGTGGCAATACCCGATTGATGCACTCCAAAGAATGGCTCAATTTCTTCCTTGGGTTCGGCGTTGCCGTCTTGGTCGTTCCGCGTGGCCGCGACTGCAGCGCCGGTGGCCGTGCTCGCGGCCGTCACCGCCGCCATTGTCGCGGCCTTAGCCAAAAAACGGCGACGGCCCGGCATGGTGTTGTCAGTGGTGCTCATTGTCTTGCTCCCATCAGTGTGTTGGTGTCGTCTTGAACGTAATAGAACCCCTTGCCGTCCGGGGCCAGCGCAATCCCGAATAGATCCCCATTGCCGGGGGGTGCTTGCGCCTGATCCGAATCGATCCATTGCGCGTAGATCTGCTTACCGGAAGCCGGATCAATCTCCACAAGCTGACCGTCCTTGCCATTGCACGCCAGCAGGTGGCCCATCGACGTATAGACCATTGCGAGTGGCCAGCTCAAAAGCCCTCCTTGGGTAACAACCCTGCCCGTGCCTGCGCTGGCGGTGCGACCGACCGCATCCGGAATGGCGGTGATGACGTTGTCCAGGCCGTCGGTCACATAAAGCGTGTGATCTGGCCCTAGCGCGAGTCCGGTCGGCCCCAGCAGGAAGTTGTCGCGATCGGCACGTTGTGAGAAGCCATCGGCCACGACAGTCTGGCTCACAATCACCGGCGGTTTGCCATCGGGGATTCGGAGTTCGAGCCGCAGCACAGTGGCCTTGTGAATGACGACGGGAAATCCCGTCTGCGGATCGATCACGTCGGGACTCGGCAGCCCGAAGCCCGCCATGCTGATGAACAGCGTGGCACTCGATCCATCGTCCACGACGGCCATGTTGCCCCACGGATCATTGATGGTCGGTCCGGACCACGCCGTGACCAACTTGCCGCTGGGATCAAGGACGATCAGACAGCCATCGCCTTTGGTGGCGGTCGTTCCGTCGCTGCTCGGTGTGCTGCCCACAATGATCCAGCCAGACTTAAGCATCGTCATCGCCGTCGACAGACCAACGCCGCCGGGGCATTCGGCCAACTTCTGCGGCAGTTTCGCAAACAGCAGGGTCTCCTTGGTGGAGGGCCGGTAATCCACAATCGTCGTTCCGGTACCCTGCAGGTTGGAGATGTTGTTGAAGTTGTCGACCA
>JBKQNQ010000350.1:0-4208 GCA_052145875.1 Thiobacillaceae bacterium
TCCACCACGTGGCGTAGGTGGAAAACCGAAAGCCGCGCTCCGGGTCAAATTTCTCCAGCGCGTGGATCAGACCCAAATTCCCTTCTTCCACCAGGTCAAGCAGCGCAAGCCCCCGATTGGCGTAATGCTTGGCGATATTTACTACCAAGCGTAGATTGTGCTCAATCATTTTTTGCCGGGCTTCAAAATCGCCATGTTTGGTACGACGAGCCAAGGCTACTTCCTGCGCCGGGGTCAACAGCGGTGCATGACCGATTTCGTTTAGGTACAACTGAATCACATCGGCCTGCACATCCACTTCCGCAATTGCAGATTCGATGTCCACCTCGTCCTCAACTGATTCTTCGGCAGACTCACTGACCTCAGTTGCTTCGGCGGTTTCTTCGTCGTTATCAGAGGGATATTTTGAACTCATAAACGGTCGGGCAAAAGTTTCAACGGATCGATAGGTTTTCCAAATTGGCGAATCTCAAAGTGGAGTTTAACTCGATCTGTATCAGTGTCACCCATTTCGGCAATTTCTTGCCCTCCACTCACTTGCTCCCCTTCTCGTACCAGAACTTTTTGGTTGTGAGCATAGGCGCTCAAGTATTCATTGGCGTGCTTGATAATCACAAGCTGACCATAACCTCTTAGCCCGCTCCCGCTGTATACGACCTTGCCCGCAGCGGTCGCCACGATGGGGGTGCCACGCGCCCCGGCCAGGTCAACGCCTTTTCCACCACTTTCGCCATAGCGTCCTAACAGCGGGCCAGGTGCAGGCCAAATCCAGGTGCTGGGCCCCACTCGGGATTCGCCTTTTTCAGTGATGGCGGGCTTCACTTCCACCGTGCCCGCGGCCTTTTCCGGCATGCTGGCCACCTCGGGCGCCGGGGGGGGCTTTCTATCGTCACGATTAACCTTAGCCCAGTTGGCGTCGCTCCATGGCATGCTCTCGGCCTGGGGAGCCGTATAGAGCGGAATCTCGGGTAACGGCCGGCGCTCCGGCTCGCGTTGCGCGATCGGTATGGTCTGCACGCTACTTGGACTCGACAGCCCCGATGCCGGGCTAGTCAATCTCAATACCTGACCGATCTTTATCACATAGGGAGGGGCCAAATCATTCCAGACCGCCAGTTCGCGGAAGTCCAGCCCATTGGCGAAGGCAATTGAAAACAGTGTATCGCCCTTTTGCACCGTATACATTGAGCCGGGCGCCAGACGGGCGCTCTCGCCCCTAGGATTTGTGGTGGTTGGGCCCGCCTGTCTGGTGGCAGGGGAACTTGAGGGCGCGCGGGTGACGTCATCAATCGGCGCCACGACGGTCTCACACCCGGCCAGCAATCCAAGCAGCACAACCGCGGCGAACCGCATCAGTCCACTCCGGGCAAGAGCGGTACAAATCTCACGGGTTCTAGCCTCTCTTCGAGGAACTGTTCGCCCTGGCGTTCAATAACGAGCAAATTTTGATGGTCCTGAATGCCAAATGGCATTACCATGCGTCCGCCCTCGGCCAGCTGGCTCTTCAATTCCGCCGGTACCGCAGCGAATGCAGCGGACACCACAATCGCATCGAACGGCGCGGCCTCAGGCAGACCATTCATTCCGTCGCCGTGTTTCAACTTGATGTTTTGGATACGAAGGTTGCGGAGGCGCTGGCGCGTTTTCCCCACGAGGGAAGCAATGCGCTCGACGGCCATCACCTCTTTTGACAGCTTTGCAAGCACGGCCGACTGATAACCACAACCAGCTCCCACTTCTAGAACCCGATTTAAGGTCCGGTGGTTGCGTGCGAGCTCCGTCATCCGCGCCACAATATACGGGCTGGAAATGGTCTGACCAAATCCGATAGGGAGCGGCGTATCTTCATATGCACGACTTTGCAGGGCTTCATCGACAAACAAATGGCGCGGGATAGCCCCCATGGCAGCAAGCACCATGGCATCCTTGATCCCCTGATCGCGCAGGCGATCTAGCATGCGACCTCGCGTGCGGGCCGAGGTCATTCCAATGCCAGATCGCAAATTTATGGAGTCAACCATTGCCTGACACCTTCCATTTGGGCGAAGCGGGTCAAGTCCATCTGTAACGGCGTAATGGAGATATGCCCATTCTCCACCGAATAAAAATCGGTACCTGGCCCTGCATCCTCAGCCGAACCCGCGGCACCGACCCAATACACGGTCTGCCCGCGCGGATTGACCGATTTGACCGCCGGTTCCGCTTTGTGGCGTTTCCCCAGGCGGGTTATATCGATGCAACCGATCTCACCCCACGGCTTGTCGGGAACGTTAATGTTGAGCAAGAATGGTTGCCCAAACGGCCGCTCCTGATAACGGCGGACAATATCTGCAACGACCCGGCCAGCGCTTTCAAAGTGTCCTTCGGTGTAATTCGAAAGTGATACGGCCAGCGCTGGAATTCCAAGCATGAACCCTTCGGTGGCCGCGGCTACGGTGCCTGAGTAGATTGTGTCGTCCCCCATATTAGCGCCGTGATTGATTCCCGAAATGATCATGTCTGGCATCTGATCAAGCATGCCCGTAACGGCCAGATGCACGCAGTCTGTGGGGGTTCCGTTTACAAAATAAAACCCAGAGCCCGCCTGCCGCAGTATAAGGGGACGATCGAGCGTCAGCGAATTGGACGCGCCGCTGCGGTCTCGTTCCGGTGCCACTACCGTAATCTCGCCCAATGCAGCCAGGGATTGGGCAAGGACCGCGATCCCCGGCGCAAAGTAGCCGTCATCGTTACTCAGCAAGATGCGCATGAGACGCCCGAAAGGTGTTGCGGCGGAATCCGCTGGGTAAGAGTCTTGGTGAAATGAAATGGCCGGCAAACATACGGCCCATTTTATCATCCGTGCGCGCATCGCGGCCACGTGCATCTTTTTTGAGTGTGGCCTTGAATTGGACGGGACGAGATGGTTCGAGCTTCAGACCGCAGACAACTCGTTGCTGACTGAATAACGGCACCGTGCATGGTAACTTTTCAATCTCCCGAATCGAGGGCCCGAGAGGATTATATTGGCCTCGAGAAAACGCCCATATTAAGAATCGGAGCCGACCTCGATCTGCGTGGAGGCCCGCAGAAAGCGGCTACCGTGCCGAACCCGTCTCGAATCGTCCGGCAACTGAGGCGTTCAGCAGGTACTGGTCTGCCGAGACGTCTTAACCATCCCGGCACCTGGGGCGTAACACAAGGTAACAGGCTGTAACTCACCGTAACACTGCGCGAGCCACAGTGCTCTAAAGTGGAAGCGTAAAGCATCGCCGAGGCAACATTGACCAGCTTTTTGGCACGGTTGATGCCTATGTTAGGAGAGTACCCATGCGGAATTTTCTCAAGAGGCTGCTGTTAGTGATCATCGCTGCCAGCGTCATGACCCTGTCATTGGGCGGTTGCGTAGTCTATGGCGGACACGGATGGGACCGCGACTGGAATGGCGGGCCGGGTTACCACTGGGGAGGCGGCGGACACCGCTAATTTCCTGCACCACCGGGGCCGGGCCGTTTGCTTTCCGAGTTTGGGCCCACCCAACACCGATCCCTAGGATCCCCGCTGCGCCGCACCGCCTGATCATGTCGAGCAGTCCATGTGCACACCGCGCAAGGGCGTATCTGCGACACCCAAGGTGGCCGGGCTCAAGTCAGCTAAGGCCTGCGCCCGAGGCCAGGACCGCAAATCGCGCCACCCCCCAAAATAATCCCGCGAGCGTCCCCGCCATCACAACGCTGGCAGCATTCTTGAAGTTTGGTTTATCAACGGCGCATAGCAAGCCATTTTCTTACAAGCTTCGGCGTCGAAACCGTGATGGTGAAGGCTCAGTCCTTTCCGTTGCCCCAACGCATAAATAATTCGAGCAGCGTCTGTCGACCCATCGCCAACTCCTGTCTTCGCGCGTCGACAATAGGCCACACGATCGCCGGCCGGACGAGGCAAAAACGGTGAATGGATGCGGATATGAGTAATTGCGCTAGGAAGGCCCGACTGTCACCGGATCGGCTGCCTAATGCATCCCAGTCACGCTATCCATGAGGGCAGCACCTGCGACGGCTAAAGATATCTCTACGCATTTAAAGGACTCCACAATTCCATTGTCATTAGTGCCGGAGTACTGTCAGCATGCGTCGCGATCCGTTCGTGTCGGGACCAGCTCCATGCAAGATGATAGGGTGAAATGAGGCAAGGTAGTCCATGGTGAATTTCGAATCCCGCTGTTCTTTGTA
>JBKQNQ010000351.1:0-18374 GCA_052145875.1 Thiobacillaceae bacterium
CCGGCAGCTTGGCCACTCATGTTTCATGCCTCCTTGGTAAAAAGTTAAGCCCCCATTCCTGGTCACGTCGGAATGTGAGGCTCAACTTTACCGAGACCGTGCATAAATAACAGTCAATTTTTTCAATCAATATGATAGATTATCGTCTATCTGTGACTTAACGGAGTCCATCCATGCGGCGCACCACCTTCCGCCAGTTCGAAGTCTTTGAAGCCATCGCGCGCCTGGGCAGTTTCACGCGCGCAGCGGAGGAGCTGCACCTAACCCAGCCGACGGTATCGATGCAGATCAAGAAGCTCACTGACACAGTGGGCCTGCCGCTGTTCGAACAATTGGGCAAACGCATCCACCTCACCGACGCCGGACATTCGCTGCTCGCCACCTGCCGCGAGATCTCGGAACAGCTGGCACGGTTTGAAATGACCGTCTCGGACATGAAGGGCATGAAGAAGGGCCGGCTGCGGCTCGCCGTGGTGACCACCGCCAAGTACTTCGCCCCCCGCCTGCTCGGACCTTTCTGCCAGCAGTATCCCGGGGTCGACGTGGCCCTGAAGGTAACCAACCGCGAACGCGTGCTCGAACGGCTTTTGGAGAACCAGGACGACCTCTATATCATCGGCCAGCCTCCGGACGATCTCGATATCGAGTTTCAGCCATTCATGGAAAACCCACTCGTGGTGCTCGCGCCGATCAATCATCCGCTCGCCAAAAAGAAACGAATCGCATTGGCGCGCTTGGCGCAGGAGCCCTTCCTTATGCGCGAGCCAGGCTCCGGGACACGCATGGCCGCGGAACGGCTATTTGCTAAATACGACATGAGGGTCAACGTCCGGATGGAACTTGGCAGCAACGAGGCAATCAAGCAGGCGATCGTCGGCGGTCTCGGTGTCTCGGTGCTTTCGCGTCACACGCTCGCGCTCGACGCGGCCTCGGGACCATTGGCCATCCTCGACGTCGAGCATTTTCCCATCAAACGCCACTGGTACGTCGCCCGGCCCAAGGGCAAACAGCTTTCCATCGTGGCGCAGACCTTCCTCGACTATTTGCGCGGCGCATGCATGGCAGCTTGAGAGGGGGAACGCCGAAGATCCCTTCGTTTTCACGGGAATAGGTTATGGCACGGGAACCAAGTGACGTCACAAGTAATGGCGTGGAATCTTTTCATAAATCATTTTGTCCGTCGTGATCGCTTGTCCGTTCCAGCTACGCGTACCGTGATTAGCCGCAAAGGTGAGAGTGGAGCGAACATGAAGTTCAAGGCTATACCAGGTCTTGGCCTCGTCTGCATTTCGACGCATTCCTATTGCCCCCCCAACCAACTGGGTGCGGCCAGGGCCAAACATCTGCTCAAAGAAACTCCGGTCAGAAGTGCCCAAATAATGCGCCAATGCGGTATCGGCCAATACAACATCGCAGCCCTTCGGAGCGTTTGCTTCTGTCCCTTTGTCCGATGAAACGCAAGCGTGCCTGCTTTATTGCTGATCTCCGCAGCCAGACGCACGTCGCTAAGGTGACGCACAAAGCCCATCGACGAACGAGGGGTATGCCGAAAAGCAGATCTTGGATCGCTGTCCGTAAACTGGACTTGGCTGCTTCATTGGGTCCGACAATAAGGTGAAATTCCCGCTTTGCAGCGGGAAACTCGATGCTAATCAACTCCATCATTATGCGTCCGGCACCCCAAGCCACTCTGGGTGTTTGTTCCTGACCCATTGCTTTAGTCTTCTGCGTGCCGAGTGTCACCTGCAACTTCTATACCCAGATGAGCGCAATTGTCCCGCCATAAACCTAAATTTGGAACCGAACGTAACCCTGGAATACCTGATAGCCAGTTATCCGGTCTTGGCCTTGGTACCCTCTGGCGTCGCCTTACTTTGTAGTTTGGGAGCCTGTCAAGCTCCTCACTATTCATGGCATCCAGTTCAGCAAGCAGTTCGTCCGCCGAGGGGACTGGCGGTGTCTGTTTGTTGAGTTCGCCCTTTGGCTGCGTCCGGTCAAGTGCTCTGCGCAAGGCTTCGGAAAAGGTCAGATTCTTAAACGGCTTGGGTTTCGCACGTTGACAGACGACAGCAACCTGACATTGACGGCCACACGGCGGCATGGGCCGCCTTCGGCGATGCCGGCTATCAAGGTGTCGAGAAGCGGGAGGAGAACCAGAACAGCACGGTGACGTGGCATGTCGCCTGGCGTCCCGGTAAGCGCAGGGCACTGCCTGACACGAAGAGCGGACGATTGGCGAAATTGCCCCAATCGCTTTTAGATCAGTGGCTTGCAATGGTCGCCGCCACAAAGTTTCAGATTTATTTTCCGGTGCTTGGCTGCTTGCTGGGCGTTGGTTTACGGCATCCGGTAGGCGCCTTACAGGCGTAGTCTTGGGCCATCTTCCTAGTAACATACATGGACGCCCACTTTTGCCAAGCTTTCAGTCGATGATTTTGAGAGCAGGTAAAGATTGCAGCCATACATCCGGACTTTCTGTGAAGCGCGTTGCTTCTGTCCCTGATGGAATCCGCTGAGTAGCTCCTTTACACCCACCCGCACTGTTTTGTGCTGTGTTACTAACAGGTTCTGCTACTCACGGTCTGACCAGTCTCGCCATCATTTCATGATTGCCTGTGCAATCGGTGGAACTACTCCTTTGCTCGTTGTCCTCGGTTTCTCTTAACCGGCCTGATTACGCTCCAGCAACCACGGCTGCCGGGGTGTAATCGGGTCGGAACACGCGGTCCTTGGCAAGCAGCGCCCAAATGATGCGGGCATTCTTGTTCGCCAAGGCAACGGCGGCCACGTTGTTGTTGCGCCTTGCCATCAGTTTCTTGAGCCAACTACCCGGCTCAGGTTTGTTCTCTGCATGCCGGATGACTGACCGCGCCCCGTGGATCAGCAAGGTTCGCAAATACGTATCACCACGCTTGCTGATGCCAAGCAGGTTCTGCTTGCCGCCACTTGAGTTCTGCCGGGGCACCAGTCCAATCCATGCCGCCAGCTGGCGGCCATTCTTGAATTCCCGCGCATCCCCCACGGTGGCCACGATCGCACTCGCCGTGATTGGTCCCAGTCCCGGTATCGCCGCCAGTTTCCTACTGGCTTCATTTTCGCGGTGCCATAGCTGGATTTGCGCTTCCATCTCGCTCACCTGGCGGTCCATTTCTTGCAAATTGTTGGCCAAGCGCTCAATCAGCTGGCGCAGGATTCCCGGCAAGCCATTCTCGCCATCCTCCAGGATCTCGGGCACCCGCTTGGCGATGGCGCGGATCCCTTGCGGGATGACGATGCCAAACTCAACCAGCAAGCCTCGTATCTGGTTGCCCTGTGCGGTCCTCGCCTTCACAAACCCCTGCCTGGCCCGGTGGATCGACAGAATCGCTTGTTGTTCGACCGCCTTGTGGGGCACATACCGCATGTTCGGCCGGCTCACCGCTTCGCAGATCGCCTCCGCATCGGCCACGTCATTCTTGTTCGTCTTCACATAGGGCTTCACGAACTGGGGTGCCATCAACTTCACGCTGTGCCCCAACGCCTCAAGCTTCCTCGCCCAGTGATGGGCACTGCCGCAGGCTTCCATGCCGATCAGGCAAGGTTCCAGGTTCGCAAAGAACTTCGCCATCTCGGCGCGCTTTAGCTGTTTGCGAAGCACGGCCTTGCCACCTCGATCCACGCCGTGAACAGCGAATACATTCTTTGCCAAGTCAATGCCAATTGTCGTAATCTTCATCGTGGACGCTCCTCTCCGTTTTAGTGGGGTTAAACCACCACTACATTGGCACCTAGATGCCGTTAGGGGAAGTGGGCGTCCATTCCATTACCCGCTCGGCCGCGGCATCGGCGTGACGCAACCGATTCGATTTGTTCGCAAATTTACGACTAACTGGCTAGGTGTCACCAAACCACTGCAAACAGCTTCTGTAATTGCAGCGTTATCCGGTGGCAAACCAGGGCTGGGCAGATCTGGCTAGACCTGGCGAAAACCGCATGCCGCGCCGTCATCTCCGCCCCTGAATCGAAAGCCGCGTGTCACCGGCCCGTTACTTGGCTCCCCGTCTAATCCGATGTCATCTTCCAATTCTTCCAAGAATCTCGCCAAACCAACGGCCCCTATAATCCGCCCCCCCGCTCACCTGAGGCGTCGACGAAGCCGGCCGGGGGGGCCCTTGCCTCCGCGGGCCCAGTCATGGCCGCCGCGGTCGTTCTGAGCCCAGACCAGCCCATCCAGGGACTTGCGGACTCCAAGCTCCTCTCCACCCCAAGCGGCGCGAGAGGGTGGGGTCATTGATCACCGTCAACGCGCTCGCCTGGTGCATTGCCAGTACGAGCGTCGAGGAAGGTGACGAACTGAACATTTTGCGAGCAACCTTGCTGGCCTTGCACCGTGCCATTGCGGGACTGGGATACATTCCTGAACTCGCCCTGGTTGACCGCAAGTAATCACCCAACCCGGCGGGCATCAAAACGATCACGATCCTCAAGGGCGATCAATCGGAGTGCGCCATCTCAGCCGCCTCCAACCTAGCCCAAGCAAGCCGGAACGCGTACATGCTGGAACTGGCTATACGCCCGGATATGGGCTGGACGTGCGCCCTGGCTATGGCCCGGTTGGCCATCGGAATGCCTTGGTGAAACTCGGCGCAAGCCCGGTCCATCGCAAAACCTTCGGGCCGGTCCAAGCCCTGCGCCCCGCCAGTAACGGGATGCTAATCCGTTCAAACGTGGATCGCCCATCAGGAAAATGAGATATACTGATTCGTGTCCACCGCTAACCGGCTGCACAGCGCATGTGCAAGGCGGCAATGCCCTTAAGTGAGGCTCGCTACACGAAGTATGTTCGAAACGCAAAGGCGGCACTGTTCGATGGCACACTTCTTGGCTCACTGTCGACGAGTGTCATTGCCGATTGTGCTACTGGCATGGACCGCCCTACCGCTTACGTCCCCCGCTGCAACCGTTCAGCCTAGGCGACCTTGGGGGATGAATGACGTCACGATCATATTCCCGCTACCTCTCTCCGATAAGGAACCGGGACAACTCATTGCCCCGCAGGAAAAAGGGCTGGGCGGATCCTGGTTACCGCTGGACTATTATGTCAAGTTGCCCGCCATCGATCAGGGCGAGGCGCCGAGCATCACCTACCAAAATTTGCGAGTCGTGACGGCCCGGCTGGACCCTTGTTTCAAGGTTAAGGATGACAACGGTCGAGACACGTGCCTGCCGCAGGTGCGGCTGGTCTGGCAGCCCGTCGTCCCTGCGGTTTACGGATCAACAGGCAAGCTAGGCGTCCTGGAAGCCAGAGATGCAGCGATCCATACCTTTTACACCTTGGCGCCCAAACAGTTCCAAAGGCTGCTGGCTTCGTACACCGCCCTGGTCAAAGATGCCGGTATGGATTTGAGCACGGAGCCCCTTCAGATTAATCCGATCCTGATCAAGCAGGGACTGAATGGCCGATTTGCCCGTGAACTGCGCGAACTTCTATCAAAATACGTGGGCCGCACGACACTTTGGCGAGTCACGGCTATGCAGGCGCTTGTGGGCGATGACGAGTGGGTATTTACCGGGTTCAATGTTCGAAGCGGCACTGCCCAGACACTGGCCATTCCGCGCATCGGAACCGGATTCCAACGAATCGAGGTGGCCCAGTTCAATCACAGCAGTTTTGCCAATGCGGTGGTTTCGCCGCTTTCGGCCGTCGTTGAAGCCAATTATCTGCCTGACGTGCTTCGCGCCAAATCGATCAATCAGAAATCGATGTCGGCGGCCGACTTGGCCATTGCCGTGGTTGAAATCGAAAATCCGGCCAAAAATAGTCCCGAAACCGTGGACTGCGTCAGTTGCCATGTCGCGCAACCGGAAGGGTCGATTCTGTCCGGCACGATAAGTGGAATCCTAAGCCGCCCTGAAGTGCAAACGCACGCATTTCAATCTGTCTTGCCCTTGCATAACACGGGGCTTCGCCAAGCGGACACGCATGTTCTTCGCGCCGCGGGTTATATCGAGCGAGACTTGGCCCCCAGCCGGCGCCTCATCAACGAAACGGCAAATGTGGTCCGCGAACTGAACGGAGATCTGACTGCCGCCATGCAGCCGGGAAACGGAGCAACACCGGGTAGTGGAATGGACGCCCACCTTCCCTAAGCAGAATCCTATTTGCGCACGCTTTGTTCGGGACATGAGCGGCCAGTGATTCACGACGACGGCTCGCTGTCGCTTGTCTCGTTGCTTTTCTGCAACGCATTTTCAACCGGGCGGCCGAAATCTTAAGTGCCTGCTTAGGCACACGACATGCGACCTAGCGTGGCCCTTAGGTCCATCCGCCGATTAGACCTGCAATAGATTTGGTCTCGCTCGCGCCGCCAAAGGACAAATCAATCAGCTTATAAGCATATAATGAATTGCAGTTTATGTAGTTGTTAAACCCGATGGAACCGAATTCTATTAACTTAACTGGAGAGTCATGATGAAAGCCCAAGAAATCGCCTTTGTGCTAGCCCTGTCTGCTTCCGTTCCCGCGTTTGCTGCGGACGCCAGCCCCATCAATGCCCTGACTGACCCCGTTGCTGCGGCGGCCGTCGCCAAGGACCCCAAGGCTATGGTCGAGTTTGCTAACGCCGTCACCGAGCCTTCGTTTTATGCCGCCCTCGGCTCCGCTTATATGGAGCCTGCCACCTACCTTAAGATGATGAACAGGGCAGTTGACCCGGCCACATTCAAGGCGTCAATGGAACTGACGGATCCCGCTGTTGCCAGCAAGTGGATGACTGCGTCTATGGATCCAAACTTCTACACTGCCGTCATGGTCAAGATGGCCGACCCCGGAAAAATGATGCGATGGATGATGGCCCCCATGGACGTGAAGAACTACCAGCCCCTGTTCAACGCTATGAATCCCGCGCTCTATACCAAGTGGATGACCGAATCCATGAATCCGAACAACTATCAGGTCGCCTTCAAGGCCGCTGACGTTAACACGTATAAGGACTGGAGCACCGCCGCGACAGATCCGAAGACCTATGGGACATGGGGCTCATTCTTTGATCCCAAGTCCTATGCAGCTGCCACCGCTGGATTTAATCCTGCTAACTTCTTCCAGGTCCCAACGGTTGCCACTCCAGCCACCAAGTAACTCAAACTGAAATCACACGACACGCGACATTTGTCCCGTGTTGTGTGGATCGTGGCGGTATCAGGCACGGCGCCAAGTCGTTCCTTGCGGGCTGTCCTCCAAAATAATGCCTGCGGCCTTGAGTTCGTCGCGGATGCGATCGGCGTCCGAGAAACGCCTCGCGGCCTTGGCAGCGGCTCGCGCCAATATCAATGCCTCGACTGCCTGGTCGTCGGGTCCAGTCGGACCACCGAACCGCCGACGCAAGAACGCGGATGGGTCGTTCTGCAACAAGCCCAAGACTCCTGCCAGGAATTTCAAGAGCCCTGCCATGAAGGGGTCTTGCGTACGATTGGTTTCGTTGGCCAAGTCAAAGAGTACGGCCACTGCTTCGGGCGTGCCGAAATCCAGGTTCATCGCCGTTTCGAATCGGGCAGCCCATGGGTCATTCCAGTCGGCTGCAATTTCGGCCGGCGGGACATTCTTTAGCGTGGTATACAAGCGTGTCAGCGCACCTTTTGCATCCTCCAGATGCGCATCCGAGTAATTGAGCGGACTGCGATAATGAGCACGCAGAATAAAAAAGCGGACCACTTCGGGATCGAATTTTTGCAGCACTTCGCGGATGGTGAAAAAATTTCCCAGACTCTTGGACATTTTCTCGTTATCCACTCGAACAAATCCGTTGTGCAGCCAGTAATTCACAAACTTGCACCCGTTGGCCCCCTCGCTCTGGGCAATCTCGTTTTCATGATGAGGAAACTGCAAGTCCTGACCGCCACCGTGTATATCAAAATGCGTGCCGAGCAGTTGGCCACTCATCGCCGAGCACTCGATGTGCCAGCCTGGCCTTCCCGGGCCCCAAGGGCTCTTCCAGGAAGGCTCACCGGGCTTGGCGGCCTTCCACAGCACGAAGTCTAAGGGGTCGTGCTTATGCGGATCCACTTCCACCCGCTCCCCGGCTCTCAAATCATCCAAGGATTTCCCAGAAAGCGCGCCATAGGACGGGAATCCACGCACGCTGTAATAAACGTCACCGTTATTTGCCCGGTATGCGAGGCCTTTCTCCATTAGGACACCTATCATCGCGAGCATTTCGGTCAAGTACTGCGTTGCGCGAGGTTCATGATCAGGGCGTAACACGCCAAGACGTGCCTCATCTTCATGCATGGCCGCGATGAAACGCCCGGTCAGCTCGCCAATGCTTTGATGGGCTTCTTGGGCACGCTTAAGGATTTTGTCGTCAATGTCCGTAATATTACGAACATAGGTGACGCTGTAACCGACCGCCTTGAGCCAGCGTGTCACCATGTCAAACACGACAAATACGCGTGCATGCCCGAGATGGCAAAAATCGTAAACGGTCATGCCGCACACATACAGGCGAACCTGGCCGGGCTGAAGCGGGGTAAAAGTTTCAAGCTGCCGTGACAGCGAGTTATGAAGCGTCAGCATCGTGCTCACTGATTGCAGCACCCATCGAGAATTCAAACGGGGGCCGCCCAATCAGTACGGGAGTTGTTAGAATGTAGGCCTAGGTAAGTTCCATTCGAGTGTACCACATGCCCAATTTGCGCAGACTTGCAACCGTTATTGTATTAGGCCTCCTGCTTGGGGCCCATTCAGCCCACGCAGGCGACATTCAGGATATCAATCAGCTGTTTCGTCACGGTGACCTGAATGAGGCACTGAGCCGCGCTAACCAATATCTCCTAAAGAATCCGAAGGATGCCCAGGCCCGTTTTCTTAAAGGGTTGATTCTCACGGGCCAGAACAAATCTGCCGAGGCCATTGAAGTCTTCACGGGACTCACCGAGGATTACCCCGAGTTGCCAGAGCCTTACAACAACCTTGCCGTTCTGTATGCGGCCCAAGGAAAGTACGACGCGGCGCGAAATGCGCTGGAGATGGCAATTCGGACTCATCCCAGCTATGCGACTGCACACGAAAACCTCGGCGACCTGTACGCCAAAATGGCTTCCATCGCTTACGATAAGGCACTGCAGCTCGACACCAGCAATACTTCTGCGCAGACCAAGCTCTCACTGATCAAGGATCTAATAACGGGCCGACGCAGCCCGGCTCAAGCCCGGCCCATGACGGTCGCATCAAGCGACACCGCGAACCCCACGAAGCTTGCGGCGACCACCGCACCGCCCCAACAAACTCCTCCGGCCAAACTTGGTTCGAAGACTGCCGTTGACTCAGAGCCGTCGCCGGATGCCATTATCGATACCGTCAAGGGGTGGGCCAGGGCATGGTCTTCCAATGACGTGGCTGCTTACTTGGGCTTTTATTCCCCCGACTTCAAGCCTTCAAGCGGCGACCGCAAGAATTGGGAAGCACAGCGCCGCGAACGCGTCGGCAGTGCCAAGGACCTGACTGTCGAAGTATCTGACATCCACATTCAGCCCGTTAGCGCAGACCGCACCGCTGTTAAGTTCCGCCAAGCATACCGCTCTAAACACCTGACCAATTACAGTACCAAGCGTATGGATCTGGTTCGCAGCGGCGACAGGTGGCTTATCATGCAGGAAAGCGGACGCTGAACGGCTAGATGAAATTGCTGAGACCCGTTGCTGGCTTACTAATTTGGGCAACCCTACTTCCAACGGCGTCGGCCCAGTCTGAAGCCGAGCGTCTGTTGGCCGAGACGCTCGTCGATGTCAGCCAGAATAAGATGGTGACGGCGTGGCAATCGCTGAACAGCCTCATTGCACGCTATCCAAATTTCCGCCTTGCCCAGCTCGTAAAAGGCGACCTGATGTTGGCTCAAGGACGTCCCATTTTCACATTGGGCAACGCGTCCGGATCGGGCCCCCAACTCGATGATCTGCGCGATGAAGCTCGAAAACGCTTGCTCGAGGTCACCCAGCCCGTTGATCCCAGACTCGTACCGGATGCGCTCCTGTCGTTCACCCAGGACGTCCATTATGTCATTGCGGCGGATAGTGAACGTTCCAGGCTGTACGTGTTCCAAAATCGGCCTGAGGGCTGGATTCGCCAAGCCGATTATTACATCACGATGGGCAAACTTGGTACCGGCAAAACCCGGGCTGGAGACAAGCGCTCCCCCGTCGGGTGGTACACAATTACCTCCTTTAAGCCCGAGAGGCAGCTTGAAGATCTGTATGGAATCGGCGCCTATCCATTGAGTTACCCGAACGACTGGGATCGCCGAGCTGGCCGGGATGGATCCGGCATCTGGATTCATGGTGTGCCGCGCAACACGTATAGCCGTCCGCCCAAAGCCAGCGATGGTTGCATCGTCCTCTCCAACGAGGATCTAACCAGCCTGTCAAAGTACATCTCGATAGGTAAGACACCCGTTTTGATCGCCGAGAAACTAAACTGGGTCGATCCATCGAAATTGAGAGACGCCGAGAGCGACATTCAGAACGCGCTCACAATGTGGCGCCAGGACTGGGAAAGTCTTGATATCAATCGCCTGTTATCCCACTATTCCAGTCAATTCCATTACGGCAAAGAGGACCTGAGGGAGTTCGGCGAGACCAAGCGACGGGTTAATGCCAGCAAGTCCTGGATAAAAATACAACTAAAGGATCTCACCGTGGTTCGTTATCCCGGGGAAGACAACGTCATCATGGTTGGGTTTGAGCAGGATTATAAGAGCAGTAATGTGAACGATGTGTCCCGCAAGCGTCAGTACTGGCAGCTTGAGGGCGGCGAGTGGAAAATCCTCTACGAAAGCGTTTTATAAGGACAAGACATGGTTAAACTTCACACGAGCCTTGGCGAGATTTGCCTGGAACTCAATGCCGAAAAAGCCCCGATCACCGTTGATAACTTCCTGCAATACGTCCGCGAAGGTTTTTTTGACGGCACGATCTTTCACCGGGTGATCGATGGGTTCATGATTCAAGGCGGTGGATTTGAACCCGGCATGTCTCAGAAATCGGTCCGCGCACCCATCGAGAATGAAGCAGCCAACGGCCTGAAAAATGATGCCTATACCATCGCCATGGCACGCACGCCCAATCCCCATTCTGCGACTGCGCAATTCTTCATCAATATCGCCAACAACAGCTTCCTCAATTATTCTTCCGCAACGCCTCAGGGCTTCGGCTACTGCGTGTTTGGAAAGGTGACGGAAGGCCAGGAGGTGGTCGATAAAATCAAGAAAGCTCGGACCGGCAGCCAATCGGGGCACCAGGATGTGCCGCTGGAGGACATCGTCATCATGAAGGCAGAAATTGTCTGACCCGTTCCCAAGCACGCGCGAATCGGTTCCATCATGAAGCCGGTCGCGACTGCCGATAATAGAGGCTTCTTCGCGACATCCCATCGCCATGAATACTATCTGGATGGTTCTCGCGGCAAGCAAGCCCCCAACAAAAAAACGATTCTTCTGGCGATCCCCTTCTTCAGCCAAACGACACATCCCGACTCTGGCCATTCAGTTATGGGTGATTGGCGGCATCGAATGCAGATTGAAAAAGTCATAGCGTCGGTCGGGGTGAAGTTCGCGGACAGAGAAAACCGCGCCCCGGCTTCGCGCCCGATCCCACGGAGGTTCGTACCCACCGTGACGACGGGTTGGCAATCCGATCTCGTGCGCCCGTGCGCGGGCCGATCACCACAATAGCCACAGAAATATCGCTTGCGCAAGATGGCTCGTTCTCAGGATGATCAGGGGAAGTCCGCGCGGACTCGACAATCGAGGTGCCGTGTGATGGCTCGGGCGGCATGCGCGACACGAGCCTCTGTAGGTCTACGCTAAATGAAATCCGGCCGGACGTACTTCATTGCCGACCTGCATCTCACCGACGAGCGCCCGGACACGAGCAAACGATTTTTTCACTTCATTGAGCATACGGCAGTTGGGGCCGACGCCCTCTACATCTTGGGCGACCTATTTGAATACTGGGTAGGGGACGATGACCTGAGCGCGTTAACCGTGCGGACGACCGCCGAAAAATTACGCGCGCTCCAACAGGCCGGAACGCCCGTTTACTTCATGCATGGCAACCGCGATTTTTTGCTTGCCGAGAAATACGCCGCGTTATCCGGCATGGAGCTGCTCCCAGACCCAACCTTGATCGAGCTTTACGACACACCCACCTTACTCATGCACGGAGACGCATTGTGCACCGATGACCTTGCCTACCAGTCTCTTCGCAACAAGGTGCGGCGACCCTGGGTCCAGGCTGCACTGCGGGGACTGCCGGTTCGCGTCCGCAGAAGGCTGGCAAGCATGGCGCGGAAGGGAAGTGAAGCAGCAAAACTGGGCAAGCCCCCGAAGCTGATGGACGTCAATGTCGAAGCGGTCGCTCGCGCGCTTAAGGCACACGGATACCCACGACTGATTCACGGCCACACCCATCGGCCGGCGCGTCATCTGCATGAGGTCGACGATCATTCGTGCGAGCGCTGGGTATTGCCCGACTGGTATGAAGCAGGGGGCTATCTCGTTTGCGAAAAACAGGGGTGCCGTCACGTGCGTACCTGATTATTTCGGATTAGGGTAGGTTACTGCGTAGCCCGTCGGTAGTTTGAACAACTCAGGCTCGAACGTTTCGCTGCCCACTTTTTCCAGCCGCCGAACACGTCCCGCATAATCTCGTTCTTCCAGTGGCAGACCGTACTTTAGGACTCGTCCAGTATCCCAAACATACTCAACCAGATCGCAGTCCTGGCGTATATCCTTGGGCGTGTTTTCATAAGTCTTATACTGGGCCCACGCCAGTGCCGCCTTATACTCAGCGAGGGCCTGCGCCGCTTCAGGCCGCAGCTTGCCTGCCACGACCGTCTGCGAGCAAATTGCCCCATTGGCGAGCAGGGTTATCCGCCACGTGCCGCGACGAACTGCTTCCACTTGCTCATCCACTTTCCACGTTGGCCGGGCCTGCTCGGGCAATGGCTTGCTTCGAATTCGCATGGTGGTCCTGGCGTCGTGAAGTACATTGACCAGTTCACCTGACCGGCGATCCAGCAAGACAAAATCGCCGTCGTCCTTGCCCCCGTCCAATCGAACAAACCTGGGAGTAATGAGAATCCGGGTCACGTAAGACGATGAACCCGGATCCTGATCGCGGTACGTCAGGACGGTCATTGGGGCGGCGTTGGCTGTCAACGCGATGATAAACATCACGACACCGCACGCGGGCAGAACGAGAAACCCGCGATTCATTCTTGCTATCCTTGAACCGATCACGGCGAGGCAGCCTAGATTTTGTCCAAGCCTCGCGCCAAATCCGCCTTGATGTCCGCCACGCCTTCGAGACCGACTGCCACTCGAATCAGGCCATCCCCGATCCCAGCACTCTCGCGCTGCTCGGGCGTCATTCGGCTATGTGTCGTGCTGGCGGGATGTGTGATGGTGGTCTTTGTGTCGCCCAGGTTGGCCGTAATCGAAATCAGCCGTGTGGAGTCGATCACAGACCACGCCCCCTCCCTGCCGCCGCGGACGTCAAACGCAATGATGCCGCCCCCAGTCTTCTGCTGGGCCATGGCGAGGGCGTGCTGGGGATGCGAGGGCAGGCCGGGATAGAGCACACGCGTCACTTGTGGCTGCGCTTCCAGCCAAGAGGCGAGTTCCAGGGCACTTCTTGAATGCGCGTCCATCCTCAGGCTAAGCGTCTCCAAGCCCTTCAGAAACACCCAAGCATTGAAGGCCGAGAGCGTCGGACCTGCGGTGCGCAGAAAAGTATAGACTCCCTCGAGCAACTCTTTTTTGCCGAGTACGGCGCCTCCCAAGACGCGGCCCTGGCCATCCAAGTACTTGGTTGCGGAATGAATGACAAGATCTGCACCAAGTTTTAACGGCTGCTGGAGCGCAGGAGAACAGAAACAATTATCCACTGCAAGCCAGGCACCCACCGCTTTGGCCACCGTGGCAATCGCTCCAATATCACTCACTTCGGTCAAGGGATTGGAAGGCGACTCGAGAAAAAACAGGCGCGTGTTGGCCTTAGAGGCGGCTTTCCATTCCGCCGGATCAGTGGGTGACACGAGCGTCGTCTCGATCCCGAAGCGACCCAGGATGTTATTGAACAGTTGCACGGTTGAGCCGAACAATGTGCGTGACGCAACAATATGCTCTCCGGCTTTCATCAAGCCCATAACCGTAGCCAGAATGGCGGCCATGCCCGAAGCGAATGCTACGCAGCGTTCTGCGCCCTCCATCAGGGCGAGTCGTTCTTCGAACATGCTTACGGTCGGATTAGTGAAGCGGGCGTAGATGTTTCCCGGCTCCTCCCCTTTAAATCGCGCGGCGGCCTGTGCCGCGCTTTCAAACACGAAGCTCGACGTCAAAAATAATGCCTCGGAGTGTTCGCCAAACTGGCTGCGCACCGTGCCACCGCGGACGGCCAGGGTCTGCAAATCGTAATCCTGCTCGCTCATGCATTCTCCAAAAAGAAAGACCCGTCCAGCCAACAGGGGAACGGGTCTTCCACGATTAGCTGCATTTATTGTGCGCCCGCAATCTGTATACAAATCGGCGCGTGGCCCCAACTTTAGGCCAAGTCGGGAAGATCTGTCAACCGCCGCCTACGGTTGCCAAATTCAGGTCAAGTTGCTGCGTAGACAGGGCAACTTGCACGGGCGCGTCCCCATCGCGTACGGCTTCAATGTAATTGAGGTATTCCGGTGTGACATCTCCGGTGATATAGCGACCGTCGAAACATGAGGTGTCGAAATCAGCAATTGCAGGATTGCCTGCTCTGACTGCCTCAATCAGTTCTTCCAAACCCTGGTATATCAGCGCATCGCAGCCGATTTCGCGGGCAATTTCCTCATCGCTTCGTCCCGAGGCAATCAGTTCGGACCGCGTCGGCATGTCAATCCCATACACGTTGGGGAACCTTACCGGCGGGGCAGCGGAGGCAAAGAAGACTTTTGCCGCACCCGCATCTCGCGCCATTTGCACGATTTCCCGGCTGGTTGTGCCGCGAACAATCGAGTCATCAACCAGCAGTACATTCTTGCCCTTGAATTCCTCGGCGATGGCATTGAGTTTTTGTCGGACGGATTTTCTGCGTAGCGCCTGCCCCGGCATGATGAATGTGCGGCCAATGTAGCGATTCTTGATGAAGCCTTCCCGGTACGCAACATTGAGATGATTCGCGAGTTGCAGGGCGGATGGACGGCTGGTATCGGGAATCGGGATCACGACGTCGATCTTCAGGTGACCGAACTCTCGCTGGATTTTCTTTGCCAGTGACACGCCCATCTGCAAACGCGTGCTATAGACCGAAATTCCATCCATCACCGAATCCGGCCTCGCCAGGTAGACATACTCAAAAATGCAAGGATTAGCCTTTGGGCTACGCGCGCACTGCCGGCTATGCATATGTCGCTCATAGTCAATAAACACGGCCTCCCCGGGAACCACGTCACGCAGCATTCTGAAACCTAGCGTATCGATAGCGACCGACTCGGAGGCGACAATGTACTCCGGCACTAGTGCGTTTTCGTTCACGCCGATCACAAGGGGACGTATCCCATGCGGATCGCGGAACGCAAGCAGGCCATACCCGGAAATGAAAGCAACGACGGCGTATGCACCACGACAACGGACATGCACGCCAGCGACGGCTGCAAAAATAGTGTTCAAATCCAACCTTCCGCCTGTGGATCGGCTCTGTAATTCATGTGCGAGCACGTTTAGGAGAATTTCCGAATCCGAATTGGTGTTGACATGACGCAGATCTTCGCGAAACAAGCTCTCCTTCAGTTCATCCGTATTAATCAGATTGCCGTTATGTCCCAGCACGATGCCAAATGGCGAATTCACATAAAATGGCTGCGACTCCGCGCTGGAGGACGCGCTCCCAGCTGTAGGGTAGCGCACATGGGCGACCCCCATATCCCCCAAAAGGCTACGCATATCCCGCGTACGAAATACGTCGCGCGCGAGCCCCGAGCCCTTGTGCATGTGAAAACGGGCGCCCTCCGCGGTTACGATGCCGGCTGCATCCTGACCGCGATGCTGCAGCACCATCAGCCCATCATACAAAAGTTGATTGACTGCCGTGTTAGCAACAACGCCGATTACGCCGCACATAACTCACCTATTGAATTCAATGTAATGGGCCACCTTTTCCGGCAGCAAGGGCTTGACCTGTATAGCCATAAGCTCCAGCGCGTGGGATAGCTTGGCGTGACGCCAGAAATCCGTTTTCGGAAGCTGGGTCAAGCCGGCTACCAGCGTCAGTCCTACCAGAATCACCAGACCGCGCAACAGGCCGAACAGCCCGCCAATTAATCTGTCTGCGCCCTGCAATCCCACCGCTTCCACCGAACTTTTTATCATGTGTCCCACTATAAATACAATTATCATCATAGCCAGGAATACGACGACAAAGCCGGCGAAGTAGCGCATGCGCTCGCTTTCCAGCCCAATCGGCAGTATCGGGCCAATGGCCGTGGCTCCCCACTTGGCAACGATAAACGCTATCACCCAGGCGGCTAGCGAGAATATCTCTTCCACCAACCCCCGCATCAGGCTGCGGAATATGGAAATCACGAGGATTAGGATGATGACCCAATCAAGCGCGGTCATGGACCCTCCAGCTTAACGGGTAGGCCGACTGCCGCCAGCCTAGCCGCCGCCTTTTCGGCCCTCGATTTATTCTTGAATGGCCCTACCCGGACACGAGTTGCGTTGTCCAGCCGGTCTGTATAGGCGGGCAATCCCAGGGACTGAATTTTCCTCTTAATCCGGTTTGCGTTTGACGCATCCGCGAAGGCCCCCACCTGAACCGCGTATTCCCCCTCACCCGCCAACGGCCCGGAGGGCTGCTCTGCGCGTGTCCCGGAATTCAGCGGGTGCGCTTCCGCTTGGGGCTGGACCGCAGCTTCGGCAGCCTGCTGATCTGCCGAAGCGGATGCCACGGGCGATTGGGCCGGCGCCGGTGCCGGTACCGCGGTCTCCGATGCTTCAGGCCCAGCCACCATCTGAATATTGATAGGTCCCGGTGGCGGCGGCTCCTTATCGAGTACCAATGGCAAGATGATGATCGCTAGAAGGGTAAGGGCAAGCGCGCCCATCAGCCTGCGCCGCGCACGCCGTTTGAAATCCTCTTCCGCTACCTTAACTGCCATGTTGGATTTGCTGCCATTACGGATGCGACCGTGTGGAAAGAACCGAATACTAAAATTCTATCATTTTCGGACGCCACCCTTGCCGCGGCCGCAAGTCCTTCCGCGGGTGATAGAAAGCGCGCAACCGGCGCCGCTTGCAGCACGCCCTCCACCCGACCGGCCAGCGTTTCAACGGGCAGGGCACGGGGGCCTTCCAGCGCGCACACATGCCAGACATCGACAATATCCATAAGTGGAGCCACAACGCCCTTTATATCCTTATCCGCCAGTAGCGCAAATACCGCGAACGTTCGTCCACGGACCGGCTGGGCCATAAGATTGCTCGCGAGCGCACGCGCGGCTTCCGGATTATGCGCAACATCGAGAATTACCTCGGGGGATTTAGCCACCTTCTGGAATCGTCCGCTAACGCGTGCCCGGCGCAATCCATCCTGGATTGCTGTCACCTTAACAGGTAACCGATCACCCAAATTCATCAAACCCGCCAAAGCGGCGGCGGCGTTGCGGATCTGATGATCCCCGATCATTAGGGGCATAGGCAGGTCTGCAATGGTCTGGCCACGCCACTCAAACCTCCAGCTTCCGTCACCTCTTTCGAACCAGAAGTCTCTGTTGCATTGTTGCAAATCGGCGCCAATTTCTCCTGCAAAGCGGGTCAAGGAAACAGGTGGCGATGGGTCTGCGCAGATCGCTGGTCTTGCTGCCCGGAAAATCCCGGCCTTCTCAAAGCCGATTGCTTCGCGATTATCGCCCAGCCAGTCCTGATGATCCAGATCCACACTCGTGACAATGCTGACGGCAGGGTCAAACACATTAACCGCGTCCAGCCGCCCACCAAGCCCCACTTCAAGTATGGCTACACCCACGCTTTCATGCATGAATTGCCAGACGGCACCCAAAGTTCCGTGCTCAAAGTAAGTCAGCAAATTGTCGCCTCGGTATGCTTCCACCGCAGCGAGCCCGGCGGTGATGGCATCATCATCACTATCCTTGCCGTTAATGCGAACCCGCTCGTTGTAAGCCAACAAATGCGGCGAAGTATACAGCCCAGTCTTGTGCCCCTGTTCACCCAAGATGGCCTCGAGATAGGCACAGGTTGAACCTTTGCCGTTAGTACCACCAACCAGAATGATTGGAAAACATGGGTGCAGGCCCATCACCTCTCGCACGCGGGCGACACGCTCGAGACTGAGGTCGATCGCCCGTGGAT
>JBKQNQ010000352.1:0-7203 GCA_052145875.1 Thiobacillaceae bacterium
GTGCTGCCATTGCGTGGCTATGGTGTCGCGCCACCGCCCACTACTGGCACGATCCAGGTCAACGGCACTTTGAATGGGCTGGCATTGCCGGTCGACTACTTTTTTAGTTTCACGCTGACCGGCCCCGCTACGTACACTGCGGGAGGTACAGAAACCTTCACTGTTACGCCGGGTACCTACACGCTCTCATTCAATGGGTTGCCGTCATATTTCACTCTTTCTGGCATCACGCCTTCTGCGATTCAGACCGTTGCCGCTGGTGGAGTCATAACCTACACGATGAACTTCACTGCCCCGGATGATTTCTATGGCCCCTACTTTGGTGTTCCGCAGGGCCAAGGTTGGTCCGCTCAGTTTGTACCGGCCGGTGCCACAGGTACTTTCTATATCGGCGATCCCTATTACCCAGGGAATGCGTCGGTTCCTTTGACTCTGCAGGTACTTGGTAATCCAGCTGGCGAAACCGCTTTGTTCAACCCACAGCCGATGTACTCGGGCGGCGGCGGAGTTTTGACGATAACGACTAATGCGGCTGATCCAGTGGGAGCCTACTCGTTAAGCCTCAACGCAACGAACCCTGAGGGTTTATCTCATGCGGGCGAGAATACCTCTGCGCTGATTATCACCAATCCGCCTAGCCATCCATTGCAACTGGTCAGCCAGAGCAGCACAGGCGCACAAGGCAACGCAGGTAGCAATATCGTACCCGGTGCTGTGAGCGCTGACGGTAGATATGTTGTCTTCAGCTCATCTTCCACAAACCTGGTGCCGAGTAACAGCACCGGCGTCTTTTTACGAGATCAGCAGACAAATACAACGACACTTGTGAGCGTCTCCAGCAGTGGCAACCCGGGGGACTATTACTCAGTCTACGGAAGCATTAGTGCCAATGGGCGGTTTGTGGTCTTTTCTTCTGACGCGGATAATTTAGTCCCTGGTACGAACTCGGCTTATCAGTCTATTTACGTCCGCGATCTTCAACAGGGACTTACAGAGCGGGAAGACGTAGCAAGCGACGGCACCGGCGCTAACGGTTCGTCGTCCTGCCCCGCCATCAGTGCAGACGGACGATTTGTCGTATTCGAATCGAACTCAACGAACTTGGCTCCCGGGACCTCTGGAAACAACCAGATTTACCGTCGTGATCGAAATACGGGCCAGATCATTCTCGTCAGTCTCGGGATCGACGGATCTCCCGCGAACCAACTTGCGTATGACCCATCCGTGAGCGCCGATGGTCGTTTTACCGCCTATTATTCGGAAGCAACCAATCTAGTACCACAAAACACCGGGGGCATTACCGAGCTCTACGTTTATGATGCAGCTACGTCGCAAACAATTCTGGCTAGTGCGGCTGCAGATGGGACGCCGGCGGGGCAATGGGTGTTTTCTGGTTCTAGCTCCCCCGCGTTAAGCGCCGATGGGCACTTTGTAGCGTTCGCCTCATCCGCCACGAATCTCATTCCAGGCGCGATCGACTTGAACGGTGATTCCCGACTTTTCCTGAAGGATTTGCGATCACAAGCCATCAGCCTTGCGGATACTGATATTAATGGTTCGCCGCTTGGCATATTCATGCCTCAAATCAGCTCGGATGGTCGCTATGTTGCGTCCGTGCTCTACAGTCAAATATACGTAAAGGACATGGTGAGTAAGCGCGGTATGGCGATTAGTCTGGCACCGAACGGAATGCCCGGCAACGGGCAGCGTGTTGATTCAGGGTTCCCCCCAAATATAAACACCAGCGGCACGGCTGTGGCGTTCGAATCCTACTCCACAAACCTGATTTCGAACGACACGAACAATGCCAGCGACGTGTTTTTCTCCCAAAATCCGCTTGTGCAGTCGCCGTTTGCTCAGTCGTTAGCTATTAGTCCTTCGCCAGCGCTAGGGGGCAATGAAGCTTCAGGGTATTTGACACTCAGCGGTCCAGCTCCCCAGGGCGGGGCGACTGTCTCACTTTCTTGCAACAATAGTGCGGCGGTCGTGCCTGCTTTTGTGGTAGTTCCCGCTGGTGCTACTACCATGACATTTGGTATCAATACATCGCTCGTCTCCACCGAAACGGTCATGACCATAATCGCGTCCTACAATGGCGGAGCGGCGGTCGGGTTGTTGACTCTGGAACCCGCACCCTCCCTGTCAGCCACACCGACAAGTTGGGATTTCGGTAGTCAGCCTGTCGGCACCACAAGCCCTAGCAACGCCTTTACGATCACTAATACGGGAACGGCCCCCCTGACTCTCAATTCGGAAAGCATTGCCAGTGGCCAAGTGTTTCATATGACTGCTAATTCTTGCGGAGCAAGTTTGGCGGTGGGAGCCAATTGTTCTGTTTCGGTGGTATTCAGCCCAACCGCGGCAGGATCAACGGCGGACACTTTGCAAATCAGTTACAGTAGCCCGCCGGTGTTGCAGTCAGTGCCCCTTACGGGAACCGGCACGACACCATTGGTAAGCCTGGCTCCAACGACCGTAACTTTCGGAAGCCAGCTGATAACAAGTGCCACTCCTGCCACAGTTACCTTGACCGACGTCGGAACGGCACCGCTCACGAGCATCGCAGCCAGCATAACGGGAGCGAACACCACAGATTTTAGTATCAGCAGCGACGGCTGCTCAGGAACGGTGCTCCAACCCAATAGTGGCTGCCTCATTACGGTAGTATTCTCACCGCAGGTAGCAGGTCCTCGAACCGCCTCCCTTTCAGTGAACGATAACGTCGCTGGCAGCCCACAAACTGTCGCCTTGACGGGAACGGGGAGCGTTCCTCCTCCTCTCACGGTCGCGCCCACGTTCTTGTCTTTCGGCAATCACGCTCTCGGAAGCACAAGCACCGCGAAGAAAGTCACACTGACAAACAAGACTGGAGTAGTCGTGACAGGCATTTCGTGGACAGTCGTCGGGACCAACCCGAGCGACTTCCAGCAATCCGCTGCGACTTGTGGGCAAACACTAAAGGTGAAAGCCTCTTGCACCATCAGCATTGTTTTTGCCCCAGAAGCCGTTGGAGCGAGATCGGCCACGCTGGCAATTACAGACAGCGCCAGCAACAGTCCACAATCGGTGAGTTTGACCGGAACCGGAATTCTGCCCGTCACAGTCAGCCCCTCGAGTTTGAAGTTCCCGGTCACCACGGTGGGAACGACGAGCGCGGTCAAGATTGTCACGATCAAGAATAATCTGCCCGGAACCCTGGCCATCTCCGGCATTACTCCAGCAGGAACGGACGGAGGAGATTTTGCGGTTAAGACAACGACATGCGGACTTTCCCTAACGGCTGGCTCAAGCTGCACAGTGAGTGTTACTTTCACGCCGGCTGCAAAGGGTTCTCGTGTGGGCGAACTGCAGGTTGCAGATAGTGCGGTCACAAGTCCGCAGACTGTTGCGTTGTCTGGAACCGGAAAGTGAACGCGCTGCTCAACTCACGAAGACAGTCTCTCGCTCTTGGGTGAGCAATCTCTCGGGAGGAAAGATTGTTCTGACAAATCATTGCTCAATGGAGCGTCGCGCGTGGTGTTTCGTGCGCGCATTCAGAGCAACCTGCTTCCGCCCATCTCGCGGTGTATGCTCGTTCGCACAAGACAAGCGCGCGCGGGATCATCCGCGTATTGAACTCTGTGGCTTTGACCGTCTACAAAATCGACTACAGCGCTGTAGACGGAAAACCAGAAGCGCAGTTTATCTGCTTGAAAAGATTGGTCGGGGAGAGAGGATTTGAACCTCCGACCCCCTGGTCCCGAACCAGATTCCAGTCCTTATTGAAATTTATAGAATCCCACTGTCCTCAATTGATTGATATTGAACCTGTTGCGGGCCGCTCGTTGAAGCCGGTTGAACCTTGATGAATTTGGATGCTTCCAGAGCCTCAAATTCGTCTACACCTTGCCTCAGTTTTGGGGTTCAGTCCAAAACCGGTTTTTATCACCGCTACGACCTGGCCGCCTGAACCGACGCTTCTGACATCTTTTCAAAGGAATTGAAGAGAACCGGCTGGAGAGGCGTGCCCACTGACCTGTCGCGAACTGCCCAGCACCATTGCTATCGCTCTTCGTCATCCGATGGCATCTCACCCGTCGAATTTACCCCTCGGAACTGGTTCCGAACCCATTATGCAGGTCCGTTCTGCACCCGAATGGTATTTTGACGACGCACAGCATCTATTTTACTGGCCGCCTGTTCTTTTTTGGATCTCAGCTATGGCTTTGGCAGCGCGCTTACTGATCCAGTGGCTGTGGTCTACTCGGTCCACGGCAGGATCGGACTCAGCAACCTGCCTCAAAGCAGCTGTATTAGTACTCGCCGAGTGTTTATCTTGAAATCAAATCCCAAATCTTCCCAATTGCGAGAAACACAAATCCATAGACAAGGGCGTTCGATAACGCAAATATCAGGACGATCATGGCCTCAGCTGACGGCCTCGTCCACTCGGTCACGATTAACACGATCGAGGTTGGGGCCAAACAAAGGTAGAGAAGAGAGAAATCGTGGGCAAGGTGGTGAGAGCTCGCATAATAGGCAAATGCAGACATAAGGAGCGCCAGGCAAAATCCTACGCCTGTGCCGATTAGTCCCAATTTCTTCGCTTTACTCATGCCGAAGCCCTCCTCCACTTTTTCTCCAATAATCCCCCCCAGCTCGTGGACACTCTAAATGTGGCCTCCAAAGCGTGCCGCCAGCCCAGAAATTTCCAAAAAGCGGTTACCGTACAGTCTTCCCTGTTACGGCGCTTGAACCGTGTTCTCTTTAATCTGCTCAGCTCGA
Source organism: Thiobacillaceae bacterium (assembly GCA_052145875.1). Taxonomy (GTDB): domain Bacteria; phylum Pseudomonadota; class Gammaproteobacteria; order Burkholderiales; family Thiobacillaceae; genus DASQBT01. The sequence goes on from JBKQNQ010000352.1 coordinate 4,765, forward strand.
ATAGATTTTGGGAGAGAGCGCGGTAAAGTATCCATCAGGGGAGGAAAATCCGTTTCTATCAGAACAAGTTCGCCGAAGTCTACACAGCTGTTGCCTACTAATTGGTAATATCCTGGATTGGCCGTTCGATTGTTAATATATTGCTGGGTATCGTTCGCTTCATCTGCGGTCAAGTAAATCGTGACCGCATCCAGCGTGGCGACTCCTGCCGCACGTGGCTCAACTGTTCCGGGAACCTGCTTGTTTGCCAGAATCGCTGCTTTCTGGCTAGCTGTCAAGCTGTTATTGGGACCATTTCCTTTTGGGGCAAAGCCGACCTCTGCATTATTGTCAACCTGAACGGTAATGTGCCCGAAAATTCCATTTGCGCCGGGCACTTCACGGACAGTAAGCGTGTGGTTGTGATTTGCGTCCGGAGGAGGCAATGCCTTTGCCGTATTATTGCCTGAGTCATTAGCATGTGTAACTGGCCATAAGTCTGTGAATGGCCAGAAGACATTAGCCTCGGTAATTGCCGAATAATCAATTTGGTTAACCGATCCGATTGCGTAGGCATATCCGGGCCAGGATTGAATCGGCATGGGGACTTGGCCGGTGGCGCGGCCGTTGTTATCGTAGGTGATGCCGGAGGAGCCGATCACTCCTGCATCGGCGGTGGCAATCTGCGGAGAGTCTCCGCGCACGCTCCACTGGATGTTCCCCGACCGATCGAATTTGATCATATTGCCATTGGAGTCCGTGCCGTAGAACGAGCCGTCTTGAGCTTGCAAGACAGGGACGACCAGGCGATCCGTCGTGCCTTTAGCAATCAGACTTCCGCCGCTCGTGGCTGCGATGTAGTAGGTGTTCGATGTGACTCGCCCGGAATTCCCGTAGTTCTGAAGCTCCCAACTGACCAGCACGCCCTGGTCCGCATTGGTGATGAGGCTCACGGCCGTAACGTCAGCGGGCGCCCACTCTCCCAGAGCGATGGTAGAGGAATTTCCACTCGTATCTATGCGCAACAAATACAAGGAGACTGTGGCGGTGTAGATGTCCATTGAGGCATATGGCACATAGGCGTAACCATCGCCCGCAACCATCAAGTCGCCTACTCCATCATTTCCGCCTGCCCAAATCGCCGGCGCCTTCAACTGGCCAGTCAGCGGGTCGATCACATCCACGAAATTCTGAGTGGCATAAAAATCATCGGGAAGGCCAATCAGGGCATCGATGCTAAAGATCGTGCCGTCGGGATGCACGACGGCGGGAGGATAAGAATTACCAATTGCGCCAAGATTAAGCGGCAACCACCAACCACTGAGGGACAAAGCGGGATAGGCCTGACCGGTCATTCCATCGAACTTCTGAAGAGTATATATGTAATGATCTCCGAAAAATGGGTTCCCAACTATCCATGGCACATACTTTTCACCCTTAACGACCACTCCGCCTTGAAAATCGGGTAGAAACTCGTTGCAGGGCCCGGGGTTGGGGCTATATTCCGGCAGTTGGCCGATATTGGCCGTCCACGCCACGCTTCCATCGCTCCTTATAGCCTGGAGGTTACAATCCCCATTCAGTGCGAATACATCCGCAACACCAGTCGCACTCGGAACGGCTGGCACGATACTAATGACACCGGAGCCGTCTCCCGGGTTTGACCAAATCACGGTTCCGATGGGCAGCGTCCCGTAATACACCGTGACATCGGCTGAAGCGGTACCGGCGGTGATCGTGACGTGCCCGGCGGTGAGGGCGGTGAGAATGGGTGGGTCGTCGGTCGAGAGGCTGACCACCCTCGGGTTGCTCGATGCCCACGTCAGTCCCGTTACTGGCTGGCTGTTCGAATCTAACGCTTGAATTGTCTGCGTCTGGCCCACCACCAGATTCAGCATGTTCGGGATGAGCGTCACGGCATTGGAGGTTGGGACAGTGAAGGTGAGGGCGTTGCTCAAAACGCCGTTCTGTTCAATACGTACAACCCCGGTCACGGCATTGTCTGCGACCACGGCGACGACTTGATTATTGTTCCAGCTCACAACTTGGCCGTTTGTGCCGCCCAGCCAAACCGAGCCGTTGCCCTGATTCCATCCGAAGCCAGTTCCAGCTATGGTGACGGAGGTTCCTGGTCCGCCAGAATTCGGCGTGACGCTGGCGATATGCAGCGAATTCACGGTGAAAGGAACCGCGTTGCTCATGACCCCATTTTGCAGAATCTGAGCGTTGCCGGTAGTCGAGCCGGTCGCCACGACCGCGATGACCTGGCTGTCGGTCCAGCTTTGTACAACCCCATTGGCAGTACCAAGCCACACTTGACCGCTGCCTTGCTCCGCACCGAAACCCGAGCCGGTGATGGTCACCTGGGTTCCGGGTACGCCGCTCGTCGGTGAGACACTCGAAATCACCGCGGTATTCACGCCGAACGGTACAGCATTGGACCACAATCCACCCTGCTGC
>JBKQNQ010000353.1:0-3485 GCA_052145875.1 Thiobacillaceae bacterium
AAATTTCGTCTCATTGCCGCTCATGACGCCAACCTCATCCCCTTCGCCTCACGCAATCGGCTAGCCGCCACGTTAATTCACGCATCGGTTAAATTAAGAAGAAACTTCGCCGCACATTGCTCGTGGCGGGCACCGCCTTTGCTGTGACCTTGTTTGGAGGGTCAAATGTCTAAAGAGGAAGATTTTGGAGGCAGTGACGGCCTCAAGATGTACGACGTTACGACGAACGGCATCTCCTTGCACGTAACTGAGCAAGGGACTGGCCCCGCGATCCTTTTCGTGCATGGATTTCCCGACACGGCCTACACTTGGCGGAAGCAGATGCAGGCGGTGGCGTCCGCTGGCTATCGCGCGATCGCGCCTGACATGCGCGGCTATGGAGCGTCCTCGGCGCCGGCGAATCCAACACTCTACACGCCGTTTCAGACGGTCGGCGACCTTGTCGGGCTCCTTGACGCCCTTCAAGTGCCGCAGGCCGTCATTGTAGGTCACGACTGGGGAGCGAACGTGGCTTGGAACGCTGTAATGATGCGGCCCGACCGTTTCAAGGCTATTTTCTGTCTCGCGGTCCCGTACTCGCCCCGAGGCAAAGTAAGTGTGTTGGATGCGATGAGAGCGGCCGGCCACGGGAACGATTTTTATATGTTCGAGCAAATCCAGCCGGACGCGGATCGGATATGGGCAGACGCGGCTGTCACCATTCCTGGCGTCCTCTACTGGGCCTCAGGATCTGCTCCTGCGGCGGAAGCCTGGAACCCGTTCGATCCGGCTCGCAGCCTATACCGGAAGGCGCCAGATCGACTGCCTGCCTGGATCGAGCCCGATTACCTCGCTCACAACATCGCCGAATTCCAGCGCACCGGGTTTCACGGAGCGCTCAACTATTATCGTGCCGTCCAGCCCTTTTTTGACCTGTCGGGTGCGTATATCGGCGCAAAGATACCGCAGCCGTCCTACTTTATGTGGGGAAAGTCGGACGGCTTGTTTCCGATCTATCACCTGACGGAGGCAACGATGCGCGACCGCCTCCCGGGCCTCCGAGGATATGTCGGCCTTGATGGTGTAGGCCACTGGGTGCAACACGAAGCCGCTGCCGAGGTTGGCGACCAGCTCGTGAAGTTCTTGCGCACCGTAAGCCCGGCCTAGGACAGGCGTCGCCGCGGCTCACTTTGATAAGAACGGCCACTGCTGGCTTTCAAAGGAGCGCATCATGAACGAGTCCCCAAGCAACGCCTTGCCGGCTTTCGCCGAACACCGTGTGCAACGCGATCGAGGCAGCCTGTATGTCCGCGACTTCCCGGGCAGCGGGGCGGCGTACGTCCTGCTGCATGGATTTCCGGACAACTCGCACATCTATGACGACCTGATCCCGCATTTGGTATCGGCCGGCCGCAGGACCATTGCGATAGACTTTCTGGGCTTTGGCGCCTCCGATAAGCCTGAGGGTCTCCGTTACGGTTTCGAACAGCAACTTGGCGATCTGGAAGCGGTTGTGGAGGCATTGACGCTCGATAAAGTTATTCCGGTCGGCCATGACGCGGGCGGTCCGGCTGCCGTCAATTTCGCCCTCAAGCATCCATTGCGCGCAGCTGCGGTCTGCTTGATGAACGCGTTTTACGGCGACGCACCCGGCCTGCGTGTTCCCGAGTTTATCGAACTCTTTTCGAACAAAAACCTGAAAGCACTTACCCAACATTTCCTGAGGAGCCCGCAGCAGTTCGCCTGGCTGCTTGGCTTTCAGCGCGACCAGATGCAATCGGGTCTGACGGAGGCGCAGAAGGCCCGCTACACGGATTTCCTCGGTCCAATCATCGACAACAACTTCCGGCAGCGGCCGGGTGCGGGCCTTGCTTTCGCGCAAATGACCCTTCAATTGACGGACGAAATCGCTGCCAACACCGCTCGTTTGCTCGAGTTCAGACGCTCCGATGTTGCTCTTCAACTCATTTGGGGAAAGTTCGATCCCTATCTGCACGTCAGTGTTGCTGAGTATATGCGATCTCAGGCCAAGAATGGGATGCTCCACGTCCTTGAAGCCGGGCATTGGCCGCAAATAGACGCCGCTGCTGAGGTCGCGCGCATTATGCTTGCAGGCCGCTGATCGCCAAATCTTCCTGCAAGTCGTTCCCATGGAGTTTCGCTGATGAGGCTAACCACTCACAGCTTTCGGTCGCCACGTCACGCGACGCTTTTTTGGGGAGCCGGCCCGATCGACGGTCCGTTGATGATCTTCCTGCACGGCTGGCCCGAGATCGGCGTGATGTGGCGGGCGCAGATGCAAGCGTTCGCCGCTGAAGGCTGGCGATGCGTCGCCCCGGACATGCGGGGCTACGGCGGCTCGTCCGCCTCGACCTCATTCGCCACGCCTACGTTCTGCCGGCACAGCAGCGGCACGGCTTCGGCGGCAAACTCCTCTACCACATTCGGCAGAGGAGCACGCGGCCAATGCTGGTCGGCACCTGGGCAGCGGCCGAATGGGCGATCCGCCTCTACGAGCGCCACGGCTTCCAGTTGGTTTCGCCCACTCGCAAGACCGTGCTGCTCAAGACCTATTGGAGCATCCCGGATCGGCGAATCGAAACTTCGGTCGTGCTCGCCCATCCACCGGACGACAGCGCAGCATGAATTTGCCGAGTGGAGCGACTGGGGACTAACAGAGACGACCATTACTTCGATAAGCCCGCTTATCGGAAGTGTGACGGGGGTCCCGTCCCCGTGGGACGCGATCTTGTTGAATCGCGTTATTCGGCGTCAGATGTCGGGAGGTGGTCTAGTAATCCGCGCGATCGTCCACGGCGTGGCCATGCTTCGGCACCAAAACACTGCGCTCATAGGTCATAAAGATGGTGCCATCAGCCTTCTTCCCGATCGTCTTCACGGTTATGATCCCCTGGGTCGGGCGCTTAGCCGATTCGCGTTTCGCAAGAACTTCAGACTCTGCGTAAATCGTATCGCCGATGAAGACCGGCGCTATCAGCTTGATGTCGGTCCAGCCGAGATTGCCTATCGCCTTCTGGCTAACGTCGCTTACGCTCATTCCGGCAACAATTGACAGCGTGAGGCAGCTATTGACTAGCGGCCGGCCGAACTCGCTTTTGCTCGCGTAGGCCGCATCGAAATGCAGCGGGTGTTGGTTCATGGTGAGCAGAGTGAACCACGTGTTGTCAGCTTCGCTGATGGTGCGTCCGGGCCGGTGCTCGTAAACGTCGCCGGCCGTGAAATCCTCGAAATAACGACCGTAACTCTCGCGATAGCGGTGCGCGCCGACTTCCTTTGCAACGGCGACCATCGGACCTCCCTTATACTCAATTTGTCCGGACAAACTAACGCGCCATAAAATGTTCGGTCAAGCGGGCAGACCTGCGCGGCTCGCTTGCCTTCTTCTCCCCCGCGGTTACACATGCTGGACTGGATTTCCAATTCTCTATTGCCGTGTATTTGAACTGCCCCGAACAGGCCGATCACCGTTCTCATGGCTAAATCCG
>JBKQNQ010000354.1:0-9001 GCA_052145875.1 Thiobacillaceae bacterium
AGTTTGCTCATCGTTTCGTGCAATTGCACCAGCTTGCTCTTGGCCACGATGGCGTACTTGCGTAGCTTTTTCCCTTGTGCAGCAGCTTCGCCCAGCGCCTTGCCCAAATGCGCGTTGAGCTTCTCGATGATGGTAAGCATCTGAGTCATCACACGAACCTTGCTCTCCTTGGTCTTGGCAAACAGGCGGTACTCTCGAGCTTTCTGCCCGGCCGCCTGGAATTGACTCGCCGTCTGTTGCAAAAACCCCTTCAGCCCTCGGCCAACCTTCCGCCCTGCGGCAGCCGCCGAGCGCAGGAAGGCGGACATAAGTCCCATCTCGTTGGGATAGGGGATCGCCGCTTCCTGCGCTGTGGTGTCGGCCACCAGGGTCGTGGGATCTGCCAGCTTTTGCTTCACCGCCAGTTGCACCACGTACTGATTGATGAGATTGATCCCCTGCTCTCCCATCAATTCGGTGAAGTCTTGGATCGTGGTGAAGTCCGGCGTCCAGCTCGTCTCGGTCAGCCCGCACAGGTAACGCGCCGGGGCGTAGTATTGGATGAGGTCTTCCGCCTCCCGATAGGTGAGCTTGCGCGTAGCCATGAACACCATAGCCCCCAGGGTGGCGCGCAAATGCGGCGGCTGGCCTGCAGCGTTCTTCAACTTTGCCAGACGGATCTGTTGGGCGCGCTGTTGCAGCTCCTCCCAATCGAGGGTGTCGGCGATGTGGACGAGGCGATGGTTTTTGGCCACAGGGATGGTTGGACTCTTGGATCTGGGCAATAGATCGGGATGACATTGCAGGTACCGACCTCAAGGCGGATTTCTTCGGCCAACCCTTTGGCGAGGTATTGCTCACCCCGACCCGGATTTATGTGAAGCCGTTACTGTCCCTGATCCGGACCCTTCGGGTGAAAGGCATGGCCCACATTACCGGTGGGGGCCTCACTGGCAATATTCCCCGTGTCTTGCCCGACAGCTGTGCAGCCCAACTACACTGGAACGCGTGGCAACGCGCCCCGCTGTTTGACTGGTTACAAAGAACGGGCAACGTAGCCGATGCAGAAATGCACCGCACCTTCAACTGCGGGGTCGGCATGGTCGTCATCGTAGCAAAGGAAGACGCTGACGCAGCGCTTGCACATCTGAACGCTGCGGGCGAAACCGTGTGGCAAATAGGCGAGATCGTGCTTCGCGAGTCAAATGGTGCGCAGGTGATGATTGATTAGGGCAGTCGTACTGATTTCCGGTCGCGGTAGCAACCTTAGGGCGCTAATTGAGGCTCATTTGCCCATCGCGATCTCCGCGGCCATTAGCAACCGCCCAGATGCGCCTGGCCTAGACCATGCGAGACACAGTGGGATCCGGGCCATTGCGCTCGATCACAGGGGCTATCCTAGCCGGGAAGCCTTCGATCAGATGCTGGCCGCCACGATCGATGAGGCAGGAGCCGACTTGATCATACTTGCGGGCTACATGCGCATTCTGACAAAGGGGTTCGTGGAGCGCTACCAGGGCCGACTCCTCAATATTCACCCGTCCCTGTTACCGGCATTTCCCGGGTTGGACACGCATGCCCGGGCTCTGGCGGAGGGCGTAAAGATTCACGGCTGCACGGTTCACTTCGTAACCGCCACGCTGGACCATGGCCCCATTATCATCCAAGCCGCCGTGCCTGTACTGCCAAACGACACACCCGATCTCCTCGCCAGCCGTGTACTTACCGAAGAACACAGAATCTATCCTCTGGCGATTAAATGGTTTGCAGAAGGCCGTCTCGTCGTTTCGGACGGTGTGGTGAACATCCGCGGAGGAGGTGCATCTCAGTCCAGGTGTGCCATGTTTGAGGAAACTTGAAATGAAACGTGTCTTGCTCGCAACCCTGATCGCACTGCTCGTCCCGCTCGCGGGGCCCTGCCAGGCGGAAATGTCGAACTTCACAGCTGTATACAGCATGGGACGAAACGGACTGGAAATTGGGCAAGTCACGGATGTTTTCCGCCTGACGGGAAGCCACTACGTTCTGGTCAGCGAAAGCCGTGCAACTGGCCCTTGGAAGCTCCTCCTTCCTGGTTCGATTCGGCTCGAAAGTCGGGGGACGGTCTCAAACAATTCGCTCGAGCCGAGCTTCTATCTTCATACCCGGTCGGACAATTCGGCAAAGTTCGACGAGGCCAAGCTAGACTGGAATACAGGAGAGATTACGTTGACTCATAACGGCAACGTAAGCCAAGTCAAGCTCGCCCCCGGTACAGAGGACAACTTGTCCCAACTCTACGTTTTCCTATTCATGCAAACCTTGCCCGCGCAGATTGTGATGCCCGTCGTCACAGGCAAACATGTCGACGAGTACCAGTACCGACAATTTCCTGCATCAGCGCTTACGACCCCTGCTGGAAAATTCGATGTTGTGGAATATCGCCGCCAGGGTGTGACCGATGAAAAGGCCATCTCGGTCTGGGTTAGCCGCACCGTCCCGCATCTTCCTGTCCAGATCCGCATTTCGGAAGACGGCGTTAGCGTCGAGCACCGGCTCATCAGCATCAAGCCGTGAAGGCAGCGCCGCAAGGGCTGGCGTAAAGCGGACCTCACTGGGCTCCCGGGGCGCAGCAATCCCCTTTTACACGGCCCGCAAACGCTTGACGTTCAAGGCGCACGACGCAGCGCAATTGCCCGGTTGGCCAATGTCGTACGCCGCGCACGTAGCCATTTCGGCCCTGCTTGGGTCTGGATGAACGATGTGAACTCCGTTGAGTCGGCCAGCCTCGAGACCAACGATCCGATTCCGCAAACCCGCCGCTTCCAGCTGCAACGTCTGCGCAGTACGCATCAACGTTACCAAACGGAGTGCGCCGCACGGAGTCGCCGAACAAGCGCTGCGCGGCGATCGCAGCTTTGCAAAAAACAGAGAAATGTTCGGCCTGCAATTGGGCTGGTGAAAATCCAGCACATCAGTCGCCATGAATGCAGCAAACGGTCTGGCATCGCCGGTCGGCATAGCGTTCATCCCGACAACGCCCCAGTAAGGCTCTAGCGCCTTGAAATGGCTGACTCGGCGGACCTCTGAAAACGAGCCAGATTAAGGCCATCCTAGACAATTCCCAGAGCGCCACGCGTGATCTGCGCAAGCTTCGTCGCGTCCTCGACACTCGCCGCCAGGCAGTTGTAATGGCCCATCTTGCGGCCGGGTCGCGCATCTGCTTTTCCATACAGATGCAGTTTGACGCCGGAATGCCGAAGCAGCGCAAGCCAATCTGGAACCGGCTTCCAGATATCGCCGAGTAAATTGACCATCACCACAGGGGATAGCAGGCGCGCATCGCCCAAAGGCAGCGCGCACAGGGCTTTGACCTGCTGCTCAAACTGATCGGTAACGCAAGCATCGAGAGTGTAGTGACCCGAATTGTGCGGCCGCGGAGCGATCTCGTTGACCAGGAGCTTACCGTCCACAACGAAAAACTCCACCCCCAACGTACCGACATAATTCAGGTCTTCGGCCACCTGACGCGCGAGTGCCTGCGCCTCGTCGGCGAGTTCGGCACTTACCCGAGCGGGAACAATTGTTAGGTCTAAAATGCCACTGCGATGGTGATTTTCAGCGGTGGGGAAACACACGCACTCACCGGCATCATTGCGCGCAAGTACCACGGAAATCTCATGGTCTAGGCTGACGCGCGCCTCGAGGACGCACCGGACGCCTTTCAGTTCTTCGAACGCGGCACGCAGTTCCCCTGGGTCATTTAAGCGAATCTGTCCCTTCGCGTCATAACCGAAGCGACTGACCTTTAGAATGGCGGGAAACTTGACTTCATTTGCGGCGGTGCGCAGGTCCTCTGTCGAATCAATCAAGACGAAGGGCGCGGTGGCAAAGCCATGTCCCCTTAACCAGGACTTCTCCTGACTGCGGTCCTGCACAATGGCCACAGCGTCGGCATTGGGCGCCACTCGACAATAACGTGAGAGCTCATTGAGGCTTGCGGCTGGAACATTCTCAAACTCCGTCGTGACGGCAGCGCAGGCTTCGCCCATTTTTCTTAGGGCCCCGTGGTCATCGTAGCCTGCCTGCAAATGCACGTCCGCCAACTGGCCGGCCGGACTTCGCGAATTGGGATCCAGCACGATAACCTGATACCCCATGCTGCGCGCGGCCATGGTAAACATGCGGCCCAGCTGACCGCCGCCGAGAATGCCCAGTGTTGCGCCCGGAAGTATAGGTTTAGTTGACATCCGGCAAAGTCATCTTGAGCGCTCGTTCCGTCTGGGCCGCACGAAACGCGCGCAACCGTCCAGCGAGATCGGCGTCGTGCTGTGCCAGCATTGCCACGGCGAATAAGGCGGCGTTGGCAGCACCCGCTTCACCGATCGCGAAGGTTGCCACCGGTATGCCCTTGGGCATTTGAACAATAGAAAGGAGCGAATCCTGGCCCTTTAGGTATTTGGATGGGACGGGCACACCTAGGACCGGGATGATGGTCTTGGCGGCAAGCATGCCAGGCAGATGCGCGGCACCACCGGCTCCCGCGATGATGGCTTTCAAGCCCCGTGTTTCTGCCGCTGCCGCATAGTCATACAGGAGGTCTGGGGTGCGGTGCGCCGAAACAACCCGCGCCTCGTAGGGAATGCCAAAATCGGTAAGTTGGGCAACCGCATGTTGCATGACGTCCCAGTCGCTTGATGAGCCCATCACAACGCCAACAAGAGGATGAGACATGACTGCACCACAGTGAAATTAGGGAGTGGATCATTTTACCCTGTCCACACGCGGCAGGCCCAGTCATTCCCGATGCAACGGAAAGCGATCGCGACGCCGCGAGGTGAGATCGGATTGAAACCCTTATGCAACGGGTGGATTTAGGACCGCTCGAGCAGGAACGTTTTGAACGCCTCGGCTACCGTGGATAGGCGCTTACCCATTCGATGCACCACGTACCAGTGGCGCGCGATCGGAAATTCATCCACATCCAATACTTCAAGTCGTCCAGCCTCCCTTTCCAGAGACACGGTTTGCAGTGCTACGACCGCCAGCCCCATGCCGGCCTGAACAGACTGTTTGATGGCCTCGTTGGTATTCATGGTCAGCCCGGTTTTGGGCGTGACACCATGTGCGGCAAAGAAGCGTTCCGTCGCACTTCTTGTTCCAGAGCCTTCCTCTCTGACCAAGAACGGCTCACCGGATATGGCTTGAATTGGAATGCGCTTTTTCCCAGCCAGTGGATGATGAGGCGGCGCGATGACGACCAGCGGATTTTCCATGAATGACACCGCCTCCAGGTCGTGGCCTTCGGGGGGTTGGCCCATGATCGCGAGGTCGATTTCGTTCGCCGCCAACTCCCTGAGCACCTCTTGGCGGTTGGTCACATCCAGATGCATGGATACCTTGGGATGATCCGATCGGAAGCGCGCCAACAGGTCCGTCGCCACAGCATTGGCCGTTGAGGCTACCGCGATCTTGAGTTGACCCTGATCAAGCCCCTTGATTAGACTAAGCGCTGTCCCCAAATCTTCGAGCTGCACCGCGATGGATTGGCTATAGTGGAGAACTTCCCTGCCTGCTTCGGTCAGGAATATCCTTTTGCCCATTTGTTCGGTCAAGTGCAGGCCAACGCTTTCTTCCAGACTTCTGACCTGCATGGAGACGGCCGGCTGCGAAAGGTGAAGTTCCCGCGCCGCTTTGGAGTAGGACAAATTGCGGGCAACGGCTTCAAAAACCTGGAGCTGACGAAGTGTTATATGTAGCATGGGAAGAATTAAACCATAAGTAAAATCTTATATAAACAATCAATAACTTTGAATGTTGTTTATGTGTAACTCTGGTTAGACTTCTGTCCACTATCTTAAGCCCCCGCGCTTTTCGATGGGTCGACCTCTTCAATCAAGGAGAATGCAATGGCTGTTAAGACTTACAACGCTGGCGTGAAGGAATACCGCCAGACCTACTGGATGCCGGAATATACTCCGCTGGAGACCGACATCCTTGCCTGCTTCAAGATCACACCCCAGCCCGGAGTTGACCGTGAAGAAGCTGCGGCTGCAGTGGCGGCCGAATCCTCCACCGGCACCTGGACCACGGTCTGGACCGACCTTCTGACCGACCTCGATTACTACAAGGGCCGCGCGTACCGAATCGAGGACGTGCCCGGCGATGACACGTGTTTTTACGCGTTCGTCGCCTACCCAATCGATTTGTTCGAAGAAGGTTCCGTTGTCAACGTGTTCACGTCGCTGGTTGGCAACGTGTTTGGCTTCAAGGCCCTGCGTGCCCTTCGTCTCGAGGATGTCCGCTTTCCCATCGCCTATGTCAAAACCTGCGGCGGCCCACCCATGGGCATCCAGGTCGAACGCGATATCATGAACAAATATGGCCGTCCGCTACTGGGATGCACCATCAAACCCAAGCTCGGCCTTTCAGCCAAGAACTATGGCCGCGCCGTTTACGAATGTCTGCGCGGTGGTCTGGACTTCACCAAGGATGACGAAAACGTTAACAGCCAGCCCTTCATGCGCTGGCGTCAGCGTTTCGATTTCGTGCAAGAAGCCACATTGAAAGCTGAACGCGAAACCGGCGAGCGCAAAGGCCACTACCTGAACGTCACCGCGCCAACTCCGGAAGAAATGTACAAACGCGCCGAGTACGCCAAAGAAATTGGCGCACCCATCATCATGCATGACTACATCACCGGCGGTTTCTGCGCCAATACTGGCTTGGCGAACTGGTGTCGTGACAACGGGATGCTGTTGCACATTCACCGCGCCATGCATGCGGTCGTCGACCGTAACCCGCACCACGGCATCCATTTCCGCGTGCTGACTAAGATCCTTCGCCTTTCCGGTGGGGACCACCTCCACACGGGTACCGTCGTAGGCAAATTGGAGGGGGATCGCGCCTCAACGCTGGGCTGGATCGACCTGCTGCGTGACAGCTTCATCAAGGAAGACCGCAGCCGTGGTATCTTCTTCGACCAGGACTGGGGCTCCATGCCTGGCGCATTCGCTGTTGCCTCCGGCGGCATTCACGTTTGGCACATGCCCGCGCTGGTCTCCATCTTCGGTGACGATGCGGTGCTGCAGTTCGGCGGCGGCACCCTCGGCCATCCCTGGGGCAACGCCGCCGGCGCCGCCGCTAACCGCGTTGCGCTTGAGGCCTGTGTAGAAGCCCGCAACCAGGGCGTACAGATTGAGAAGGAAGGCAAGACCATTCTGACTGAGGCCGCCAAGCACTCGCCCGAGCTGAGAATCGCCATGGAAACCTGGAAAGAGATCAAGTTCGAGTTCGACACGGTCGACAAGCTGGACGTGGCCCACAAGTAAACACGTGAGGCACGTGTGGCGCTCCAACGCCACACCTTCATGCCTCACCCCAATGCGACGCAAGGAGCAAGAAATGTCTGAAATGTTGGATTACAAGAGCCGTCTGAGCGATCCCGCCAGCCGCAAGTTTGAAACCTTTTCCTACCTACCTTCGATGAGTGCGGAGAACATGCGCAAGCAAGTTGCATACATCGTAAAAAAAGGCTGGAACCCGGCCATTGAGCATACCGAGCCTGAGCACCTCATGGACAACTACTGGTACATGTGGAAGCTCCCGATGTTTGGCGAGACTGATGTTGATCGCATTCTCGCCGAAGCTGACGCGTGTCACAAAGCCAATCCTAATAACCATGTTCGTCTGGTCGGCTATGACAACTTCGCGCAGTCGCAAGGTACCGCCATGGTGATATACCGCGGCAAGACAGTCTAAGTCGCGACGGGTGACCGTACCAGCCCCCGTCGTCGCGAGACGCGGGGGCTTTTTGTTTCTTCGCGAATGGGCCAAAGGCAACGCCGTTGAACACCACGTGAAAATTCAGGCTATTCGCGGGTAAATACGCCTTCAATAACAGGAGTCCCAATGAGTCACGTCGTCGATCAATATCGCATTCCTCAAGAGCCATACTACCGCGCCATCGCTGACGAGGTCGAATTGTTCGAGGCCGCATATTCCGTACGGATGCCCATGATGCTCAAAGGCCCAACCGGATGCGGGAAAACCCGCTTTGTGGAGTACATGGCGTACCGACTCAACAAGCCGTTGATTACCGTCGCGTGCAACGAAGACATGACGGCGTCTGATCTGGTTGGCCGCTTCCTCCTGTCTGCGCAAGGGACAGAATGGCAGGATGGGCCACTTGCCATTGCCGCACGGCACGGTGCCATCTGCTATCTTGACGAGGTCGTCGAAGCGCGCCAGGACACCACTGTGGTGATCCATCCGCTGACCGACAACCGCCGCGTATTGCCGCTTGAAAAGAAGGGCGAACTCGTTCATGCCCACCCCGATTTTCAAATTGTAATTTCGTACAACCCCGGTTACCAGTCGCTCATGAAGGATTTGAAGCAGTCCACCAAGCAGCGGTTTGGTGCTTTGGACTTCACCTATCCGGAGTCTGCCGTCGAAACAGAAATCGTCACGCATGAATCCGGGGTCGCTTCCGACATTGCTGGCAAGCTCGTATCGATCGCGGAACGCTCACGCAACCTCAAGGGCCACGGCCTTGATGAGGGGCTTTCCACCCGCATGCTGATCTACGCAGGTTCGCTGATCGCCAAAGGAGTCACGCCACATGCTGCATGCCGCGTTGCCTTGGTACGTCCGATCACAGACGACCCCGACATGCGCGACGCGCTCGATGCGGCAGTGACCACATTCTTTTGATTGAGGAGGCGCGCCGGGCCTTTGGACAATACGCGGACTTAGCGTCGTTACCGCTCACCACACACCAAATTCATGTCGATCAAACTCGAAGACTACGCTGAACTTCTGGAAGACCTGTCGCTCCATACCCGGGTCACGCTCGAGGCCAATTGGCATGATGCAACCAAGGCGTTCTCGCCCCGCGGCTTGGATAATTATCTCAAAGGTGCGGCCGCGCTACGTGGACTGGGGCGTGGCGATTCGCTTGTCGAGACCTGGCTTGAGCGCGCACCAATGGTCGCCAAAGAAGTCGGCGAAGATGTGGTGGGCGACCTGGCCACCGCCTCGC
>JBKQNQ010000355.1:0-7837 GCA_052145875.1 Thiobacillaceae bacterium
GGCGGGCATTCCTCCCACCGCTGGCTTCTACGCCAAGTTTTCCGTCATTCAAGCCGTCGTACAGGCAGGCTACCTGTGGTTGGCTGTCGTAGCAGTCATGTTCTCGTTGATCGGGGCATTCTATTACCTGCGCATCGTCAAGCTGATGTATTTCGATGAGCCCGTTCGCGCTGCAGATAATGTTAGCCAGGGGGACATGGGAGTCGTTCTGTCTCTCAACGGACTGGCCGTACTGGCGTTGGGTATTCTGCCGCAGCCCCTGATGGCATGGTGCACGTGGGCGATCCAGTCCTCGCTGTAACAAATGACCCTTCCGGCAGACGTTGGCGTCGCCCCCGACGATCTCGCATAGGCCTATACGCCGCTTAGGCACGATGCTGGTAACGCGGACGTCGCTTTCGCGGGTTTCTTGCCGCGGCCCTCACGCCATGATTCGGTCGGCAGCGTGCAATCCGCGTGTCCATCAGGGGCTGATACAGAAGCGTGTCCGGGGTTCACCGGATGTCATGTCGCCCAGGATCCGGTTTGCCCGTCCGTCACCGGATTGCATTGGAAAATTTACCGCCATGATCTAGTTTGATTATTGGCGAGCGCATTCTTCGAGGCGTTGACCCCTCACGCACCAAAGCGTCGCCGAGGCTTCGTGTTCACGACAGTGTCCGGGTCAATACCATCGTTGCGGCCCAATTTCGGGCATGCTCGGGAGAGTCACCAATGCGCGTCAGCTCCGCTCCTTCCGCGAGAAGTCCGAAGATTCATCCTCTGGTGGTGCGCATCTGCCACTGGGTCAATGCCTTTGCCATCTTCATCATGGTTTTCAGCGGCTGGCGCATCTATGATTCCTCGCCGATTTTCCGCTTTAGGTTTCCCGTCGCCATTACCTTGGGCGGCTGGCTGGCGGGGGCGCTGCAGTGGCATTTTGCCGCCATGTGGCTGCTGGTCATTAATGGCTTGGTTTACGTGATCTATGGCGTAGTCTCGGGCCACTATCGGCGCAACTTCTTCCCCCTACGCGTGGTTGCGATCCTGCATGAATTTGCCAATCTGCGACACGGGCGCATTAGCCACGCGCTTGGCAGCTATAACCCGATCCAGAAGCTTGCTTACCTGGTGGTCATTTTCCTAGGTGTCATTCTGGTACTGTCCGGCCTGGCCATCTGGAAGCCGGTGCAATTCCAGGGCCTGGCGGCACTAATGGGCGGCTACGACAAGGCACGCGTGGTGCATTTCCTGGCCATGATGGGGGTGGTGGGGTTCATCATAATCCACGTCGTAATGGTGCTCCTGGTGCCGCGCACACTGCCACCTATGTTCACGGGACGGCTGCCAGCGCCACGCGCGCGATCCCTTTCCGGAGAAGAAACCTGACATGAATCCCCCTTTGCCCCTAAACGATCTGCTAGAGCATCGCCCATCGAAGCAGATTGCACGTATCGAACGGCGGCTGTTCCTTAAGCGTGGCTTGACCTTAGGGGCACTGGCGCTGCTGTCGGGCTGCGACGTTACGGACAACGACTCGGTGCAACGGGTTCTGCTGGCCATGTCAAGGTGGAACGACCGCGTCCAGGGTTGGCTGTTCGATCCAACAAAGCTCGCCCCTACCTATCCCGAGAGTGCCATCACGAAACCCTTCCCCTTTAACGCCTTTTACAGCGAGGCGGAGGCGCCCATTGTCGATCCCCACAGCTACCGATTGGAACTGGGCGGACTGATCCATGACCGAACACCGTGGGCACTGCCGGATCTGTATGCCTTGCCGCAGGTATCCCAGATCACCCGCCATGTTTGCGTCGAAGGTTGGAGCGCGATCGGCAAGTGGACTGGGGTGCCGTTCGGCGTATTTCTGAAGCGCGTGGGCGCAGACCTCAGCGCCAAATATGTGGGCTTCATCTGCGCGGACAACTATTACACCAGTATTGACATGGCGACGGCACTTCATCCTCAGACGCAATTGAGTTTCAAATATGCGGACCAGATACTTCCAGCGAAGTATGGCTTTCCAATGAAACTCCGCATCCCTACTAAGTTGGGTTTTAAAAACCCCAAACATATCATGGCAATTTTTGTCACCAATACCTTTCCGGGCGGATACTGGGAAGACCAAGGTTACAACTGGTTCTCCGGGTCATGAGTATCAATCGGGCGATGCATAGGCCAAAATGGGTACGTTTGGTTTTGGGCGTCATGGCGGTATCTTCGCTGTCGCTTGCGGCCGGCAAACTCGGCCATGAGCGCAAGGCCCCGGAAGCTACAAAGGACATTATGGCAATGGATTACCAGAAATCTATGAACACGGATGACGCGATGCCAACCGGTATGGCAAGGCCAAATATGGTGAAGGGTGACGTCAGGGCGTACGCGGAGAAGAAAGCGCCGAAAATGAGAAAGATAATGCAGGAGGAGATCAAATAACAGGCCGGGCACCAACTCGATCTTGCCGATTTATCCTTATCCAGCAAAACCGCCCTCTTCCAGAAAGCGTTTCTCCTCCTCTGTTGGCGTCCTGTCCAATAATTTATTGCGATGGGGAAAGCGGCCAAAGCGTCTGATGATGTCGTGGTGCTCCTGCGCATGCTTAATGTACTCAGGGCCAAGTGCGATGCTAAGTCTCAGCGATTTGTCCTGATCGGCTAAGTCTTCCGAATGGGCAAAGGGGAGATAGAAGAATAATCTCAGCTCGGCCGGAATACGTGCATCAAAACCAGCCTTAATTGCCTGCTCTGCAACCCGTCGCGCCTGGACATCGGTCGAATACATGCGCGCCGTCCCGCGAAAGGCATTGCGGGGAAACTGGTCAAGCAAAATCACCAACGCGAGCGCCCCAAATGCATCGCCTAGCCAGTCGTTGCATTCTCCCTGCCTGGCCGCTTCATGTTGTTCCAAGAAACGCGAGCGGAACTCGGCATCAAATAAGGCATTGCTCGCAAACCAACGGCTGGGCCCCGCATCCCTCCAAAACTCGATGATGGCATTGCTATCCGGATGGGTTGTCGTGCGACTTGGTGATGACATGGTTTAGTTCGGGTGGTGATCGCGGCAGTTGGAGTCAAGTAAAATGAACGCTGGAATCCGGTGACGAGACTATATTCGCCTTCGGCCATTCGACGACACAACGCATGTGACGTACGGTAATCCGATCCCGTATTGGCAGATCAAACATTTTAGGCCAGTTGAGCGACTGCAGCATCTTTCAGGGAACAACAATAATCCATCTTTGCCGGGCGGTCTTGTATCCCCTACAATACTTCCACCATTCAATATTCGCTCGAGGAGCAGGCAAGATGAATAAAGCAGAACTGGTTGATGCGGTCGCCAAGATAACCCAGCATTCCAAAGCACAGACCGAGGAAATGTTTGATGCGTTCATGGCGGTGGTGCAAAACTCGCTTCTAAGTGGAAACTCTGTCCAGATGATGGGCTTCGGCACGTTTATGGTTCAGGCTCGCGCTGCTCGCACCGGGCGTAACCCTGCCACAGGCGAGGAAATGAAGATTCCTGCCAAGAAAGTTGTGAAGTTCAAAGTCAGCAGCAAAATGAATGACGCGGTATCGGGCGTCAAGACCAAGTCCAAGAAAAAATAACGCTAGCGGATGATTGGGCACCCGAGTCCGACCATTCGCATCGCCACGTTAACGCCCTGAGCAGCGAGGTGGACCTCACCATTTTCGTCGCAGCGGATTTCTCAAATGTCCAATCGAACCCGTCGCGTTGGGCTCACGACGGGGGTCCATTACAGCACCCGTCGATTACCGACTGCCGCCCGGCACCATAGTCACAATGTGGAAATCATTCCTTGGTCATCTGTACAAGCGCGTACAGGGTCTCAAGCGCCTGCTTCGGACTTAGTTCATCAGGGTTAAGTTCTAACAGGAGGTCCAGGATGGCGTCCACTGGCATCGCGTTGCGTTTTGGCTGGGCACCGGCAAACAGATCGCCCTGTGGGCCATTGACGATTTGGGCCTCTTCCAATTCTTTCAATCGCTTTCGCGCAGCAGCGATGACCGGCATTGGAACGCCAGCAAGCTTGGCGACCTGAATTCCATAGCTTTGCGAAGCGGGCCCCTCCTCCACGGCGTGCAAGAACACCAACTGGTCTCCGTGTTCCTTCGCCCCCAGATGGACGTTGACCAGTTGCTTAAACTCACTGCTCAGTTGAGTCAATTCAAAATAGTGCGTGGCGAACAGCGTATAGGCGCGGGAGTGGGTGAGTAGGTGGCGGGCCACCGCCCATGCCAGTGCTAAGCCGTCAAATGTGGACGTGCCGCGGCCGATTTCATCGAGCAGCACCAGACTCCAGCGCGTCGCGTTATGCAGGATGCAGGCCGTTTCGGCCATTTCCACCATGAACGTGGACCGTCCCCCCGCAAGATCGTCAGACGCGCCAATGCGCGTGAAAATCTGATCAATAGGTCCAATTCGCGCGGCATTTGCGGGAACGGGCAATCCACAGCAGGCGAGCAACACGATCAGGGCGGTCTGTCGCATGTAGGTTGATTTACCGCCCATGTTGGGGCCGGTTATCAGGAGCATCTGCCGGGTGCGGGACAACCGAGTATCATTGGGGATGAAATGCTCGACGTGACCTTCCACCAAGGGGTGGCGGCCCGCTTGGACATCGATGATCGCCTCATCCACGTAGATAGGCAGCGACAGGTTGAGCCCATCGATGCGTTCGGCTTGGCTGGCCAATACGTCAATTTCCGCCAGGGCGGTCGCGAGGTGTAACAACTCGGCCAATTGCGGAATCAGGCTGTCCAGTAACTGATCAAATAGCCATTTCTCCCGCGCCAGCGCCCGCTCCTGGGCCGACAGGGCCTTGTCTTCGAAAGCCTTGAGTTCCGACGTGATGTAGCGCTCTGCGTTCTTAAGGGTCTGTCGGCGTCGGTAGTCATCCGGAATCTTGTCAGCATGGACGTGGGTGATCTCGATATAAAACCCATGGACCTTGTTGTACTCGACCTTAAGGGTTGGGATGCCGGTGCGGGCTCTTTCACGTGCCTCGAGTTCGAGCAAGAAACTTCCTGCATCGTGAGTGAGTGCGCGCAGTTCATCGAGTTCGGCATCAAAGCCGTTGGCGATCACCCCACCTTCGCGCAGCAGGGGTGTGGGTTCGGCAAGAATGGCACGATTCAATAGATCGTGCAGGTCAGGTTTGGGGGTGAGCGCGGCCTCGATCCATCTCAGTCGAGACGCTGTTTTTGGTAGCGCAGCGACGAGCTGCGGCAGTAAGGCCAGCGTGTCGCGCAAGCCAGATAGATCGCGCGGTCGGGCATTCCGCAAGGCGATGCGCCCAGCAATGCGCTCGATATCGGCGCTGCCTTTAAGAGCATTATGTAGTGCGCCTTGGACATGGGCGGCCGCAAGCGCAGCAATGGCTTCAAGGCGCTCGGACAGGATTGAACGGTCGCGCAGCGGATGCTGTAGCCAGTGGCGCAACAGTCGTGCGCCCATTCCCGTGACGGTGCTGTCTAACACCGATAGCAGGGTCGGTGCCGCGGCGCCGCGTAAGGTTTCGGTGACTTCAAGATCGCGACGTGTGGATGCATCAAGGCGTACATAGGCCTCATCCTGTTCGGCGCTGATGCCAGTCAGGTGAGGGAGGGCAGTGCGCTGGGTGGTTTTAACGTAATCGAGAAGTGCGCCCGCAGCAGCCAGCGCGCCGGCTAGATGTTCCACGCCAAAGCCGCTTAAATCGCGGCTACCGAATTGCTTGCCCAGCTGCGTTCGTGCAGAGTCCGCATCGAACTGCCAGGCCGCCAACTTTCTTACGGGGCTGGCGGCATCGAGCGGCCAGTCGTCGGGTACCAATAATTCCGCAGGGTCGAGTCGGGCGAGCAAAGCTGGAACTGACGCCGAATCGAGTTCGGTGACGGTAAATCGCCCGGCAGCTAGGTTCAGCCAAGCCGCGCCAATCTTGTCGGTGCCTGCCGGGGCCAGCGCGAGAAGTAGGGTGTCGCGACGTTCATCGAGCAGGTTAGCATCAGTGAGCGTGCCCGGGGTGACGATGCGCGTGACTTTGCGCTCCACCGGGCCCTTGGAGATCGAAGGATCACCGACCTGCTCGGCAATCACGACGGATTCCCCTAGCCGGATTAACCGGGCCAGGTACTGGTCCACCGCGTGATAGGGCACGCCCGCCATCTTTATGGGTCGGCCGGCCGACTGGCCGCGTGACGTGAGTGTGATATTCAGCAGTCGGGATGCCTTTTCCGCATCCTCAAAAAATAGCTCATAGAAATCCCCCATGCGGTAGAACAACAGCATGTCCGGATGCTGGCCCTTGATAGCCAGATATTGCTGCATCATGGGCGTATGTTTGGATGCGTTTGCTGAACGTTCAACCATTTAACTGTTCGGTGTGCCTGCTAAAAAAACACTTATCGGGAGGCGATGAGCGAGCCACGCACGATCTAACCTGGGTTCCGTCAATTGCGCTATTTTCGTTCGTAATCAACGCATGTGCAGCATTTTTTGCAGCTTCTCGCGCTCAAGCCTAGTTTGCAGCGGGGACGGTCCCACATTGTAGGGGGACTGGTTGACCAACCGAGAAGCGTTGGCGCGAGAGGTGGGCGTCCGCCAAGGGGCGGGGCGAATGCCGCGTGACATCGAATGCTTTCGGTTCGGCCGCCCCGATGACAAGCGCGCCTCGTAGTTTGTCGATTTGGGAAATCCACACGCTTTTCGAATATTGTTGCAGTAGTAGCAACAATATTTTGTTATTCGTCAGCTATTTTTGACGGTCTGGTTTACCTATAGTTCGCTCATCGCTGCAGCAGGCGAATTGAGTTTGCTGCCCGGTTCGATCGCGGGCCGAAGGACATGACCCCTTAGCGCCTGCCGAAGTGGGACCCTTAACGTTGCCGCGGAATCAGCCAAGCTGCAGTCCCGGCGTCCCGAAAAAATTGGAGTCTAAAATGTCTAGGCGCATGCCTGTCGTCTTCGTGTCCCACGGTGCACCGGATGCCCTGTTACAGGCACCGGATGCCGTGGACTGCTGGCGTGATATTGGCAGACATGTCTCCATGCCCGCAGCCATTCTCGCCGTGTCGGCGCATTGGGAAGCCCGCCAGCCCACGGCCAGTCTGTCCGGCGCACCCGAAACCATCCATGATTTCAGCGGCTTCTCGCCTGCGCTTTACCGAATGCAATATCCCGCACCGGGCGCCCCGGCCTTGGCCGAGCGGGTTGTGTCGTTATTGTCTTCTGCTGGCGTCGTGGCGGATCTCCATCCCAGTCGCGGGTTGGATCACGGCGCTTGGGTGCCGCTATCGGCAATGTTTCCCCAGGCCAACGTTCCGGTCACGCAGCTCGCTCTGGCACGCAACGGCAGCGCACCCGATCATTTTTCGCTGGGCCGGGCGCTTGCCCCCTTACGTGAAGAGGGCGTACTTATCCTCGCGTCTGGCGCGATCACCCATAACTTCGGCTGGCTGGACTGGAACGCGCGTGGCGAACAGCCGCCTTTCCCGCAAGCCCTGCAGTTTACCGAATGGGTCGCCGATCATCTGGCCGCGCAAGATGCGCCGGCCATGCTTGCCTATCGCTCGGCACCTTACGGGGCAGAGGCCCATCCCTCGGAAGAACATTTCTTGCCACTGTTGGTTGCGTTTGGGGCAGCGAGTGGCGATACGCCTCGGCGGTATCAGCCGCGATACGCCTATGGCGGTCTGTCCATGGATGCCTACGTGTGGGGGGAGTGGCAGGACGGGTCTTGAACGATCAAAGCCGGAGCGCATCCGCCGTTTCTTGCCATTGCCGATCAGCAAAGTACGCGGACATATTGGATTAAATCAACAAAAATAGGTTCGGACGGCTACGCTTTTCCTCTGTTCAATTC
>JBKQNQ010000356.1:0-7731 GCA_052145875.1 Thiobacillaceae bacterium
GCTTTTCGGCCAATGCATCCAAAGCGCGGCAAGCGACAAGCCGACAGCGCCAGTTGGAGAAGATCAAGGTCGAGGACATCAAACCGTCGTCACGCCAAAATCCGTACATCCGTTTCGAGCAGGATAAACAACTGCATCGCCGGGCACTGGAAGTCGAGAAACTGGCGTTCGGCTACACCTTGACACCGCTGTTTACCAATCTGAACTTTGCGCTGGAGGCCGGCGATAGATTGGGCATCATTGGCGGCAATGGGCTGGGCAAGACCACCTTGCTGAAGTTGTTGATGGGTGAGCTCGCGCCACAGAAGGGCACGATTCGCTGGGCCGAGCATGCTGCGGTGGGTTACTTTGCCCAGGATCATGACGCAGCGTTCGACAGCGATATGAACCTGTTTGACTGGATGACGCGCTGGGCTAGGCCGGGGGATGACGATCAGATGATCCGTGGGATCCTGGGGCGCTTGCTGTTCTCCGGAGATGACATCAAGAAGCCGGTGCGGGTCCTTTCTGGCGGTGAACAAGGCCGCATGCTTTATGGCAAGCTGATGCTCGGACGCCACAATGTGCTGGTGATGGATGAACCGACCAACCACATGGACATGGAAACCATCGAGTCGCTCAATCTTGCATTGGACCTTTATAAAGGGACGCTAATCTTCGTCTCGCACGACCGACAATTTGTCAGTAGTCTTGCGACGCGAATTATCGAACTGACTCCCCAGGGCCCGGATGTGTACCTGGGGAATTACGAGGAGTATCTGCACACCAAGGGCGTCGAATAAGGGCGGGCTATAGCGCTTAAGGCGTGCGTTTCTGCGCCCAGGCCTGAGCAGCAAGTCTTAGAATATCGGTTCAAAATGGAATACGTCATTATCATTGGATTGGGACAGCTGGGGCGAGTCTTTGCCGGAGGATTGCTACGCACCGGCCATTCGATCATCCCGGTCCGACGGGAAGACGCCATCACCGCTGTTGCACAAAACTGCCCCGCACCGGGGTTGGTCCTTGTTGCTGTGGCCGAGCCGGACTTGCATGCAGTTCTGACCGCACTGCCGGAGCCCTGGAGAGGCCGCGTCGGCCTGATTCAGAATGAACTGCTGCCCTGTGATTGGGAAGCCCATCAGATTAAGGATCCTACCGTGGTCTCGGTCTGGTTCGAAAAAAAGACAGGCATGGACGCCAGGCCACTGATGCCATCCACTGTAGCCGGGCCAAAGTCGGCGCCGCTTGTTGCCGCACTTCGATCGATTGATCTCCCCGCTTGCCAAGTGGATACCGGCGAGGCCTTGGTGCATGAGCTGGTCAAAAAGAACGTCTACATTCTTACTACCAATATTGCTGGGCTAAAGACCGGTGGCACGGTCGGCGAGTTGTGGGCCGCGCATGAGACCTTCGCGCGGCGGGTGGCACATGATGTGATCGATATACAGGACAGCCTCACGGGCGGGCATCAGGATCGCGAAGCACTCATCGCCAACATGGTGGAGGCATTTCGTTGTGACCCGCAGCATCAATGCGCGGGGCGATCTGCATCCCTCCGGCTCAAGCGCGCACTATCACTGGCGGACCAAGCCGGCTTGCCTGTGCCCACCCTAAGAGGCCTGGGCGCTGCAAGCGACGAATAGCCTCGCAGGCCACCCATTTTGCAATGTCGCCGGCGATAGCCGGCAGTAAAGTGCGGCGACGCGCGCAACGGGAATCTTCGTCCGAAGCGATGCGCGCCATGCGAGCCGACCGCGTTTAATCGCGCCGACGGTTAATGACCGATGAGGCACGGGATCGCAGACAAGCTTGCTGGCCCCAGTGTGTTATTCGCATTGATCGCTCGCTCCCGGGTTGCTTCAAGCACCCTATCTCTAACGGGGGGCCCTTGGACGTTGTTGAGCCCAAGCTGACCGCTGATCCCATGAGCGACAGCGTCGGTTTACAATTCGGCCGGCGCGATTCCTGGCTGACGTTTTAGCCGTCGGGGAACCCCATGCCAGCAGGACCCACTTGCTCCATTGTTAGCAGTGGCACGCTTTCTGTGGCAGGGTCTCGGGCTTCCGGGCATCGGTGAATGGCTGAGCAAACTCGCATTAGCCGTTAGATGGCCCTTTGCGGCGCCACGCGTTTCTAGCCGAGTTCAGCAAGGAGCTTCTCAAGCATCGTTTGCGCCTGCGCCGCGTACCCGCCGCCAAACAGATTCGCGTGATTCAGTATGTGATACAGGTTGTAGAGGTTCTTGCGCACCCGGTAGCCCTCATCCAGTGGCCAGGCCTCGTGGTACGCGAAGTAGAATTCAGCGGGGAAACCGCCAAACAGTTCGGTCATTGCCAAATCGGCCTCATGATCGCCATAGTAGATGGCGGGATCGAATATGACCGGTTCGCCGTTTCCGGCGAAGGCAGCATTGCCACGCCACAAGTCGCCATGAAGCAGTGACGGATGCGGGACATAGCCGATAAAAAATTCATGAATGTGGGCAAGCAAGGCTTCTCCGTTCGCCTGCAGCGCGCCGCCATAGCCCTTTCGCTTTGCCAATTCTAATTGATAGCCCAGGCGTTGCTCGCGTAAAAACTCGACCCACGTCGCGGTCCACGCGTTGGGCTGGTGCGTCGCGCCTATCGTATTGTCGCGCCGCCACCCATATTTTTCAGCGGTACTGCGGTGCATGAGTGCAAGCCGACGAGCCATTTGTGTCCAATTGCCTTGTCCGCGCAATGCCATATAGTCCAGCACAAGATACGCACTGCTGCCGGCCAATCCGAAACAAATCGGCTTGGGTGCGGTGAGACTGTGGCTGGCGCGGATTTCGTGCAACCCTTCAGATTCCGCAGCAAACATGGTGAGCGTCTGGGCGCGATTGAGCTTGACGAAATAGCGGCGTCTCCCGTCAGCGAGGCTGTAGGTCTGGTTGATGCAGCCGCCGCCCTCAGGGCGATGCTGATCTGGACTAAAGGGTTCCCCGGTCGCACGGCTAATCGCCGTTGCGATCGCGGTGTCAATGGGGTCCGTGGTGTGATTCGCCTGTGGATTGGGTCCTGCCATTCACTTTGTGCGGGCTCGGCGCTAGGTTAGTTTACGAGCGGCTGAATGTTGATTGATAACTTGGCGTGCGCCGCACGGAGTGCCTCTGCGGCCGTCTCCGGGGTATCGGCCCGGCTAAAAATAAAACCAAGATAGCTTGCACCGTCGGGTGGCGGAGCCACAATCTGGCCGGGCGCGGCGGTGATCTCGATGCCGCAGACGTGCGGCACTGCACGTGCCGCGTCGAGGTTATCCACGCCCTTCAATATGCCGGTGGCTGGGATCGGAACCATCATCACGCCTGCGGCGCCGATGGCACGGCTAATCGCGGGAATGGGAAGGCGAGCGGCGTGACGCAGGATGATTTCCGCCGAGCCCATGCCGAGCGTGGCCTCCAGTACCCTCCCGCATAGGCCGCCGATTCCACGCGGCGCGACTTCCAGAAGATAAATGCCAGACGCATTGATTCGGGCCTCAGCGTGAATTGCCCCTTCGCTGACACCGGCGGCATTGCAGATGCGGCGGACATCGTCCGCGATGCGGCGCTGCGTGTCGGCCGGTAGTCGCGAAGGCGTCACATACCGCGATTCCTGGAAATACGGACCGTTGAGCGGATCGGGTTTGTCGAAGATTGCCAGTACATCGAGGTGACCCCCTCGCAAGACGCCTTCCAGCGCGATCTCATCGCCCGGGATGAAGGATTCAAGCAACAGGCTGAGCGCGTTTGCGTCACGCAGCAGGCGCGCTTGGATACGCCGGATTTGGTGCACCGCATGTCGTAATTCGGCCATGGAATCGACACGAATCACGCCACGGCTGGCGTTAAGCGTGCGCGCTTTGACCACCAAAGGGAAACGAAGGGTAATTGCTGCCGCGTCGGGCGCACTAGCGAGGGCACTAAAACTGGGATGTGGCAGCCCCAGACGGACCTGAAGTTCGCGGAAAAATAGCTTATCGGCGAGGCACGCCACTGCCTCGGGTCGGCTGCCGGGTAGCTCCAGTTCCTGCCGCAGGCGGGCAGCAAGTTGCACTCCATGATCGTCGCTTGCCACCACGGCATCCACCGGATGTTTAAGTGAAGCGAGCACGATGGGGATGGCAATGTCAGGCTGATCGAATGGCACACTCATTATTGGTGGCAAGCCCCAGCCTGGCGCCAAACGGTGACAGTAATCCGCGCAGCTCACGATTTCGACGCCAAGACGATCGGCCGCCTCGCTGAAGTCCTGGTTGGTGTAGCCTACGGCGGGGAGCAGGAGCAGAATGCGCGGCATCGCTTAAAAATTGGCAAACTGCGTGTCTGTCGGCTCGGCGCAGCAGTACCACGGCTCGGAGTGGTGCGGGATGGTGGTGCCAAACTGTGCGGCGGAAAGCGGCGGGGCCGGAAGGCCGAGCGCCGCGTGTGTGCGCTGCCAGATGCCGAAAAAGGTTTCACCGCGAGTGAGCCCCATTTCCTCCGCTTGCCTCACCCAGTCCAGGACGTCCTTTTGCAAGTGATCCACGCGGGGGTCATCGGACTGCCACGGGTAGCCTAGCATGATCGAGTCGAACGCGCTGACGCGCGCTGCGAAGTCGGGTAGCTTCATCAGATGCGAGCCGCGCGGTACCAACAAGCGAATTACCAACTGCACGGACGGAACCGCTTCGACCAAGTCGAGCTCAACCAGTGTGGCCAATAGGCCGAGATAGCCGTCCAGCGTCGTCCATGGCGTAAAGGGTACAAAGGTTGGCGCTAGTGCAATACCCAGTTCGCGGCACGTCGCCAGCGCCGTTTTGAAGTCGGCGCAGGTGTGGCCCTTTGCCAAGTGATTGAGTATGGTGTCATCCAGCGACTCCACCGCCGAAACCACGAAGAGAAGGCCCCGCTGTTTAAGACGTGGTAGCAGATCCGCATGATGGATCAGATGCTCAATTTTAATGGTCGCATCCCAAGTCATTTCGGGAAAGCGCTCGTGCAACGCTTGGACAACGTTAAGCGCATGGGTTGGGCCATTAAGAAAATCCGGGTCCCCGAAGCTGATGTGCTGTGCCCCTGAGGCCACTTGTTGGGCAATGTCGGCGATTACCACGTCGACCGGAACGATGCGGAACCGGCCTTCATACACAGGCACCACGGGGCAGTGGCGACACAGGTGTTTACATCCCCTGCTCGCTTCAGTAAATCCGACAACACGCTTGCTGCCATCGGGCATGCATAGCCTGGCATAGCGCGCGAGGGAGGGCAACGTCGTGCGATCCGGCAGGAGAAACTCGATCTTGCTGCGGCGCACCACCGGTGTCCCCGTAGAGTCCGTCCTTCCCTGTAACCAGTCGAGCAAGTCGGGTTCCGACTCGCCGCCGAAGATTGCTTCCACACCGAGGTGATCCAACAATTCCGCGTTCATCGGCGCGTACAGGCCGAACGCGGCGAGTCGGGCAGTCGGTGCCAGCGCGCGGAGCTTGGGTAGTGCGGCAGCGGCAATGCGGGTGGCAGTGTGCATCCCCAAATAAAGCGCGACGTACCGCGCTTCGCTCAGTAACGTTGCATCGAGTCTTTGCTGCGAAAGATCAATGCAGGTCACGCTAATGCCCGCCCGCGACAACCAAGCCGCGGCGTGTGCAAGGCTGAATGGCTGCCGCCCCAGTTCGTAAGGGCTCACTAGGATGGCATCTGCCGCGCCCATTGTTTGTGCTGCCACGGCGGAGCCCCTCATGTCTTACTTGCTCTTGGGGCGGCCTTCATAGGGTGCACTGGCGGGCTCGCGGGATGCGCCCGCTGCCTCCATGCGCTTGAGATAGTCCTGCCACAATGCCTCAAAGTGCGTGCCCAGTTCATACAAGTAATCCCAGGAATAAATGCCCGAGTTGTGTGCGTCGCTAAAAAACAGGCAAACCGCGTAATTGCCAACCGGTTCGACCTGCTCAATGTCGACATTCTTCTTGCCGACCTGGAGCTTCTCTTGCCCCGCGCCGTGGCCGCGTACCTCAGCAGAAGGTGAATAAACCCGCAAATATTCGAAGGGCAGATCAAACTGCGATCCATCGCTGAACGCGATTTCCAGTTTTTTCGAGACCTTGTGCAGCTTGATCTCGGTTGGAATGGGGGTGTCTTTGTTCAAACCCGACATGCTGATTCCTGACTAAAAAGTTAAGGTATTAACAGCATTGCACCACAAAGCCGGCACAGGTAAAAGGGGCGCACAGACAAGCGGTTTCCGAACGGATGAGTTCGGGCAGTGCGCGTGGCAGGACAAGAATCCTGTATCGCGATCGGTACCGGGTGCAGGAAACACCATCAAGAGGGCTCGCGGGGAATCCGTTCGCGCCGAGATGTGCATTTGGGATCCACGACCTCGAACAAACCGAGCCCCGCGAGGGTGATGGTCAGCTTCCCTGCTCGGACACCGCCGTCTCCTGCGTCAGGGGAGCCGTCCAGTGCATTTATGCAAGATCCTGCACGGCGACGCTGCAACGGGCGCTAGGGCCGCATTTTCCTCAGCAACGGCTCGTGCTCCGGCTTATGCTTGTTTTCTGCAGCGCGCCAGGCCACTCAATGGACTAGGATCGCCCATCATCATATAGCTGGCTCCGGTTTGCCTGAGGGTTGCGATGCTCAATTAGCGCGTTGGATATTCCCACGAATAAAGGGTTTGTTCTTGGTTGCCGCTCAAACGGCTTCACTTCCCGGGGTCTTGGGGCAGCAATTTCATTCGACGGGCTATTTGCAATGCACCGGGTGGCCTCGCGTGGATTGCCCACTCCTTGCTTCGAATTTGCGCGGGTTCCCGCGTTCGAGAAAGGGGGTAAACGGCACTAAAGGGTCAGAGAGCCAGGCCGGAAGGCCACAAATCCGGCGTTATCTCGTTTTCGAGCGTCTCTCTGTCTAACTAATGGTCTTAAGATGGAGGCGCCTTGCCATCTCTACGGCTGCAACCCCTTCGTTTGAACGACCGAGTTTAATGTCAGCAAATCCCAGCTCAAGCCAAACCTTGGCTTCAGTTGGATTCAAAAGCATAGCCATAAGGAGTTCGGTCCGCGCAAGCTCGTTGTGGCCCGATAGAAATTGAACGTGACCGAGCGCACGCCAGGCGCTCGCACTATGAGGATTGGACCGGACGGCATCACTGAGAAATTTCACATCGGTGGACAGATCGCTGGCAGTTGCATTGACAGCAACCAGACCAAGGACCAGAAACGATATTGCCGCTGTTTTATGCATGATAGGCTCCACTTGCAAGGGTGAGCTACATACTAATAGATGTTTATTATCTTATTATTACTCGATCTAGTAGTTTTGCCCGAATTGCGTGGGCACAAATTGGAAACGCGCTCCTAAGCTCGGGTTCACTTGACGGCTTCAACGCTTGGGACGCA
Organism: Thiobacillaceae bacterium; assembly: GCA_052145875.1. Lineage (GTDB taxonomy): Bacteria > Pseudomonadota > Gammaproteobacteria > Burkholderiales > Thiobacillaceae > DASQBT01. The sequence continues at coordinate 7,363 of JBKQNQ010000356.1, forward strand.
CGCGCATACTCCCTCCGTCATCCCGCATTGTGGACGCGGGCTATCAGCGTGCTTTGACGAACTTCAGGCTGGCGCGATTCTTCAAACGAGTCGGGGTTCGATGGGAGTTGGTTACGGGCAAGTCGACCTAACGGGGCTTCGTATGCTTTCTTAATTCAGCCATCTTCTCGCGCCATTCCTGTAACTCGTCATCTTCTATTTCAAGCTGGATCGCGACGACTTCCAACGCACTGAGCTTCTTGTCTTCCAGTCTGCGGGAGAGCTTTGTTCGGGTGCGGGATAACAATCTTTCCCGCTCTTCTTTGCTTAAAGTCTTGGCCTTCTCCAGGTATTCCTCATTAGGCACGCGTTTCATCGCAATTCATCCTC
>JBKQNQ010000357.1:0-3431 GCA_052145875.1 Thiobacillaceae bacterium
TGCTCAACACTGCGGACGTATGCGTCAACCCGGACGTGGCAAACGAGATGAACGACAAATCCACCATGAACAAAATCATGGAATACATGGCGCTCGGCAAACCCATAGTGCAGTTCGACCTGACGGAGGGGCGCTACTCCGCTCAGGATGCCTCCTTATATGCCAACAAGAATGATCCTAAGGATATGGCTCGCAAGATTGTGGAGCTGCTGGACAATTCTGAACGTCGTGCAAGCATGGGTGAATTTGGCCGCAAGCGGATCGTAAAGGAACTGGAGTGGCAATTTGAAGCGCCGAAATTGCTCTCGGCCTACTCGACGTTATGGGTATGACCTGGGTACCAAAGATGTAGCCATTTTGACTGTGAGTCTTATAGTATTTTTTACTGGAGGACTTGCAGATGAAGAAGCGATTTACCGAGGAACAGATTATCCGGATCTTGCGGGAGGCGGAAGTGCCCGGGGCCAAGACCCCGGAGGTGTGCCGCAAGCACAATATCGTGGAGCAGACCTTTTATCGTTGGCGTCGTAAATACGGCGGGATGGAAGTGTCTGATGCCCGCAGGCTGAAGGATCTGGAAACGGAGAACGGCAAGCTCAAGCGCCTGGTTGCCGAGCAGATGCTGGTGATCGAGGGGCTCAAGGAGTTTGCCGGAAAAAAATGAGTTCCCCGACTGGTCGGCGTGAAGCGATCGAATGCCTGACGAGTCGGGGGGTGTCAAAGCGGCCTGCTTGCCGCTATCTGGGGTTTAGCCGCCGGGTGGCGAGCTATGGTCTGCGGCAACCGGAGAAGGACCGGGATCTGGGGAGCCGTCTGATGGAAACGGCACAGGAATTCCCCCGCTTTGGCTATCGACGTAGTGCATTCTGGGTGGGCGAAAGCGAGCGGAGGGTTAAACGGCTGTGGGCGCAGCTGGGGCTGAACCTGCCCAAACGCCGGCCGCGTCGTCGGCGCTGTGGTTCTGATATGCGGCTGCTGGGTGCGGTGCGCTCCAATCATGTCTGGATCTACGACTTTGTGCATGACCGACTGGCGGGCAAGCGAACGATCCGGATGCTGTGTGTGCTGGACGAACATACTCGGGAATGTCTGGCCATCGAGGTGGCCAGCTCGCTGACCTCGCAGGATGTCGTCCTGACGCTGACGCGATTGATGCGCTTGTATGGCAAGCCCGAGCACATCCGCTCTGACCAGGGGGCTGAATTCACCGCGAGCCGGGTCATGAAGTGGTTGCGTGACCAGAATGTGGGGCCTGCGTTTATCCCCCCTGGGAAGCCTTGGCATAACGGATTTGTGGAAAGCTTCAACGGCAAGCTGCGCGATGAATGTCTGAACCGGGAATGGTTTCGGGATTTACGGGAGGCAAGAACCGTCATTGAAACCTGGCGACACTTTTACAACCATCGTCGACCCCATAGCTCATTGGGTTATCGAACGCCATCCCAGGCTCGCTTGGAAAGTGAGAAAATTGGCGTTCAACTCACAGCCGGATTGGCTACAAATTAAGTACCCAGGTCAGGTATAGTCTGAAAATACCAGACCCTACTAAAATCTCACAAATCTTCGCGTTTGGTGTCGAATTACTTTACACCCGCTGCCTACATCAGTTTATTCGATAACACTTATGCGCATGTAACACAATGTATTTATTTAACATTAACGCAGACAGCCGCTGAATGGCCCACCTCTTGCTTCAGTTGCTCACGGGTAAACTAATCTTTAAAAAATTAGTGGCCTCGTAAGTGAGATTGCTTGCCATGACCTGGGTACCCACTTAGTATCCGCATAGGTGAGACATCGATTCTTACCGTTGAGTATTGATCTCAATCAATTAACTGGAGGAGTCTACATGTTCACATTTAAGAAGTCCGCACTCGCAATGGCGTTAGCAGGCTTGGGGATCGCGGGCGGAGCCCATGCGGCGGCTGTAACGGGTATGGACCTTGCCGACGTGTTCGTAGCGGGCTCGGCGAGCAATGGTTCCGCCGATACGCTGGGCACAGATGGCATTGTTGGCGCGTTCAAATTCTCTACCACTGGCGATATCAACCTCAGCACCTATGGTGCTGCGAGCTTGTTTGGTCCAACGGGAGGGGGCGTAATTAGCACGACCGGAGCAAGCGCACCAGGTTCCTTCACGACCGGATTCCTCTTCGCTGGTGCTCCATTCGTACCTGAGACCTTCGCTGCAGTTGTAGCGACGACCAATGCGGCAGCAGACGCTGCGGCAATTGGAACAAGCCTTCCGGGAACGGACCTGACATTTACCAACTTTTCTTGGGGTGGTAATTATGCGGGCGCCTACACTTTCCATCTGACACCGGGAACTGTAGTGGGTGCAGGCACACCCGACCTGCTTCAAGTTGATCAGCTGGTCAAAGTTGGTGCGAATACCTATGACTACCTCATTCGCTTTGGTTCCCAGATCACTACTGCGGGAGACCCCTCTGGCGGAAAGTTTGCCGGCCAGTACACCCGTTGGGCGCTGGAAGGTCAGATTACCACGGCAGCGGCAGTCCCTGAGGCGTCGACCTATGGCATGATGGTTGCTGGCTTGGGGTTGGTGGGCGTCGCAGCTCGCCGTCGTCGCAACAAGGCCAAGTGAGGTTCACAAGTTGTAAGTGCCTAACTTGCCGCTAATCGAATTAGGCAATACCGTTGTTCTAACTGAAGCCGACATCTACGAGGATGTCGGTTTTTTTTGGCTGGCGTTTCTACTGTGCGAATAAAATAGTCACCACAAACCGGGCGCACTGCCGATCGTACGGTCGTCACAAAGGGTCCGCAGGGATTTTTGGCGCTCCGGTGGATTAAACGGATCGACGGTAAAATTTTCTGGGCTGTGCGAAAAGTGAACGGCGAAGCAAAAAGCGATCGCTATTGGTTTCCAAGCACGTCCAGCAATGCTGACCATGAACGCACCACGTCCAATGGAATTGAATATTTGGCTGCAACATGCAATAGGTTAGCCGCGTCGAGTTGGGGGACGAAGTGTCCCCGTTAAGCACTGTGTAATCTTTAGCACGAGAATGCTGTTATTTCCAACTTCCAAACCAGCACAATCGATCGTGTACAAGGGATCAGAGCTATAATCGGCGCGATAACCAAGAATTAAACAAGCTCAATAGTGTGCGATTCAATTCACACATTGATGATCTATTCGGAAAATAATTGGGAGGAGACACTGATGCGAACCAAACTTGTTCTCACATTCCTGTCGGGGATGCTTCCCGGCATCGCCATGGCGACAAATGGGTATTTTTTGCCCGGTTTCGGAGTGAAATCGGAAGGCGCCGGTGGAATCGGAGTCGCTGTTGCGCAGGATGCACTGTCGGTTGTCACCAACCCAGCCAATGCAACGGAAACAGGCATGCGGGGTGATTTGGGAATAACCCTTTTTAATCCTGAACGTTGGTCAGCAACTGGCAATG
>JBKQNQ010000358.1:0-5571 GCA_052145875.1 Thiobacillaceae bacterium
GCCGGCGGCGATTCCCCCCCATGCGCCACACACACCATGCAGGGGCCAAACACCCAGCACGTCGTCAATCTTGAGCTTGTTCTGCGTGACGGTAAACATACCGACGAAAAGGCCACCTGCAACACCGCCGGTAACAAGGGCGCCGATCGGATGCATCAGGTCTGAGCCTGCACAGACCGCGACGAGACCGGCGAGCGGGCCGTTGTGAATGAAGCCAGGGTCGTTTCTGCCAACAAACAGTGCAATGAGCGTTCCACCCACCATGGCCATTAGTGAATTCACTGCAACCAAGCCACTGATCCCGTCAATCGACTGCGCCGACATAACATTAAAGCCGAACCAGCCCACCGTCAGAATCCAGGCGCCCAGGGCAAGAAAGGGAATGCTCGAGGGCGGATGAGCCGAAATGCCACCGTCCTTCTGATACCGACCCGAGCGCGGCCCAAGCAAAATGACCGCCGCAAGTCCAATCCAACCACCCATCGCATGCACCACCACAGAACCGGCAAAATCGTGAAACTTTGCGCCCAGCGTTGAATTCATCCAGTCCTGGATTCCGTACGCATCGTGCCACGCGATGCCCTCGAAGAAGGGGTACACGAATCCCACCAAGATAAATGTTGCGGCGAGCTGCGGGTTGAATTTCGCACGTTCCGCGATGCCACCCGAGACAATCGCGGGAACTGCTGCAGCAAAGGTCAGGAGAAAGAAGAACTTAACCAGCTCAAACCCGTTCTTTGCGGTCAGATGGCTCGCCCCGGAGAAGAAATTCACTCCGTAGGCGATGGTGTAGCCGATAAAGAAATATGCGACCGTGGAGACGCAGAAATCTGCGAGGATTTTTACTAGAGCATTGACTTGGTTCTTCTTCCGAACCGTCCCTAACTCCAGAAAAGCAAATCCGGAATGCATCGCCAAAACCAGGATTGCGCCCAACAACACAAACAACACATCGCTGCCATTTTTTAGTGCATCCATGAATCTCTCCGCATAAAAGCTGAAGATTCTGGACGAAATCCCTATTTCAGTGCAACAATTTATTTGGCTTCACAAAAAAGCCTTAAATATGGACAAACATCGGCACCAATATTGTGCCACAGTCCATGAACGCACTTTTATAAGGCATGATCAATCGGGATTTTTGTGGTCGGCCTCGAACCGATCCAGCTCCTGTTCCATTTCCGCGTCGGTCATCGGTGTGTCGTTGCTATCAGACGAAGCGGCCGCGGCCGGCTTTACTCGATCTGGCTTGCTGACCACGCGAGCCACCACAATGCCTGCCTCATAAAGCAACCAGAGCGGAACAGCGAGCATGCTCTGCGAAAGCACATCGGGGGGAGTGAAAATGGCGCCGACGATAAAACTTCCGACGATGACGTAGGGTCTGACACTGACAAGTTTATCAATCGTAACCCAACCCAGCCTGACCATCAGCACGACAACGACCGGTACCTCGAAGGTCAAGCCAAACGCCATAAACAAGGTCAAGACAAAATCGAAGTATTTCCCGATATCGGTCGCGACTTGGACCCCAGCCGGCGTAAACCCAACGATCGCCCCGAATACCACGTGGAAGACAACAAAGTACGCAAACGCCATTCCGAGAAAAAATAGGATCACCGCTGAAACGATGATGGGGACCCCCAACCGCTTCTCGTGCTCATAGAGGCCCGGCGAAATGAAGGCCCAAGCCTGATAGAGCACCCAAGGCAAACAAATCAGAAATGCAGCCAGCATCGTGACCTTGACCGGAACAAAGAATGGCGCGGTGACTTCCGTTGCGATCAGGTGCCCACCCTGGGGCAGCGCGGCTAGAAGCGGATGCGCTAATAGTGAATAGATCTGTTTGGCCCAGGGGAACAGGCAAACGAAAACCACCACAATTGCCACAACCGAGCGCACCAGGCGATCGCGCAGCTCGATCAAATGCGAGATGAACGAATCTTCCTTCGCTTGAGCGTCGCTCATGCTTCCTTATCGCTGTCGGCTGGTTTGGCTGAAGCGGCTTCTGAATGCACAATCGCAGTCGGCTGCGCCAAATCGGCGGGCACGGGGGCGGGATGCACGGCGGGGTCACCTTGGCCCAATGCAGCGGTGGATTCACTGACTGGCGTCTCCGCCAGGCCCATGACTTCCAGCGCCTTATCGTTGGCAAGGGGCTCATTTCGCATGGTGTGTTCGGCCTCACTGGCCTTGTGTTCTACGCCGCGTGCCGCTGACTCTACCGATTCCTTGAAAGTCTGCCCCGCCTGACGCAGCTCATCGAGCTCCATTTCCCGGCTGATGTCCTCCTTGACACGGCTGGCATAGCGCTGAAACCGGCCAAAAAGAAGGCCCGCGGTCCGAGCAACCTTCGGCAGGCGCTCCGGCCCAATGACAATCAGGGCCACCACACCGATGAGAATGAGTTCTGAAAAACCGATATCAAACATGTTTGCCGCAAGGTCAGAGTAAGGGCGTAAGCAGGGAAGGCCGTGACGACTCCGACCCCAGACTGCTTACCTAAGAATTTTGCTTGTCCTTCACTTCAGCGTCTATGGTCCGCCCGGACGCGTCGCTGTTATCGGGAATCTTGGTATTCTCCTCCTTCACCGCGTCTTTGAAGTTCTTGACTGCGCCCCCTAAGTCCGAACCCATGTTGCGCAATTTCTTGGTGCCGAAGACCAACAAGACTATCAGCAATACGATCATCCAATGCCAAATACTGAAACTACCCATAATAAAACGTCCCCCTCATCAGTGGCGCGCGGGCTCACCGCCGCCAAATACGTGAATATGAAGATGAAACACCTCCTGACCGCCACCATGCCCGGTGTTGATCAGGGTCTTGAACCCCGCTTCCAATCCCTGCGCCTTCGCCAGCTTCGGCGCAAGTGTCATTATCTTACCTAGAAGCACCTCCTGTTCCGGCCCGCACTCGAAAAGTGACACAACGTGCTGCTTCGGGATAATCATGAAATGCACGCGTGCGAAGGGATGAATATCATGAAACGCAAAGACCTCATCGTCTTCATAAACTTTCTTGCAGGGCAGCTGACCTGCAATGATCTTGCAAAAGATACAGTCGCTCATTTGCGGTTGGCCTTTTCGTCAATTCCTGACATACCCTCACGCCGAGCCAGTTCGCTTAGCACATCCTGCGCGGATAAGCCTTGATGTGCAAGCAACACCAAGGTGTGAAACCACAAATCAGCCACCTCGTGGATGATTTCCTCGGGCCGCCCATCCTTGGCCGCCATTACGATTTCTGTGGCTTCTTCTCCTACCTTTTTCAGGATAGCATCCAAGCCCCTCGCATAGAGCTTAGCCACGTAGGACGCCTCCGGGCTGGCATGCTTTCGCGCTTCCAGGGCTTCGGTCAAACGCTGCAACACATCCTGAGTCATTTGTGATAAATATCCTTGGGATCCTTCAGAACCGGATCGACCGTTTCCCAAGCCCCATTTTTCAGGACCCGGTAGAAGCAGCTTTCTCTGCCCGTATGACACGCGATGCCGCCCTGTTGTTCTACCTCCAGCACAATAACGTCCTCGTCGCAATCTAAGCGGATTTCCGTTACCTGCTGCACATGGCCGGATTCCTCGCCCTTGCGCCAGAGCCGATTGCGCGACCGTGACCAGTATACCGCCTGGCCTTTTTCCACAGTAGCTGCCAATGCATCACGATTCATCCACGCAACCATGAGAATGCGTCCGCTGGCAGCATCCTGTGCGATCACGGGCACAAGGCCTTGGTCATTCCAACGAATCAGATCAAGCCAGTCATTCACAAGCGCACCTCGATGCCGTGTTGCTTCATGTATTGCTTCGCTTCACCTACGGTGAATTCGCCAAAGTGAAAAATGCTGGCGGCCAGAACCGCATCGGCGCAACCCTCTTTCACGCCGTCAACCAGGTGCTGCAGGGTACCGACCCCGCCGCTGGCAATAATCGGGATATCCACGGCATCGGAAATTAGCCGGGTCAGCTCCAAGTCAAAGCCACGCCTGGTGCCATCCCGGTCCATGGAAGTCAACAGCAACTCGCCCGCTCCCAGGTCTTCCATCTTCATTGCCCATGCGACGGCATCAAGACCGGTGGCCTTGCGTCCGCCGTGAGTGAAGACCTCCCAGTGATTCCCCGCTCGTTTCGCATCAATGGCCACAACGATGCACTGAGCACCGAAATAGCCAGAGGCATCAGCCACAAGCTGCGGGTTGGTCACCGCGGAGGTATTGATACTCACCTTGTCAGCACCCGCGTTAAGCAGTCGTCGCACGTCTTCCACCTTGCGCACGCCGCCACCTACGGTGAGTGGAATGAACACCTGTGAGGCAACAGCCTCAATGATGTGCAATATGAGGTCACGTTCATCCGAGCTCGCGGTGATGTCAAGAAACGTCAGCTCATCGGCGCCTTCGCCGTTATAGCGCTTCGCAATCTCGACCGGGTCACCCGCGTCCTTGAGCTCAACGAACTTTACGCCCTTAACGACACGTCCCGCCGTGACATCCAAGCAGGGAATAATACGCTTCGCTAGCACATTATTCCCCGAAGACTCGGCCAGCGAGTTTGTCTGCCAACTCCTGCGCTTCCGAAAACTTCAAGGTGCCCTGATAAATTGCCCGGCCCGTAATGGCGCCCATGATGCCTTCTGCCGCAACGGCACTCAGTTTCCGCACATCATCGAGATTACTCACGCCACCACTGGCAATTACTGGAATATGGAGGGCGCGTGCAAGCCGAACGGTGGCATCGATGTTTACACCGGTTAACATGCCATCACGCCCGATGTCCGTATAGATCACCGCTTCGACACCATAATCTTCAAACCGTTTTGCCAAATCCACCACGTCATGCCCGGTCAGCTTGGACCAACCCTCAACTGCAACTTTGCCATCCTTGGCATCGAGTCCCACAATCACGTGACCAGGAAAGGCATCACAGGCCTCATGCAAGAAACCCGGATTCTTAACCGCTGCAGTACCGATGACGACATAACGAATGCCGTTGTCGAGGTAACGTTCGATCGTCGCAAGGTCCCGAATTCCGCCACCTAATTGAACCGGGATTTCATCGCCCAATGCCTCCACGATCGCTCTAATCGCGGACTCATTGACGGGCCTTCCGGCAAAGGCGCCGTTCAGATCAACCAAATGCAGGCGGCGTCCCCCCTGGTCGACCCAACGACGCGCCGTGGCGGCGGGATCTTCGGAAAACACGGTGGCCTTGTCCATGTTCCCTTGTTCCAGGCGCACGCAATGACCGTCTTTGAGATCGATGGCAGGGATAATCAGCATGATAATTAAAGCAAGTAGTAGTTAAGAGCCCATATCAGTCAGTCAAAGCGGGATGTGCGACAGTGTCAAGACTGGTCAAATGGCGCAGTGGGTCCGCGTTCATCCACCGCGCACCCAACCCGCGCCCCGCGAGGCGCCCTCGTTTGTGGCGGCGCACAAGTCCACGCCCCGCGTCGACGCGCTTCCCGGCTGGCGCATTTCGACAACCTGATTCGCGCCCCGTCCAAGCATCCGTGTTTTGGCAGCCGCCTCTCATTCAACTCCCAACCATACAGGTTTCATGCCGCGGAACC
>JBKQNQ010000359.1:0-2512 GCA_052145875.1 Thiobacillaceae bacterium
ACATTCAAGTTCATAGGCACTAGATTCATTTTTATCTACTGCTCAGTTTAGGCTGGCCACGAAAACCAACAATCGGGGCAAGGCAGTATTGTGATCCCAGTGCGATGACGGAATGCAGCCCAGGGGATTCCCCGGGGGCCGGCAGCAAAAAGCAGCCAGGCTTGAGGAAATGACGATTAATTAGAGCACAGCGCGGAGGCGCCGGCCGGAGGGCAAATCAGGGTGAAGTAAAGATAAATACCGACTCAAGTCGGGTTTTCCCGCTGCACCCAGGAGGTGGCATGTTGGGTAAGTTCGACCGCGCTCTTCAATTCGAGCTTCTGCTTAATCTGCTCACGGTAATACTCGATGGTCTTGATGCTCAAATGCAGTTCCTGCGCGATCTCCTTGGTCTTCTTCCATCGGCCGATGAGTTGGAAGACTTCCTTCTCGCGATCGCTGAGTCCCTTCACCGGAGACTGCTGGACGTCCGTGTGTCCCCGGACCTGCCGCTGGAGCATTCTTGCGGCGAGGGCATCACTCACGTAAATGTTTCCGCTCAACACCCGGCGAATCGCCGGCACGATCTTCTCCAGCGCCTCGGCCTTCATCAAGTAGCCAAGCGCCCCCGCGCGAAACGCAATCTCCGCGTAAACCGTTTCATCATGCGCGCTGACGACCAGCACCGGCAACCCGGGGTATTGCGCCTTAATGTTCCGCATCAACTCCAGCCCGCTGCTGTCCTTCAGAGAAATATCAGCGGTCACGATGGCAGGCTTGAGCCTGCCAATCGCGCTGAGGGCGTGGCTTGCGTCTTCCTCCTCCCCGCACACCACGAGGTCGCCCTGTTGGTTGATGAGCTGCGCAATGCCATAACGGACCACCGCGTGATCATCCACCAGCAGGACCCGCGTTCGGGTATCCTTCACTTGATTTTGTTTGGCCTGCGTCATGGTAATCTTAGTTCATTTGCACCGAAGGCTGTCCCACAAACCACCAATAAAATCCCGAGCAGAGCCACCTGCCCAAGGACACGCGTCCTAACGATTGTGCATCAGGCGCGGACAGCACGTAATCTCACAATCTTGCAGTGCAGGTTAAGAGCCAATCATATCTTTTCGCCATAAAAAGGAGCCTTTGCCGCCTGCCTGCCGCGCCAGACCCCCTTCCGTTGCCTCGATTCCAGACAGACGGTGTCAGAAGATGAAACAGGCGGCTGCCGAGGCCGGGGTTTCCGTTCCGCGGTCGTCGGGCGGGATCCGGCGTGGCCGTGCCAACGCCCAGCGCCGCGATAAGGGCCGCCCGTAGCTTGACTCGCGCCCATCTGGCAATAGACTCTTGCCATGTCATTTGAGGATCAGCCGGATACCGAGCGGCCTTTGTTGGGCTTTCGTTTATGAGAAAACCCTCCATCCTTGTCATCTTCCTGACGGTCTTCATTGACCTCATCGGGTTTGGCATTGTCGTGCCGATGATTCCGCCGTTGAGCGAGCACTTCGGCGCACGCGGCATTGTCATCGGCGTTATCTTTGCCGCCTTCTCAGCCATGCAGTTCCTCTTCGCGCCGATCTGGGGCCGAATCTCCGACCGGCATGGACGCCGCCCCATTCTGCTGCTCAGCACCGCGGGTGCCGCCGTCTCCTATGTGGTATTCGCCCGCGCCTCGGGCATGGAAAACCACACCGTGGCCTTGTGGCTCATGGTAGTGTCACGGTTGTTTGCGGGAGTATGTGGCGGCAATATCACCGTGGCCCAGGCCTATATCGCGGACATCACGCCTCCGGCAGACCGGTCAAAGAAGATGGGGCTCATTGGAATGGCGTTCGGACTCGGGTTCATCCTCGGGCCTTTTATCGGCGGCATGAGCCTGGCGCATCTAGGCAACACCGGCCCTGGCTGGGTCGCAGCGGGCTTGTGCGCGGCGAACTTTCTCCTGGCCTTCTTCATCCTTACGGAAAGCCACCGACCCGATTCCGCCCAAGCGCCCCCACGACCGCATCTTGACCAGTGGGCCCACACCCTGAGTCAGCCGAAGGTGGGCCTCCTGGTCATCGTATTCTTTCTGGCGACCTTCTGCTTCAGTTGCTTTGAAAGCACCCTGCCGCTCCTGGTAGGCGCCAACTTCCATCTGGACTTCAAGCGTGATGCCACCACGGCCAGCACCATCGCGTACCTCTATGTCTATTGCGGCCTGATCGGCGCGCTCGTCCAAGGCGGGGCCATCGGGCGGCTCGTGAAGAAAATGGGCGAGCCCAAGCTCATCGCGCTGAGCCTCGTGCTCACCGCCGTCAGCTTTGTGTTGATCCCATACCTCAAAGGCGAAACGCAGCTATCGTGGAAGGTGCTTTTCCAGCACGAGGGCCTGCCGTGGGTCTGGCTCCTGTTAGTGCTCGCGTTATTGTCCGTCGGCACCGGCCTGACTCGTCCGCCGCTCTTTGGCCTGCTCTCGAACCTGACCCCCTCTCACGAACAGGGAGCCACCATCGGTGTCGCCCAGGCCGCCGGCAGTCTCGCCCGCATCCTGGGACCTCTA